>JADJPF010000020.1:0-340925 GCA_016713405.1 Blastocatellia bacterium
TAGAAACCCTAAAGCTTGATTAGCAAAAGGAAATTTATCAGTCTCTACCAAATAACTTAAATTGGAAATTGCTTTTTGAGTATTCCCTAATGAAAAGTGAATTTCTGCTAAATTGAAAATAACATAATTAATATAAGAACTATTAGGAAACTCACGAGGTAATTTTTCTACACTTTCAAATAATTCTTTATCTTCTGAAATACTGCCAGCACTCATCAAATCAGTAAATCCTGGTAAAGCTTTTAATTTATCAAGTATTTCTTTATCTGACCCGCTAGGTTCAATAATAGAAATAGTCAATAAATTGGAGGTTAATCTTTGTTTTGCGCTATGGATAGTAAGTTGAAATTTATATTCGCCAGCCTTAGAAAATAAATCTGTCCGTCCGCTAACTAAGTGATATTGCCAAAGCTTTTCTGATTCAGTGATTTCTTCGGCAGAAATAACACTAGCCAAAGAATCTGTTAACTCAGTTAATTTAAGCTTTTTTTCTTTATCTTGATCATTTGTAAAAGAGCAATTTATTACTACATCTTCAGAAGAAACTTTTGGTTTTGTACTGTCAGCGATTGGCTGACCAAGGTTATTTTTTAACTTAACACTAAGGGAAATAGGTTCGAGTAAAAGAAACTCTGTTTTGGAAGCTTTTAACTCTAAGCTTAACATTGAAAGATTTAGCTTTTGCTCTTTTTTCTTAGAATTATCCGCCGCAAAAGTATTTGTAGTAACTACTAAAGCTATTAATAGCAATAATAAAAATTTTAGTAACTTCATAGCTTTTCCTTAGTTTTGATTTTGTTTTATTTATATAAATTATATCTTAAACAGTTTCCAGCAATCTTGTAATTAATGCTGCTCGTGGGGCGAGATTTCCTATTAGCACATGTTCGTAATCTGCATGTGCGCCGTCACCGTCCGGGCCTAGACCATCTAAAACCGGAACTCCTAGAGCAGCTATAAAATTGCCATCACTACCTCCACCGGTTTTGCCTTCTTGAAGTTCAAAACCTAGTTCTAAAGACAGCTTTTGAGCATGCTTAAAGAGTTCAGCAATTCTTTCTGAGCGTTCCAAAGGTGGACGATTGACTTTGCCTATTAATTCAATCTCTGCCCCATTTAAGACAGGTTTTAAGTTTTCTAATGCAGTCGAGAGTTTTTGTTGTTGCTGATTTGTCCAAAAACGGATGTCTATTTCTGCTCTAGCTTCGGCAGCAACGACATTTGAAAGCGTTCCGCCTTGAATAACACCTACATTAACAGAAATACCTTCTGTGTGATTTGTTAATGAATGTAGCTTAATAATTTGTTGGGCTAATTCCTCTACCGCACTAATACCTTTTTCTGGGGCAACTCCAGCATGTGCAGAGCATCCCCGAGCGATTAACTGATATTGGGCAATACCTTTGCGGGAGGTTTTAAGTTTTCCACCTGGCAGACAAGGTTCTAAAACCAAGGCAGCATAAGCTGATTGTGCGATGTCTTCAATTAATTGGCGTGTGGAAGGGCTTCCTTGTTCTTCATCACAGCTTAAAAAAACCTCTATTGGACGGCGTGTTTTTAGGTCTAATTCTTTGATTGCTCTTAGGGCTTCTAGCATTATTACTAGACCAGATTTCATATCAAAAACGCCAGGGCCATAGATTTTTCCATCTTCCATCTTAAATGGACGTTTAGCGATTGTTCCCAGCGGCCAAACCGTATCACAATGACCAACAATTAATAGCGGTTTATCCGACTCAACTTCACCTTCAGCAAAACGAGCATAAAGAGAAGAACCATTAGAAGTAGCAAAAATTTCTATTTTTGCGTCAAGTTCTCTAAGCAACGCAGCTAAATGCTCAACCATCCCAGCGATACGAACAACATCACCTGATGGGGTTTCACTCTCTACCAAATTACGAATTAATTGGATAGTTTCAAGTTGACGACTAAGAAAAAACTCTATCAGGTTTGACATATTTACTCCTAGTTACTTAAAGATTTATCAAAAATAATGCCCCATAAAAACCTAACCAATCAAGGTGTAAACTATTACACAAAATCAAGTTTGTATGGGAAAATACAAAAAATTCACTTTTGGAGACATTATGCACAAAAAGAAGATTTACTGGTTAGCTAGTTTAGCATTAATAGCACTAATGCTTAATCTATCTGTTATACAAACAGATACAATGGCACAAACAAACCGTCCACGCCCACGCACTACAACAACTCGTAAGCCTACAAGTATTAAGCCAAAAGTTGTTAATAATTCTGTACCTCGTGGTACACAAATGAAAATTAGATTAAATACAGAAATTGACTCACAAAAATCAAAAGAAGGAGATCGTTTTACAGCTACAGCACTTACACCTAATCGTTATGCTGATTCACAAATAGAAGGGCATCTTTCACGAGTTAAGCAATCAGGCAAGGTCAAGGGGCAAACTTCATTAGTTTTAGTATTTGATAGGATTACTTTGCCGGCTGGAGATAGCTATGCGTTAAGAGGCGATGTAACAAAAGTTTATGGAGAAAAGTCTGTTAAATCCGTTGATGAAGAAGGCAATATTAAAGGTGGCAGTCGTGGATCGTCCACAACTAAGCGAACTGTAGGCGGTGCGGCGGCTGGAGCAATTTTAGGTGGTATTATTGGAGGCGGAAAAGGGGCTGCAATTGGTGCTGGCATTGGTGCTGCTGGTGGTGCTGGTTCAAATGTTATTAGAGGTAGCGACAAAATTAAATTAGAAGAAGGAACAGAAATCTTAATTCGTACACGCTAAAAACCCTAACAAAATAACGCTGAAATTGCAGCGTTATTTTGTTGCAGCTATTTTTTATTATTTACTTCGATTAGTAGCAGCAAAAGTTAAGTTATCTTGACTATCAGCACGTCGGCGAACTCTTTCCCATTCAATGACTTGGCGAGCGCATCGGTTTTCTCGTGCATCAGCTAAATAGTTTATCAATTCGTCATCTATTTGAATAGTTTGGATTTTGTGTTTGGATTCTATTGTATTAATGTAATCTAGGACTTGGGCAGCTTCAGTATCAGAGAGAGAAGTTATTTTAGAAGAAATTTCTTGTTGATTAGTCAATCGCTTTGCCATGACGTTCCTCCTTAAAGTGTCCGGCAGACAACTGACCTAAGAGTTAAGTTAATCAGCCGGAGTTGTGTTGTTTTCTTTTATACATCTTGCAGTAGTATGTCTCCAGTAATGAAAAATTATGATTAATACATTAAGGTTAAATTAAGCCAATCTCTTATCGCAAGACAAGCCTCATTCTACCTTATTTAATGGCTATCCGACAACCCCAGAAAAATTTATTTCCACAACATATGGATAAGATCCAGATTCCTATAAATTTTAGCGACGTTCTTTAACATAAGGTTGACCAATTGCTTTTGGTGGGTGAACACGTCCAATAAAACCTGCAAGTACAACCATTGTAATTATATAAGGCACCATTTGAATAAATTGATTAGGGATATTTATGACTCCTTGCATACGAATGGCTAAAGCTTCTGTTAAACCAAAAAATAAACATGCAAGTAAAGTTTTAGTAGGGTGCCAATTACCAAAAATCAAGGCTGCTAGAGCAATATAACCACGTCCTGCTGTCATATTGCGAGTAAAAAAAGAATTTTGTCCAATAGCTAAATAAGCTCCACCTAGTGCAGCTAAAAGACCAGATATTAAAACGGCCATATAGCGGATTTTTTCTACACTAACACCAGCACTGTCGGCAGCTTCTGGACTTTCGCCTATCATTCTTAAACGTAGTCCAAAACGAGTATGAAATAAAACAAAGTAAGTAACAGGAACAGCTATAAAGGCAATATAAATAAACAAGTTAGGTAGTCTTTGTGCAGTTTCTAGTTGTGGAGTTGAACCAGATGAGCCAAAAAAAGCCCTTGAAAAAGTGCAGGTGCGCCCAAAAATAAAATATTGATAGCTGTGCCAATAACTACTTGATCAGCACGATAGCGAATGCAAGCTACAGCATGAATTAACGCAACTACAACACCAGAAATCAAGGCAGAAAGAGCAGCTAAATAAGGTGAGCCGGTTTTAGCTGCTACAGCAGCAGCAGTAAAAGCACCTGCTAACATAATACCTTCTAAAGCAATGTTAATTACTCCTGCACGTTCAGAATATAGCCCACCAATAGCTGCTAAAATCAAAGGAGTAGCAAGTCTTATAGTAGAACCTACTAAGGAAATATTAATAATATCTGTAGCATCTATCATGGTTTTAGTTTTTTCCTGTTGCTAGATTTCTTTTTTGCAAAAATTGAAAAATTGCTTCACAAGCGACAAAAAGAATAATTACTGCTTGCAAAACAACTACAAGGTCTTTAGAAACTCGGTCAGAGAAAATGTTAACAAAAAGCCCACCTCTAACTAAGGCCCCAAAAAGCAGTGCAGCCAAAAATATTCCTAGTGGATGATTGCGTCCAAGTAGGGCAACAGCAATCCCCGTAAAACCATAATTTGCAGAAAAACCATCATAATAACGATAACGATATCCTAACACTTCGTTAATACCAACTAGCCCAGCTAATGCTCCACTAATACACATTGCAAGAACAATACTTCTTCCAACATTAATGCCTCCATATTCAGCGGCTGAAGCATTAGCACCAACGGCCCGAAGTTCATAACCCCATTTAGTTTTCCAAAGAAAAATGTAAACAAATATACATGCAAAAATTGCAATAAAAAAGCCAAAGTTTAGAGGTAGCCAAGCAGGAAAATTTATTCCAAAAGTGCCAAGTATTGCACTCATTCTAGGAATTTGTGCTTGAGGAAAAATAGTTTTAGTTTGAAGTATTGGATCACCTGGCAAGCGGTAGTAATATTGGGTAAAATAGCTAGTTATTCCAACAGCGATAAAATTCATCATTATTGTATTAATAACTTCATGGCTACCAAAACGAGATTTTAAGATTCCAGGGATTCCTCCCCAAATTGCACCAGCCACAATAGCCGCAATCATACAAAGAGGAATAACAACCCATTGAGAAATATCTAAAGTAAAACCTACCCAGGCAGCAGCAAAAGCAGCAACATAAAGTTGCCCTTCAGCCCCAATATTAAGCAGACCACAACGAAAAGCCACAGCAACAGCTAAACCAGTAAAAATCAATGGTGTAGCATAAAACAATGTATAAGATATTCCGTCAATTGTACCAAAAGCACTAGCAAAGAAAATCTCATAAACACGTAAGGGATTATCGCCTACTAAAAAAACAATAATCCCTCCAACTAAAAATGCGCTTACCACAGCTAAGAGAGGAAATAACAGTGAATCTAATATTCGCTGCATTAGCTAGCCCCCAGATTAACTTTATTGATTTATTGGATAAGAAGATTTCGGGCCTTCTCCAAAAGATTGACCATAAGGAACATTTGGAGGTGGTGTTTTACCTTTATTAAATATCTTCACACCAATTACTCCACCTAAAGCACCAAAAATAGTCATAATTATTACACCAACAAGAAAGAACAAAATAATAAAGAGTGGTAAACTACCTAAAATAATATCCATAATCTTTATTACTTGATCGTATTGTTCAGCAGTTAAATTAGGTTGTTGAGAAAGAGCTTTTTCAAACTCTTGTCTTATTTGTTCAGTTGATGCACCACGCATCTTAACTATGTTTATAGTCCAACTAACCATATTTGAAATTATTCCAGCAACTGCTCCAGCTAATGCTCCAACCGTTGCACCTTCTGAAGAGCTTACAGGGCTAGGGTTATTACTAATAAACATTTTTACTGCTACTATGCCGCAAACTAGTAGCCAGGCACAACATACACAGTTAAGTGCGCCAACCAAAGGAATTACAGAAATAATGCCAAAGATTACACCAGAAATTAAAGCTGGTTTTAGCTTACTTTGATCCATAGAAGACTCCTTTATTTTTTCCAAACACCTTGGATAAATCTAGCAATAAACTTACAATTGCAGGAACAACATAAAATGCTATTGCAATGCCAGCAATCATCCCAGTAATGGCTCGTGATAGATGGGTATTTTCCCAAATATGAAATATTTTAAGCAAAAAATCTATTGTTGTTGGTGACAACGCTATTATTAAATATTTAGTTGCTGGCACATCACTACGCCGATAATTTCTTATTAATGGATAAATCACACTACCTAAGACTATACCTAAATAAATGCCTGTACATCTTGCACAAACTGCTAAAGGATAACCCCAAAGAAAAAAAGCTCTTTCTGCCTTTTGATGACAAAGTGAAGCAAATATTTTACGTAAAACAAATGCAGCTATTAGATTACCTTGATATTGCCAAAAGGCCGGCAAAATTATAGCTGTAAACCAAATCAATACAGACAATAGCACAATTACATAAGCTATTTTTGAAATATTGTCTGTATTTAGCCGCATAATTTTTTATAAAACCCAGTGGTAAATCACTGGGTTTTTATATGCCTTTGAAAATAGCATTATAGGATTATTAAAGAATATAACCTAAAATCTGACTATTACATCTGGTGCTTGAATTAGCTCAATACTATCAATGAATCTTACATAACGAGGTGAAGTAGTCATAATTAAGGAATGAGTCCTAATTCCATCACCAAAAAATCTTACACCTCTAAGCATATTTCCGCTAGTAACGCCACAAGCAGCAAAAACAATGTTTTTACCTGGGGCAAGATCTGAAGTTGTATATATTTTCTTTGGATCTGCTATTCCCATACTTTTCATTCTTTCAAGTACAGCACTATCTTCAGCAACTTTTTCATGGTCTTCAGCCGAGAGTTGATCTTTAAGAACAAACCTAGCTTGAATTTCACCATTTAAGCAACGCATTGCGGCTGCGGTTAATACGCCTTCTGGCGCACCACCAATGCCCATAACAGCATGTACACCTGAACCAGCAACAGCCGCACTAATACCAGCAGATAAATCGCCATCGCCAATTAGCTGTATTCTTGCACCTGCGCTACGAATTTCTTCAATTAAATTTTGGTGTCTAGGTCGGTCTAAAACAATTACAACTAAATCCGTAACATCCCGATTAAGACGACGAGCAATAATTTTTAAGTTTTCCTTTGGTGGAGCATCAATGCTTACATAGCCTTTAGCAGCCGGGCCAACAACTAATTTATTCATATACATATCAGGAGCTTTTAGTAAGCCTCCCTTTTCTGCTGCTGCTAGTACAGCAATAGCATTTGGCGCACCTGTTGCACAAAGGTTTGTACCTTCTAATGGATCAACAGCAATATCAACTGGATAGCTGCTATTTTCATCTTCTGCACCCATACCAACTTTTTCACCAATATAAAGCATTGGGGCTTTATCCCGTTCACCTTCACCAATAACAATTTCTCCACGTATAGGAACACTGCGCATTTCCTCACGCATTGCTTCTACAGCCATTTTATCAGAATATTTACGTTTTCCTTGTCCCATAGTGCGTGCAGAAGAAATTGCAGCAGCTTCTACAACATGCAAAAAATCTAGTGATAACTCATGGCCCAAAGTTCGTGGCATAAGTAATATTCCTCTCATTTTTAGATTTAATTAGATTTGATTATTTATACAATGGTCAATTGGTTATCTGATAGATTAGAAAATTTTGCAAGCCTTTTTCCGCTGTTCTCCGGTAAATACCTTAGAGTTATGTCAGCTACATTACAACTTCTTTGAAAGTAAGCATCCAAGCTAAAAATTGTAAAAGCCCTTGGAGGTCTAATATTCTTGAGTCGCATTAGCGATAACAAAACCTTTAGCTTGGTAAATCAGTGCCAAGTTGCCTTGCGGGTCTAACAAATATTTTCTTTAGCAATACCCCTATATCATCAAATACTGAATAAACTACAGGTGTAACAATCAGGGTTAAAAGTAAAGAAAGCGTCTGCCCACCAATAACAACTACAGCAATAGCACGGCGTTCTTCTGCACCTGGGCCAGAACCAACGGCTAGGGGTAACATACCAGCTACTAAAGCCAAAGTAGTCATTAAAATAGGTCTTAATCTATCCCGGTTGCCTTGTATAACAGCTTGCAGACGTTCCATTCCTGCTTGACGTAAATTATTCATATGGTCAATTTGTAAAATAGAGTTTTTCTTTACAACACCAAATAAAACTAAAATCCCTAGTGCTGAATAAAGATTAAGCGTGTTGCCTGTATACCATAATGAAAGAAGTGCAAATGGAATAGAAAGCGGTAAAGAAAGCAAAACTGTTAGGGGATGAATTAGGCTTTCAAATTGTGAAGCCAACATCATATACATAAAAATTACTGATAAAAGAAATGCCCAAAGAAATTCTGTAAAAAGTGCGCTCTAACTCTCTACCACGACCAGAAATACTAGTTGTATAGGTAGTTGGCAAGTTCATTTCTTTTACAGCACCACGTAGCGCATCCAGTCTATCAGCCAGTGCATAACCCGGTGCAGTAGCAGCACGAAGGCTAACTTGACGTTGACGGTCTAATCTATCAATACGAGAAGCACTTTTGGTTTTAGAAAACTTAACAAAATTATCTAGTAAAACTAGTCCTCCTGTTTTATTGGGAACATAAAGTTGAGCAATAGAAGTTTTATCTGTTCGATCTTTTGCATTAAGTCTAAGCTCTATATCATAGTCATAATTAACAGCAGGGTCACGAAAACGAGAAACTTCAGGATCGCCACCTACCATAATTCTTAATGCTGTAGCAATATCTCTAACATCAACTCCAAGATCGGCTGCTCGTTCTCGGTCTATTTCAATTCTTAATTCTGGCTTATCTAGCTTTAATGTTGTGTCTGCATCAACAATTCCACCAATTTCTTCTGATTTTAAGCGTAGTTGTTCGGCATATTCAGCTAATGCCTCAAGTTCGGGCCCGCGTAGCACAAAATCTATTTCAAAATTACCACCACCAATATTAAAAGATGGTGCATTACGTACAGAGCAACGCAAATCACGATATTTTCTTAATCGTTTTCTTACCTCCTGCATAACATCTCTTTGCGAATAATTCCCGCGAAAAGCATCTGAAGGAGAACCTTTTTTTATAGCTTCCCAAAGCCTGGTAAGAGAAAATGTCCTTACTTCATGCGGTTCAATACGAACATAGGCACGACCTTGACCAACACCACCTAAAACCCCTCCAGTTGAAGCAAGCACTAAATTAACGCCTGGTGTTTCCATTAAATCTTTTTCCACCATTAGCATTATTTCATTCATAGCTTGGAGTCCTACACCTTCAGGAGCATTAACATTTATATCAAATTCCGCTTCATCAACATCTGTTGGAATATATTCTTGTTTAACAAGTCTATAGAGTGGTGCAGAAGAAGCTATTACAGCTATAGCAACTACAGTAACAATAATACGATGTCGCATAGCAAAAGCTAATGTTGCTGTATAACTCCAATCAATCCAACTATAAAAACCTCCTCTGGATTTAGCTGTGTCATGCCCAGCATTTGCATCTTTGTCACTTAATAGACGCGCACTCATCATTGGAGTTAAAGTAAATGAAATCAACAAGCTAACTAAAACTGCAACTGCCGCAGTAATACCAAATTGATATAAAAACCGTCCTGAAATACTAGACATAAAAGAAACAGGCACAAAAATTACAACTAAGCTAAGCGTTGTAGCCATAACAGCAAGTCCAATTTCGGCTGTAGCTTCTTTTGCAGCTTGAAAAGCAGGCATTTTCTTTTCTTCAACAAAACGGAAAATATTTTCTAGAACTACAATTGCGTCATCAATAACAATACCTACCATTAACACTAAAGCTAACATCGTGACGCTATTAAGGGTAAAGTCTAAAGCCCACATCATACCAAAAGAAGAAACTACTGATGCAGGAATAGCAACACCAGCAATAATGGTAGAACGCCAACTTCGCATAAATGCAAGCACAACTAAACAAGCTAATATGCTACCCAAAACCAGGTGTAAATTAATTTCGCTTAGTGCGTTATAAATATAGCGGGATTGATCACGAATAATTTCTAGCTTTACATCTGAAGGGATTTGGCTGTTAATTTTTGCTAAATTTGCTTTAGCTGCTTCTACAACCTCAACAGTGTTTGAGCCTGATTGACGGCGTACTTCTAAAGTTACTGTAGGAACACCATTTAAGCGAGAAATTGAACGTTGCTCTTTGGTTCCATCTTCGGCACGTCCAATATCTTTAATTCTAATTGGCATGCCATTTATAGTAGTAACAACTAAATTATTAAACTCTCTTGGATCACTGATTTGACCCATTGTTCTAAGAGTTTCTTCACGTGTATTTGTAGTAATATTACCGCCAGGAATATCTGCATTTTGATTTGCAATTGCACTACGAACCGTAGTAATAGGGATTTTATAAGCGGCTAATTTTTCTGCTGTAACCCAAACATTTATTGCACGTTCTAATCCGCCTTCAATACGAACCTCTCCAACTCCTGTAGAGCGTTCCATCTGAACTTTTACTACTTTATCTGCAATTTCTGTTAACTCTCTAATGGAGCGATTTCCAGAAAGTGCAACAGTCAAAACAGGCGATGAATCATTATTAAATTTAGAAACTACAGGAGCATCAGCATCTTCTGGCAAACTGCGAATTACTGTAGCAACCCGATCACGTATATCTTGAGCAGCAGTTTCAATATCTCGGTCTAAATTAAATGTAACAATAACAAATGAACTTCCTTGACCAGAAACCGAGCGTAATTCATTTATGCCTTCAACAGTGTTTACAATTTCTTCAATTTTCTGTGAAACCTGGGTTTCAACCTCTTCTGGAGAAGCACCAGCTAAACCAGTCCTAATACTAACCGTAGGTAAATCAACAGAAGGAAACCGGTCAACACCTAAACGAAAATAGCTAGCTGCACCAACCACAACTAAAGC
This sequence comes from Blastocatellia bacterium, assembly GCA_016713405.1. Lineage (NCBI taxonomy): Bacteria > Pseudomonadati > Acidobacteriota > Blastocatellia > Blastocatellia bacterium. The sequence goes on from JADJPF010000020.1 coordinate 10,866, forward strand.
CAAAATAATCATGGCTGCAAAAACAGGTCTTTTAATACAAACTTCTGCAAGCTTCTGCATAAATTTTCCTTATTTAGTTAAATTTACTGGCTGTCCTGATTGAAGATTACCTGGTTCAGCTACGATTTCATCACCAACTTCTAACCCTTCAACAACTTCAATCATGCTGTCTATGCGCTGTCCAGTTGTGATTGTTTTTTCTACAGCTTTACCATCTTTAACTGTAATAACTTTTTCAATACCAGCAAAGCTAATTACTGAGCTTTTTGGAACAGTGGTAATAGTATTTTTATTATCAATAATCACTTGCGCACGTGCAAAAAGTCCCGGCTTTAGCGAACCATCATTAAGAATCTCTGCTTCAACCATTAGCATACGGTTTTCTTGCGTAAGTGTTGGGCTAAGCCGTTTGATTTGTCCATTATAATTATTACTACTAGCTTCCACACTTAGAAGAACTTTTTGACCTATTTTTATTTGATTAGCTTCACGCTCAGGAATTTCGGCTCTAAGCCGTAGCGGGTTAACTTGTACAACTGTAGCAATAGGCGCACCCGCAGCTAAAAACTCTCCTAAACTAGCGCGTTTTTCCTGTATTACTCCATCAAAAGGTGAATAAATTTTTGTGTCAGCAAGTTGCTGTTTAGCTATTTCTAGTTCTGAACGTCTTTGAGTTAAAACAGCAAGTCGATTATGAAATTCCTCAACAGCATCTTCATAACGACTAATTGCAACTTTGTGGGCTGTTTCTGAAACATCATATTCAGCTTGGGCAATAATTCCTTGTTTAACTAGTGCTGCACTACGATCAAGCTTAATTTTAGCCTCATCCACCAGGGCTTGAGCTTGACGAACTAAACTAATTTGCTTAGGGTCAGTTGGTTCTTCTGTACTATTAGGGTTTAAGGCAAGACGGGCCCGAGCTTGTGCTAATGCAGACTCAGCTTGCTGAACTCGTAGTTGATAATCTTGAGGATCAATTTGTCCAATTAGTTGGCCTTTTTTTACAACAGTTCCTAGATCAACCGTGATTTGTTGAAGCCGCCCTGGAACTTTAACACTTACAATTGCTTGATCATAAGCAACAAGTGTTCCTGTCACAGGAATTGTTTTGGCTGTAGTTTCTGCTTGTACTGCTATTAATCTAACTGTTTTAGCAGCAGCTTTATTATCAACTGTCTTTTCAGACTTATTCATTGATGAATAACTACTTTTACAAGAGAGCATCCCAAAAAGCAGCAAAATTAGGAGGCATTTTTCTTGCCTAGTTAACCGAGTAAAAATCATATTTTTAGATTTAGCCCTTATAACAAATAAAATTTAGTTAATAACCTTTTGTGTGGCAAAGTGTACATCATGCTAACAAGGTTAGTGTCATATGAAAATAGTTAGTTGCCCTTAGTATTTAAGTTAAAACTAAATTTAGATTAATGGGCTAAGTATTTATCTATCAATATAATAACTAGTTATAGTTTTTCGTAACTAGCTGCAATCGCTAGCTTAATACCTAAGTTTTAGATAAAGCTTCTATTTGTTTTAAGACTAGTTCTATGCTTCTAACTTCGTTATCAGGAAGCTATTTATATTTCCTTAGAAACAGGTTTTCTTGTAAGTTTCAATAAAACAAGAATAATTTTGCTTATTCTTGTTTATCAATATTTTTTTAAGCTGTTATAGTTAGCCCTAACTTATTTTCTAAGTTGCATTAAAATCTATATTAATTAGTATTTAGGGGTAATAATGAGCAAAAAGAAAGATAAAAAGAGCAAAAAAGATAAAAAAGGCAAAAAGAAATTTAATAAAAACCAGCAGATTTGCTTTCTAAATGTAGATTTAGATATTGAGTCAAAACATGATATTAGTGCGATAATAAAAGATTTTGGAGATAAAGTATTTATCCTAAATGATGAACCATATAGCGAAGGAAGCCATAACTTATCTGTTGAGCTTGATGGCCGTTGTGGTGATCTAGAACCTGAAGGTCTTATTTTAGACTATGTTGAGCTTATTAAAAACTTCTCTGACGATGCAAAAGATGCTTGGAATAAGGCACATAAGAAAGCATTTGATATAGGCTATGAATGTGGCTTTCAACCCTATAGTATTAACCACCAACTTTCAGCTAGCACTATTAATGCTGTTGCTTCTGTAAATGCTAGCGTTATCTTTACTTTATATTGTGTGCAAAAACAAAAATCCAAATAACAGTTTAGATATTGCATTATATTATGAAAATAGCATTTCTTTCTATCGAGGATTTAAGCGGCTATGTAAGTGATGACAATTTAGCTTTTGAGCCACTTCAAAACTTAGGCTATCAAGTTGATATTGTTCCTTGGCAACAAACCGCTGTTGATTGGAAAAAATATGCTGCTGTTATTATTCGCACTACTTGGGACTATCAAAACCACTTAGAAGCCTTTTTACAAGTTCTAAAGCAAATTGAGTCACAAACCTTGTTAGCAAACCCTTTTGAGATTGCGAAATGGAATGCTGACAAAATTTACCTTAATGATCTTCAAGAAAAAGGAGCAAAAATAGTCCCCACAATTTGGGTTAATAGTGGATTTAGCCTTAGTCAACTCCAACAATGGTTTAAGCAATTAGAATCTGACGAAATTGTAATAAAACCAAGAGTTAGTGCAACCGCACAAAATACTTTTTGGTTAAAACGCAGCAAAGAAGAGCAAGAAGATATTGAAAACTTAAACAAAATATTTGAAAACCGTCCCTTTATGGTGCAACCCTTTATGAAAGCAATAGTTGATGAGGGGGAATATTCACTGTTTTACTTTAATGGCGAATATAGCCATGCAATCTTAAAAACTCCAAAAACCCAGGATTTTAGAGTCCAAGAAGAGCATGGAGGCATAATCCAAGCAATAAAGCCCACATCCGACTTGTTAAAAGCAGGAGAAGAGATTTTGAAACATATTTCTAGGACATTGCTTTATGCAAGAGTTGATTTTGTAAGAACAGAAAATAACAAATTTGCATTAATGGAGTTAGAACTTATTGAACCATCATTATATTTACGTAATTGTGAAAACGCACCACACTTTTTTGCTAAAGCAATAAATAGTTGGTTAAAGGGTAGGTTAGGCTAATTGAAAGGGTTGGAGGCGGCGGACGGAGTTGAACCGACGAATAAAGGTTTTGCAGACCTCTGCCTTACCACTTGGCCACGCCGCCATTATCAAAAATTATCAAATTATTAAAGTTAAAAGGCGAAAACAGCTTTTTTCTGCTTTCGCCACTTTATGATTTACCGATGAAAGCGGGAGACGAGATTCGAACTCGCGACTTCAACCTTGGCAAGGTTGCACTCTACCGCTGAGTTACTCCCGCTTGAGACGGGCATAATCTACAATAGTTTTTAAGGGTGTGTCAACCTGTGTTTGGAAAATTTTTCCTAGTTTGCTAACAAAAACGCCAGGTATAAAACATCTTCCCTAAATACTTTTAGCCATTTGTTCTAGTTTTTGCCATTTTTCCAGAACTCCTTTTTGTGCTGTTTTCATAAACTCCTCAGCTATTTTTGGGTTAGTTTGAGCTAATGCGCTATAGCGAGTTTCATTATAGGCATAATCCTTAAATGGTAATTTAGGAGTTTTGCTGTCTAGTTGGAAAGGATTCTTGCCCATTGACTTTAATGTTGGGTTATAGCGATAAAGCGGCCAATAACCAGTTTCAACAGCTAATTTTTGTTGGCCTAAGCCTTTGGAAGTGTCAATTCCATGTGCAATACAATGGCTATAAGCAATAATCAAAGATGGGCCAGGGTAGCTTTCTGCTTCTAAAAATGCTTTTACGGTTTGACTATCATTTGCGCCTAAAGCTACTTGGGCTACATAAACATTTTCATAGCCTATAGCCATAAGTCCTAAGTCTTTCTTTGCGCTAGTTTTACCACCAGCAGCAAATTTAGCTACTGCTCCAAGAGGTGTTGCTTTAGAAGATTGTCCACCTGTATTTGAATAAACTTCTGTGTCTAAAACTAGTAAATTAACATTACGTCCACTTGCTAGCACATGGTCAAGCCCGCCATAACCAATATCATAGGCCCAACCATCGCCGCCAACAATCCAAACGCTTTTCTTTACTAACACTGGAAGCAAATGCAAAAGATCCCGCGCCATCATATCAGGACAATTTTCTAAAATAGCTTTTAGTTCTGCTGTTCGGTTGCGTTGTGCCAAAATTCCTGCATCACTTGATTGATCGGCATTAAGTATTGATTCTGCTAGCTCAACACCAATTACATTTTTAAGCTTGTTAACTAGAGCGTAAGCATAATCTAGCTGTTTATCTAAAGCTAGGCGCATTCCTAAACCAAACTCAGCATTATCTTCAAATAAAGAATTGCTCCAAGCTGGCCCGTAACCCTCTGCATTTGTCGTCCAAGGCGTTGTAGGTAGATTGCCACCATAAATGCTAGAACAGCCTGTTGCATTAGCAATTATTGTATGATCCCCAAATAATTGGGATAGTAATTTTAAGTAAGGAGTTTCTCCGCAACCAGTACAAGCCCCTGAAAATTCAAAGAGAGGTTGAAGAACTTGGATATTTTTTACTGAGTCAAATTTTAGCGAGTTGACACGAGAAATTTCTGGTAAGTTATGGAAGAAGTCCCAATTTTGTTTTTCTACTTCACAAAGCCCTTGGTAATCACTCATATTAATGGCTTTACGGCCAGCTTGGTTTTTATCTTTAACAGGACAAATTTCTACACACAAGCTACAACCTGTGCAATCTTGACCTGAGACTTGGAGGCTATATTTTTTATTTGGCAAATCCCTAAAATTAGGGTCAGCAAACTTAAATGTGTTTGGAGCATCTGCTAAATACTTTTCATCATAGATTTTAGCTCGTAGTGCTGAATGTGGACAAACCAAAACACATTTACCGCATTGAATACAAAGGTCTTTGTCCCAAACAGGAATTTCTTGGGCAAGGCTGCGTTTTTCCCATTGGCTTGTACCTACTGGGTATGTTCCATCAACTGGCATTGCGCTAACAGGCAGCAAATCACCTTTACCAGCAATAATTTTAGAAGTAACGGATTGAACAAATTCTGGAGCATTTTCTGGCACAATTTCTAGCATATCAATTTTGCTATCAATTTTATTAGGCACTATAACTTGATAAAGATTAGCTAAGGTTTGGTCTACAGCTTGGTAATTTTTTTCTACTACTGATTCACCACGTCGGCTATAGCTTTTTTTAATTGATTCTTTGATTTTGGTGATAGCTTCCTCGCGTGGTAAGACTCCGCTAATTGCAAAAAAACATGTCTGCATGACGGTGTTTACTTTTTTATCCATTCCTGCGGCTTTTGCTACTGAATAACCATCAATGACATAGAGTTTAATGTTTTTTTCTTGAATTTGTTTTTGTACCATTCTTGGCAGTTGTGACCAAACTTCCCTAGCACTAAATGGGCTGTTAAGAAGCACTGTAGCCCCATAAGCAGCCGCTTCCAAAATATTGTAGCGTCGCAAAAAAGCAAATTGATGTACTGCAATAAAGCTAGCATGTTTAACTAAGTAAGTGCTATGAATTGGGCGAGGCCCAAATCTTAAATGTGAAATAGTTCTAGCTCCAGATTTTTTGGAGTCATAAACAAAATAACCCTGGGCATAAAATGGCGTTTCCTCGCCAATAATTTTAATAGAATTTTTATTTGCTCCAACCGTTCCATCTGAGCCTAAGCCCCAAAACACAGCCCTAACAACATCTTTTGGCTCAATATCAAACTCATCATCATAAGTAAGACTACTATGAGTTACATCATCATTAATTCCAATTGTAAAGTGGTTTTTAGCAGTAGTTTTAGCTAATTCTAAGAAGACACTAATTATCATGCTAGGAGTAAATTCTTTAGAAGAAAGTCCGTAACGCCCACCTATAATTTTAGGAAAATTTTTTAGAGTCCCATTAGAAAAAGCTTCGCTAATTACTGTCATTACATCTTGATAGAGAGGCTCTCCGGCCCCGCCTGGTTCTTTGGTGCGGTCTAGCACAGCAATAGCTTTAACTGTGCTTGGCAAAGCTTTTAAGAAATATTCTGAAGAAAAAGGACGATATAGTCTTACTTTAATTAATCCAACTTTTTCCCCTTCATTTACTAAATAATCTACAGTTTCTTGAACAGCCTCACAGCCTGACCCCATAAGCACTAGAAGTCGTTCGGCATCAGGCGAGCCATAGTAATCAAAAAGTTGGTATTGGCGACCTGTTAGACTAGCAAATTTGTCCATCAAGTTTTGAACAATCCCTGGTGTAGCTAAATAATAAGGGTTAACAGTTTCTCGTGCTTGAAAGAAAACATCAGGATTTTGTGCTGTACCACGAATAACAGGATGTTCTGGCAAAAGTGCGCGACTTCGATGAGCATATACCAAATCTTCATTAATCATTTCTTTGATAGTTTTGTCTGAAACTTGAGTAATTTTCATTACTTCGTGAGAAGTGCGAAAACCATCAAAAACATGTAGGAAAGGGATCCGACTTTCTAAAGTAGCAGATTGACTAATTAAAGCAAAATCCATTACTTCTTGAACAGAATTAGCAAAGAGCATCGCCCAACCTGTTGAACGTGTAGCCATTACATCACTATGATCACCAAAAATAGATAAGGCTTGTGCTGCAATTGAGCGTGCTGCAATATGAAAAACTGTGCTAGTTAGCTCACCAGCTATTTTATACATATTAGGTATCATTAACAGTAAGCCTTGACTACAAGTAAAAGTCGTAGTTAAAGAGCCTGTTTGCAATGCACCATGTACAGCACCAGCCGCGCCGCCTTCAGATTGCATTTCTTGCACTAGGGGAACTTCGCCCCAAAGGTTGACTATGCCTTGAGACGACCAACTATCGGCAAATTCTCCCATTGGAGATGCTGGAGTAATTGGATAAATAGCAATCACTTCATTAGTTTTATGAGCAATATAGGCGGCTGCCTCATTAGCATCTAAAGTAATAAGTTTTTCTTTCATTTCATGCCTCTTTAGAATTTTAGCTAAATTACTGTAATTAAGATTACTTATTTTATATTTAGTAATAGCTACAAGTTAAAACGAAAAGTTAAAGTGCCTTGTACTTTTACTGGCTTATTGTTAAGTAAAGTAGGGTTAAATTTCCATTCCTTAGCAGTTACTAAACAAGTTTGCTGCAATAAACTATGTCCAGAAATAATTTGGCTACTAATAACGTTCCCATTTTCATCAATAACAATTTCTACAACTACTTCACCTTGAATTGCTGCATTACGAGCTACCATAGGATAACTAGGGGTTATTCTAACAGTAGCATTACCACGAATTATGCCTTCGCTACGTCTAATAATTTTAGGCTCTGGAGAAGGAGCAATTTCTTTTTTTTCTACAACTTTTTGTACTGGAGGAGGTGGAGGAGCAGCAACAATATCTGCACTTAAAGGGTCTAATACCCCTCCTTTTACACCTCCTAATACTCCACCCAACACACCACCAATTTCACCGCCAACTACACCACCAACTACACCACCAGCCACGCCGCCTTCTACACCACCTTCTACCCCTATATCACTTCCATTATTCACACTAGGTAAAACAACTTTATGGCTTACTGGCATTATTAAATTTTGGTTAAAGTTTAGATTCATTCCTGTTTTAACTATTAAATCATTAGCAGGTTTAACTATATTCATTCCACCTTTTGGTGGCGGTGGGGGTGGCGGTGGCGGCGGCGGTGGCGGCGGTGCTAACATAGTTAATAGCTGTAAATGGCTATCTAAACGAGCATCAAAAACAAAAATACCAGCAATAACAGTAGAAATAAAAATAATCACCCAAATAATTGAGGTACAAATAAATAATGCCCACTTCTTTTTGTCTCTTTTTTTACTGACACTAGCTAAAGTATATTCAAACATTGTTTTGTACCTCCTTAAAACTTACACTTGCAAACTTTGATATTGCTAATGCTAAATTTAGTAAGTATTTTACAACTGTATTTAATAAATAGATTTAGTAACACTACTTATTATACCCTAGTAAGTCTAGTTCATTTAGAGCATTAGCAGGTTAGTAATTTTGCTTTTCTTCTACGCAAATACTGTACCAATTAAATACTTACCAATAAGTCTATAATTTTGCAATAAGTTAGATCACATAAATTAGACTTAAACAAGAATTTTTCTATACTCAAGAAAACATTTAGGGAAATATTTAATAACAATGGGAAAATATTTGGGGAAAAGTAAGAAATTGAAGGTTTTTAGCACAGCGTAAACTAAGTAAGTTAATATTTCTTGAATTTCTTGAGTCTTGAAGGGACGAAATAATTGTAGCCTAGGTCGTAAGACCTAAGCTTAGTGATTATACATAATTAGAGTCACGTAGCGACGACATAATAAACCTAATTAATACAATATTTTAATTATGTCGTCACTACGTGACTCTGTAAATATTTCATTATCATACGTAGGGTTGAACCCCTACACTACAAATATATCGCCCCGTTGGGGCTTTAAGAGATAAAACATCAGAAAACTTTATTTACAGTGTTTTTAGCTTAAATATTTTATTATAATTATTGTCTGCAAATATTAACTAATAACTAATCTAAAAGCTCTTGCCTTATAAATAACCTAGGTAATACAATTGCCCAAATACTTCACTCTATCTAATTTTCTTAAATGCAACAAACTAATCTTAAAAATAAAAGGCTAGCCGATGTCAAAAAAGACAGCTTCTGAAAATGAGTCTTCTCGACGTAGTTTTTTAGTAATATTAAGTGGTTTTTTTATGGCTTTAATCGGGGGAGTAATGGGGATAGCAAGCGGTATTTATGCTATTTTTCCAGCCTTTAACAAAAAGGCAAGCAAAGATTTATCTTGGAAAAGCTTAGACTTAATAGATAAAATCCCTGATGGAATAAGCAAGCATTCAATTATTAGCAATAAACAAACAGGTTGGGCAATCTCTCAAACAGAACAAATCGTTTGGGTAGTAAAAGAGAAAGAATCCGTAAATGTTTTTTCTGCCGTATGTCCTCATGAAGGTTGCACTGTAAACCATCAATCTAGCAAATTTATTTGTCTTTGCCATATGAGCCAATGGAAATTGGATGGAACAAAAACCGATGGCCCTACACCTAGAGATTTAGATAAGCTTGACCACCGTATTAGCGACAATAAACTAGAAGTAAATTATCAAAACTTTAAACCCGGCACACCAGAAAAAACTCCATTAGCATAGGAGCATCATTTGTGGCTATAAAATTAGATAAATTAAATTCTCTTGTAGAATGGGTGAATGAAAGAACAGGAGCTAAAGCTATTTGGGATCACTTAATGAATGAGGCTATCCCAGGTGGCACTCGTTGGGTATATGTTCTAGGTAGCGCACTTTTATTTTCCTTAACTTTACAATTCTTTACTGGCGCATTACTACTACTTTATTATGTTCCTGCTGCTGAATTTGCACACGTTAGTGTAGCCTATATTCAAAAAGAAGTTATGGCAGGAAGTTTTATTCGTGGTCTTCATCATTATGGTACTAGCATTATAGTAATTTTAGCTGTGCTACATATGCTACGTACTTTCTTTTGGGGATCTTATAAAAATAAGCGTGAATTAGTTTGGTTAGCGGGTGTAACGCTATTTTTTATTATTTTAGGATTTGGTTTTACTGGCTATTTACTCCCTTGGGATCAAAAAGCTTATTTTGGTACAGCAGTAGCAATTAACTTGATGTCCGCCCTTCCTGTTATTGGCGAACCAATGTCAAAAATTGCCTTGGGCGGCGATGGACTCTCTACTTTAACACTTTCTCGGTTTTTTGTAATTCATGTTGCTGTTTTACCAGCAATATTAGTTATTTTTACCGCAGGACATTTATTTTTACTACGCAGAGCTAACCATTCTGGAGATTTTCGAGAAACTCCCACTTCTGAACCATTTTTTCCTAAACAGTTTTTTAAGGATTCAGCCTTTGCATTTTTACTTTTTGGATTACTTTCATCAATTAGCTACTTTATGCCTGCACCACTTGAACCAGAGGCAAATCCGGCTGATGCTAGCTATATCCCGCGCCCTGAATGGTATTTTCTATTTCTTTTCCAACTTCTAAAATATTTTCCAGGTAATCTAGTATTAATTCCAGCCGTGATTATACCTGGCATAGTTTTTACAATTATTTTCCTACTTCCATTTTTAGATAAAAATCCTGAGCGTAACCCCTTCAAACGTCCTATAGCTTGCGTGTCAGCCCTTGTTTTAGTTTGTAGTGTAATTTTAATTACTGGACTAGCACTAAGAGATGATCGAAAAGATCCATTAGTAAGAAAGCAACTAGAAAAACAAGTAACTGATGGAAAAGCTTTCCTAAAAACTCCTTTTGTTCCTAAAACAACAGGTAAAGCTGCTGAAACGGCGGCTCAAGCCTCAAATGCTCCGCCACCAGCAATTTACCAAGCTAAATGTGCTGCCTGTCATGGCGATAAGGGTCAAGGTCAATTAGGCTCTAAATTAATTAATTTATCTCAAAAAGAAAAACGTACTCGTGATGACATTATTAAAATTTTAGAAGACCCCCAAAGCTATGGTTTAGCTGTAACTATGCCTAAATTTAGTGATTTATCAGAAAAAGAACGTCAAGAATTAGCCGATTGGATAGTTTCATTAAAGTAAGCTAAAATCACTGTCAGACGACTAATTTTATTAGGAGTAAAAACAGTGAAAATAATAAAGGTTATCTTAGCTATTTTATTGGCTGTAATAGCTCTTTGGCTTACACTTTGGCTAATTGGCGTGTTAACTTCTCTTGTTTATATAGCTATTATTTTAGCTGTTATTTACTTAGTAGGAATGCTAGCTTGGAAATTAATTAATTTAAGCAAAAAGTCTGACCAACCCGCTAGTAACCTTCAATTAGACACAAATTTTAAAAATCAAGAAAAATTAATTGAAGCGGAAAAAAAGCTATTAGAACTAAAAAGACAACGAAAACAATAATTTCTTTATGACACTGCAAAATCTTGCACAATTAAAATATTCTGCCCAAGCCCGCCAACGTCGGTTTGACGTTTTTGCTTGTCCTCAAAAAATTACTCAACTTCTTGAAATTCTCCTTGAAAAATCAAAAAATGTTTTAACTCCATATATTAAATTAGATAGATTACGGGATAATCCAAACCAAATAGAAAAAATCAGCAAATTCCTGTAAATGTTCTATTAAATATAGTTGAGACAATGAGCGAAATTTTGCAGGAACATAGTCAAAAGCGTATCTCATTTCGCACTTTTACAGATAATTATTTGCGTGTTTTAAGTTGTCCTGAAGACATAAAAGAATGGTTGGAAGTTGGACAAATTACGCTATTTGAAGCACTGCAATTAAAAAGACTAAACGAAGAAAGCTTAAATGTTGGCAAAAAAGAGGCTATTAAAATTCGAGTAGAGTTTTTTAATCACTGTCGCAACCAAAATTGGATTATTCACAGGTTAAGAGAGGAAATAGACTTAAAATTAGGAAAAAGTGAGTCCAGCATTGAGCCAGAGTTTGCAGAAACTTCTAAAGCAACTCAGAGAAATTTAGCAAATTTAGCAAATTTAACGGATTTACAAATAGAGGAAATAAATTTTTCTCCTAGCTCAGAGTCTTTTTTTAGAGAACAAATTTATTTAATGATGGAAATGTTAAATTTTATAAATTTCAATGAGCTAGAAAAAAAGGAACAAGAAATGCTGCTAACAAATGTTGACACAGTAATATTACAACTACAAAAATTAACTAAAAAAACACAAAAACGGGTTAAAGAAACAAAAGTAGAAAAAGACAATTTAGGTTTTTTATCTTAAATTATGTTATTTAGGCAACCAACTATTGAATGGCAAACAAATGGGATATGCAATTATGATTGCTCATATTGCATACAATCAAAGAAATTTCGTCAAGGTTATCCTAGCGAAGAGGAAATAGAAAAATTTTTAGAATTTTTTGCCACTTTACAAGGAAATTGGGAAATAAAAATGTCTGGAGGCGAGCCATTTGCTTTTAAGGGATTTATGGACAAAATAGTCCCAGGACTAGCCTTATTGCCTCATAAAGTTTCTGTTCTAACTAATTTTTCTGCTCCACTAACTGTTTTACGTCGCTTTGTTGATTTGCTAGGGGATAAACTATCTGTAGTTTCTGTTAGTCTGCATTTGGAATATGTTCAAGCAATGGATTTTGTAGAAAAAGTAAGCTGTTTTCGAGAGTGGCTAGCACCTACAACAAGTCTAGTAATCAACAATGTGCTAGTGCCAAACACTTTAGCTAATTTATTGGAAGTGAAAAGTTTAGTAGAGCAAGCAGGACTTAAATATTTTCCTCAAATAATGAAAACTAAACATGGAGTTTTTTCTTACAACTTAGAAGACAAAGACTTGGTTATCCAATTAACAGGCAAAAATCCATCTAGCAAGCAAGCTAATCTTGCTCCGTCCTATCGTGGTTTGCTTTGTTGGACAGGTGTAGAATATTTTGTATTAGACCAAAAAGGGAATGCCTGGTCTTGTCGGACGGCTAAAAGATTTCAGGAAGGCTATTTAGGAAATGTTTTAACTGATACAGTAAAATTAAAAACTGCTCCAAGTGCTTGTAAATATGATATTTGCCCTTGTACCGTGCCAGCCAATCGCGGGATGATTGAAGGCATTAATAAAATAGTTTATGAAGATTGAAGCAATTAAAAGTAGAATTAAGCCTTTAGCTTGGCCGCCTAAAACCCTAATGGATTCAGCAGGTTATAGCGCGACGGCTGAACCAAGTAGGGGTGTAGTAACTTGGAATATAAACACTACTTGTAATTATCGCTGCTCATATTGCACACAAAAATTTTTAGATAATCGCGCACGTTGGGCAAAGGATACAGAACTCTTTTTAGCTGCTTTTAAGCGTTTGCCAGGAGAATGGGAAATTAAGCTATCAGGCGGCGAGCCTTTTCAACACCCAACTTTACTAGAAATTATAGAAGGTTTAAGAAACTGCGGTCATTTTGCTAGTGTTGTTACTAATTTTTCTGCTTCAGAAAAAAAATTACTAGCCTTTCTATCAAGTATTCAAGATAAGTTATTAGTATTTTCTGCTAGCCTTCATTTAGAGTATGTTAAGAGTGATAAAGAGCTTAACGAATTTATTCAAAAAGCTTTGCTGGTACAAAATAATCTTCCCTTACAAGCTTCTTTTAATGCAACTTGTGTAGCCACTAGAGAGAATTTTCCTAAGTTACAAGAACTAGTTAAATTATTTGCTGATAAGGGTTTACGCTTAAAAGTTCAACCAGAAAAATTTCAAGGTGATGTTATTGATTATACAGAGGAAGAAAAACAAGGACTTGTACAATTAGGCGGGCATAATGGTTTAGGAAAAGTGGCTTGGTCATTTTTGGGCCGTCCCTGTTGGGCTGGTAGGTATTCTTTTACGCTAGATGACTTAGGGAATGCTTGGCGATGTTATCCTGCACGACGTTTTCGCGCTCAATATTTAGGAAATTTTCTTTCCCCTAGTTTTCAACTAGCCGCAGGGCCTTCACCTTGTTTATATTCATATTGCAATTGTACTGTCCCAATTGAACGTGGCATGATGCCTAAAGACAATTTTTTAGAGGTAAGACATGAAAATTAAATCATTAATTTGCTTAGTAATATTAATTAGCTTTATTTCTATTAGTTGTGGTGGTTCTTCTGAACCAACAGCAACACAAACTCCAGAGGTAGCCAAAAAGCTAGATGTGCCTAGAGAAACGCCTATTCCAGGAAATACAGGTGCTAATCCAGCAACAACAGCAGCACCGACTACAACAACATCTGGTAATTCTACTGCTAGCTCGGGACGTGCAATTGAGCAAAAAGTCTTAGCTCAATTAGGACAAGCGGCTAGCGGCGACAAGATTAAAGACGCTTTTCCAAATGAATCATTTAAGGTCAATTTTTATAGAGAGGCAAGCGATAAGACTTGGACAAGGTTAAAAGTTGACTTAAACCGCAATGAAAAATGGGATGAAAAATGGGATTTAGCAGACGGTCAGCTTAAGAAGCGTCAAGTTGCTTCTAAAGATGACGAAAATTATGATCAAAAATTTATTTGGCAAAATGGAAAATGGGAGCCAGAAAAATAAATGGGAACGCGGATGTCCTCATCCGCATCTTGTTGAAACTTAAAACCTGCGAGCAAGATGCTCGCGCCCCAATATTAATTAAATCTATTATGTTGTTTAGGTCTATTAATTGGCATTTCGCTTTCTCCTGCTGCCATATCTAAAGCAGGTAAAGAAGATATGGCGGCATTTTCTCCTTCTAATAATTCATTATAAGAGATGCGAAACTCGTCGCTAATTTCCATATTTGTTAGTAGTCCATCTACCATTTCAGAAATACCACGAACATTTGTCATGCTATAAAGTTCATCTTGAATTAGTTGCAAAGAGTTACGGACAACTTGAAGACGTGCTTCAATTAGTCGGACTAAGCTTTCTAATTGTTTTATTTTACTAAATCTTTGACGAAGGATTTTTAAGTTTTGTGCAATTGCACCACGAACTTGATCAGACTGCTCATTACAAAGATTTTGCTCTGCTGTTTTAATTTCTCGTTCTAGCATCCCTTGTAATTGCTTATAGTTACGATTAGCTAGTAAAGAATGAGCGCGTAGCATTTGCACATATTCAAAACGAAAATTATCTAGCTTTTCAACTAGCCCACCTACCATTATCATAGAAGCTTTATCTGTACCCTGCTCATTTGCCCGTTTTTGTATTTCTCCACAAAGATGTTTTAAGGAATTAAAATCACTTTGATAGCTAGCCGGTAAATTGCTAGCAATAAGGTTTTCTTTTTCTTCTTGCTCTCTTTTAAGCTCTCTTTCAAATCCTGCTTGAAGCATTTTTTGTACAAAACCAAGTTGCCCTAACATAAAAACTCCTAATTGACCAGCAGCTAGAAAAAAAATCATTGCAGGATGAACAACTAAACTTAGAAAAATCATTACTCCAATAAATACTAAATTAAAGTTACTTTTATAAAGTGCTTTTAAGTATTTTGTTTGTGGCACTTCCATTAAATTTGTCCTTAAAATAGAAAATTAAAAAATTAAAGTGTCCGTACTTTTATAATTTGTTCTCATAATATAATGAGTTGTTGTTTCGCTAACTATTTCAAAGCCTAAGCTTTTATACAAATTTTGTGCAGGATTTACTTTTAATACATATAAAAATACTACTTTATTTGCATTTTTAGCTTTATCAAGCATATCTTGAATTATACATCTACCAATACCTTTATTTTGGTATTTAGGCAATATTTCTATTACTCTTAAAAATACATCTTTATCACTATTTTCTACAACTATTATTCCAATATCTTTTTTATCAAAAGTAATAATTTTTAATTTATCAGGCTCAAAATTTTCCTTAAACATTTTCTGCTGAAAATCATCATTCCAACCCCAAGTTTTATCAACGTAATCTTTCATAGTAGCTATATGTAGCTGATAGAGAAAATCGTAATCCTGATAACAAGCAGGTCTAAATGCTATTTTTTGAAAGATTTCCTGGTCAGAATTCATAAATTTAATTTACTAGGAAAAAAATTGTGTAGAAATAAAGCCCCAAAGAATTACTAGCATTCCTAGAATTTCCCCAGGTATAAGCAAATACATAAACCAAGTAGAAATAAAGTTTCTTTTGCTAAATAAATTATCAGTTTGATTTTGTAGCCCAGTAATAAAATAACCAACTATAGTTAGGGTAAAAAAGGTAAGAGGAATTATTGTAGCAAGTATCTGTATAAAATTAGAATAGGGACTATATTCTAGTAATTTTGCAATTACTAGAGCAGCAAAGCTATAAAGAAATGAAGCACGATGAGCAATATCAATATAGGCGGGTGCATTATGACTAGGGCTAGTCATAATGTATCTATACTTAATTACTCCTGAGAGCATACCAAAAAGTAAAAACACGCCTGCGGCTAATAGGCTGAGTTTAATGGCTAATCCCATAATCCCCTCAATATTATTAAATGCTTATTAGCCGATTATTTATCATCTATTTTGTTTTTACAATTTGCCTTAGCTATAGTTCTAAACAGGCAAAGTAAAACGGTCTACCGCAATACCATAGCTACGAAGTTTCTTTTCAATATCGCTTGCTTCTTTATCCATTGAACTAGGATCTGAATGTTTATAAGTGTTGTAGCGACCGTCAATGTATTTTTCTTTGCTAGCACCCTTTGCAATACAAGTAAGTCCATAGCGAACCGCACCATTTACGCTAAGGCATTTATGTGCATCAAGAGAAATAGTATCTATTTTGTTAGAGACCGCCCATTTGGCTAAATCTTCGAGACTGTAAAAATACTTTTCTATCATGATGTACTCCTGGTCTTTTATTTTGACAAAGATCAACTCACTTAACATATAGTTGGGTTAATTTTTTAGTATTAACTCAATTAGTTTAGTTAGTGGGAAATTTTTGTTTTTGGTATATCTCTCTATCATGCAACTTTTTTAAAATATGTCAACCGATTTATTGCTAAAAAAATTTTTTTATGATTTATCTAAAATAACTCCATTATTACTAGCTAATTAGCCATGTTCTATTTCATAATTGCAAGCCGTACTTTTGAGGAAAAATGGACACACCTAAAGGAAAAAAAATATTTATCGTTGCTGGTGAAGCATCTGGTGATTTACATGCTAGCAATTTAATTCGGGCAGTTAAGGAAAACCTCCACACAGTAGAATTTTATGGGATGGGTGGAGTAGAAATGCTTGCAGCAGGTGCTAGGCTTACTCATGATTTGCGTAAAGTTAGCGTTATAGGTTTAGTAGAAGTTCTATCACGCCTACCAACTATTTTACGAACGCTAAAAGAGTTAGCAGAGTCAATTGTAACTGAAAAACCAGACTTAGCCGTACTGGTTGATTTTCCAGACTTTAACTTAAAATTAGCTGAAAAGTTGAAAAAGGCAGGAGTTCCTGTTCTTTGGTATATTAGCCCTCAAATTTGGGCTTGGCGGGCTGAACGAATTACTAAAATTATCAAATTAATTGATTATATGTTGGTGATTCTACCTTTTGAAGTAGACTTTTACCACCAACATAACCTAAATGTTAGTTTTGTTGGACATCCTCTAGTTGATAAAGTAGCAGCAAAACTATCTAAAGAAGAAATTTGTAAAGAATTAGGATTAGAAGCTAATAAACCAATTATTGCACTACTTCCTGGCAGTCGTAACATAGAAATTAAGCTACTACTACCATACTTAAAAGCAGCAGCAGAAATTCTTTATCAAAAAAACCCTGCTTATCAATTTGTTATCCCTCTAGCTAACACTTTAGACCCTAGCAAAATAGCAAAAAAGCTAGATGGTGTTAAAGTTCCTATAAAATTAATTACAGGAAAAACTTATGACATAGTTTCTGCGGCTGATTGTGCTGTAGTTGCAGCAGGTACAGCAACATTAGAAACAGCTTTGCTTAACACTCCTGCTATTATTATTGGGCGAGTGTCTCGACTAACTTGGTTTCTTTGGTCAAAATATACAAAACTACCTTATTATGGACTACCTAATTACATAATAAATAAAAAGCTAATCACAGAGTTAATCCAACACCAAGCAAGCGGTGAGCAAATTGCTGAGGAGATAGAAAAATTACTTAATTCTTCTTCAGAGCAAAAGCGATTACAAGAAGGTTATCAAGAAATCCGCAGGCGTTTAGGCGATGGTGGAGCATCACAAAAGGCTGCTAATATTTTGCTAGAAATTTTGCTAAAAGATGCTAGTCCTTATAAATTGTTAAAAAACTAGATACCTGCAATATGAATTATTAACCGCCGCCGGTGAGCGCGTCGGCGATGTTCCCATAAATAAAGACCCTGCCAAATTCCTAAAGCTAATTTAGCGTTACTAATTGGAATATTTTCAGAGGTTTTTGTTAAAACACTCCGAGCATGTGCAGGCATATCATCAGAGCCTTCTGCGTCATGCTCCCAGTTATCCGACTCAGGAGCTAGTTTATTCATCCATCTAGATAAATCTCTTAGTACAGAAGGATCAGCATTTTCTTGAATTATTAAACTAGCAGAAGTATGTTGAATAAAAACTGTACAAAGCCCTGTAGTAATTTGACTTATCTTTACAATATTAGCAACACGATCAGTAATATTAATAAAACCTAGTCCATTAGTATTAATTTCTAAAAATTCTTGAAAAACTTTATAATTTGACATTTCTAACCTATTTAAAATATTAAAAAACTGATTGATGAAGTTAAGAATATTAACTAAATTGGGGCAAACTTTATAGTAGCAAAAAAAAATTTCTTAGATCAGGTTTTCCATATTGATTTAACAATACTTTGATGTTACAAAAACAGGTTGTTTTACCAAAAATAAATCAAATATTGCCTTAAGGTTTTATTACTAAACCTTTTATTCTTTGGCTCTAAAACAATCAAAATATGTAAATATTTAATGATAAATAGAGCAAACTATTAATTGCAGTAAAATTTTTACTTTTTGATACTTAAAAAACGAGGCGTTATTATTTTCGCTGAGGCAAGAGCATGAAATTTTGCAGCATCTGTGGCAAACAGTGGTTTAATGACATAAGGTTTTGCCCTATTGATGGTGTTCCGTTAGAAAGTGATTCTCCATCAAGCTCATTAAACTATTTAGTAGGCCAAGTTATTAACCACACTTACCGAATTGAAGCTAAAATTGGTGAAGGCAGCGTTGGCACAGTCTTTAAGGCTAAACATTTAGGTATTGGTGATATTGTAGCAATAAAAGTAATTGCTCCTGCAAATACAGAAAAAACTGATTCTTTAATGCGATTTCGACGAGAAGCTAAGGCGGCTCGTCGTCTTTCCCACCCAAATGCAGTTACCGTCTATGATTTTAATATTACTGATGGTGGCTTGCTATTTATGGTAATGGAATATGTAAATGGTATTACCCTAGAAAAATATCTACAAGACCATTCCCCTTTACGCCCACAACGTGCATTAGAAATTTTACGTCCAGTTGGTGCAGTTTTAGATGTTGCTCATAGTTTAGGTATTATCCACCGAGACTTAAAACCTGCTAACTTGATGCTTTGTAAAGACACAAGCGGCAATGAGCAAGTAAAAGTATTAGATTTTGGCACTGCTCGCTTAGTCCTTGAGGATTCAAACACACAAGAAGATGCTGTAATTACTACATTACAAGGTCAAATCTTTGGTGCGCCTATTTATACCTCTCCAGAACAAGCATTAAGTGAGCCTGTTGGCCCGACAACAGATATTTATACATTAGGTATTATTCTTTATCAAATGCTTACAGGTACAGTTCCATTTAATGCACCAAAAGCTTATCAAGTAATGATGGCACATATTAATGATTCGCCTGACTTACCATCTAGCCGTAATCCTGGACTACCAATAGAGTTTGATGATGTTATTTTACGAGCTTTAGCTAAAAAGCCAGAGGATCGTTATCAAACCGCTACAGCAATGGTTGAGGAACTAACAGCGGTAATTTCTAATTTAGTTACTCGCGATACTTTGACCATTCCTTCTCCAGTAGAGAACTTAAATGGGTCAGACTCAGAAAAAAGCCAAATTATCTCCTCATCTATTTCTAATTTAGAACAAACTGATTCTTCTGTAGAACTTGAATCTTTTGATTTACCTGACCCAATACATAGCGGTGATTTACCAATATTTATTGATACAATAAATTTTCAACAATATGTTGGACAAGAAACAGCCTTAGCTCAATTACAAGAAGAAATTAACACATCCTCAACTACCCAACCTATTTTTATTGTTGGAGAAGCAGGTATAGGTAAAACAACCCTAGTTAATCAGTTAAAACAATGGGCTGAAAGTCAAAAAATAACTGTTTTAGTTGGCAATTTTACAGAGTTTGGTGCAACTTCAATAGAACCATTGCATGTATTAAAAGAATTATTAAGCTTGCTTCCAAATATTAAATTGCTTGACCGCAGTGCTAAATCTAGCAATTTATCAACCGCTATGCTGCGAGAGCAACGAGAAGAAAAAAAGTGGCAGTTATTTGACCGTTTAGTAAAAACCTTAGAGGATAGGACTAAAATTTCTCCTCAAATATTAATAGTAGAAGATCTTCAATGGGCTGATACTCTTAGCCTAGAATTTCTAGGCTATTTACTGCGTAATAGTGAATTAAAAAATTTTTCTTTTGTTGGCACAGTCCGTTCTGAAGAACTTAACCGAGAAAGTTTATTTAGCAGTTGGTTTAAGTCCCAAAAACGCTATTTTTATTATCAAAGCTTAGAATTAGCTAAGTTGGATCAAACAAATATTTCTCTACTTCTAGAAAATATTTTTCAGGCTATTGGCATTCAACAACAAGATATTGAATCCCTACAACAAATAACAGAAGGAAATCCGCTTTATTTAATTCAACTTGTTAGTCTTTTAGTTCTTAGCAACAAAATTTCCCTACAAAATAATATTTGGCAAGTAGAACCAATAATACCAAATAAAGTGCCTAATAGTATTGCTAAGATTGTACAAGAAAAAATGGCACTACTTCCTTTAGAACTACAAAAAGTTCTTAAGTTTTCCTCTGCTATAGAAGAAATTATTAATTTTGACCTACTAGAAATTATTATAGGTAAAACGGCGGATCAATTAAAAGATATTCTTATCCCTGCTATTGATTATTTGTTAGTAAAAGAAGAAACCACTAGCCAAGGTCAAGTCTTGCGCTTTTATCATAATTTAATTAGACGTAGCATTTATGACAATATTTCTTTGGCTGAAGCCAAAGCACTTCATAGCGACATAGCCAAGGCTTATAACTCTTTAAGACACACTAAAAAGTTTCGTGTTGGTGCAGAGTTTGCTTATCACAATTATTTAGCAGGTGCTTGGGAAAGAGCCTTTCAACATGGATGTTCTGTTACAGAACGAGCCTGGCAACATTCTATGTTAGATGAAGTGATTCGTTTTTCCCGTTATACAGAAGATGCTGCCTCAAATCTAGCAGAGCTTGATAAAGATGCCTTAAATAAATTAACAGAGCTTAAATTATTAAGACTTCAATCACTTTTGCGCCTTAATCGTTTTAGAGAAGCAGAGCTTGAACTTGATAAAATGCAAGAGCTTATGACACAAATCGAAGACGCTTCACTGCTTGCACTTTATCATTTAGCTGTTTTAACTATTTGTAATCGTAATGGTCATTATAGCCAAGGAATAGAAATTGGTTCTGCTGGACTAGTTTTAGCTCGAACTGTAAATGATGAAGAAACCATTCGTCGTCTTATTTATAATATTGCAGGTTGTCATGCTCATATTTCAAAATTAGAAGTAGCTATTACTTTATTTGAAAATCTTTATAAAATGTCTAAACAAGCCGAAGATGAAGCCTTACGTTGTGCTTCACTTTGTTCAATAGGCTATTTACAACATTTTGCAGGTAGTTGGCGACAAGCCCGAACAAGCTTAAATCGCGCTCGTCAACTAGCCCAAGAAAGCTATGACCCTTATCGAGAGTGTTTAGCATTAATTTTTTCTATTTGGATAGCTGAATATGAAGGTAATACATCTACCCTTAATTCTTACTATCAAACAGGCTTAAAGCTAGCTCGTATTTATGGCTGGGTTAATTATGAAGGTTATTTGCATTTCCTCTTTGGCCGTCATCAAGCCTATAGTGCAGAAATTGACGTGGCTACAGCCGAGGAATCTTTATCTAGCAGTCTAGAAATTATGCAGGAAGTCCCAGATCTTCCAGGTCAAGTTATTGTAGCTCCTACTTTAGCCTTACTTAATGCTCGTATTAATCCATCTGAAGAAACTATAAATAATTTACGCTCAATGTGTGAAAGTCTAGCTCAATGGGGAGAAAAGCTAAATTATTGTGAAATACTTTGTCATTTAGCTAAAGTAGAACAAGAAAATGAAATGTGGGATAGTTCTTTAACTACATATGAAAAAGCCTTGGATTTAGCTAAAACCATTCCTCATATTGATTGTCAGTGGCAAGCAATGTTTGGTCTTGCCAAATATCACCATTACAAAGAATGTTCAGAAATAACTTCTTCTTACCTCTCGCAAGCAATAGAAATCATAGAAAAATTAAAGAAAGAATTTGATTCTGAAGCAGATATAGAAGCATTTTTAGAAAATAAAAAGCCCCTTTATGAACTACAAGATAAATTAAGTTTTAACACCAGGAGTTAGGAATGAAAAATATTTTAGTAAGCGTAATTCTAGTATTTAGTTTCTTTAGCATTACTTCAACATATAAAATTTTTGCTCAAGAACCTACTCCTGCGCAAAACCCTGCTCCAGAACAACCAACAGCAATAAAAGGAACTAAAGTTAATTTAATTAAGCCTGCTGGATTTATAGAATCAACAAACTTTCCAGGCTTTCAACAAAACTCTAGTGGGGCAACAATAATTGTTACAGAACTACCTGGCCCATATAAAGAAGTCTCTGAAAGTTTTACAGCAGAAAATCTTAAATCCCGTGGAATGATCCTTCAATCTACAGAAAAAACTACAATTGATGGCTATCCTGGGCTAATTATTAAATTCTCCCAACAAGCTTATGGTCAAGATTTTGGCAAATTAGGTATTTTATTTGGCGATGATCAAGAAACAATTTTTGTAGTTGCATCATTTCCAGTTGAAACAGAAAAAGACCTGCTTGCACCTCTTAAAGATTCAATACTTAGTGCAAAATGGGATCGCAAAAAAGTTGTAGACCCATTTGCAGACTTAACTTTTACTCTTGATGATAGTTCCAGCCCTTTAAAATTTGCTAAACGTGTACAATCCACATTACTTTATAGCAAAGATGGTCAATTTCCCGTTGCTGTAGATGCTCCTATTTTTATTGTTGGAAAAGCGGTTTCCGACCTAGCAGAAGAACAAATAGCTGACCAAAAAGCTTTTGCAGAAAGCCGCCTTAATCAAACTGTAGAAAATAAAAATATCGTAGTTCAAACCAATGAACCTATCACTATAGGCGCGTTAAGCGGTTATGAGCTAGTTGCTAGCGGTGAAGATGCTTCTACAAACACCCCTGTAGCCATTTATCAAACAATTCTTTTTGAAGGAAAAACTTACTATATTTTTCAAGGTGTGGTGGGTGCAAAAGCCAAAGATCAATTTATTAGCGAATTTAAGAAAATGACTCGTAACTTTAAACAAAAGTAGAAGTTTGAAGAAAAAAGCTAACTAAAAAAGAGATTGTCAGACAATCTCTTTTGTTAGCATATTTATCTATATATTTTTTTAGTTTGCAACTATCTCCACAGGCTTAGAAGTGGCTTTTACTTCAGGGTTATAATATTGATAAACCGTAGAAGCAAAGACAGTTACAGTTGCTGTTGCAATGTCTTCTTTAGCTAGTCTAGTGCGGTCATATTTAATGTCTATAGAAAGTGGTTCTATAGTTTGAATAGGCTCTAAACGGCTTTGCCAAGGCTTATAATAACGTCCAACTATTTGATACATCATTGAACCTTTACCAGCAAATTGAAAATCTAATTTATTATTTCCAACTTTTGTATAAGGTTTTAAGTCAAGCTGTTGCATCACGTCATTGTTATCTTCAGTAATAACTAAATCAGTAATTTTTTGTCCATTAATACTAACTGCAATTGTGCCAGTTGTATCTTTACCGCTAGATTTTTGTTGTGAAAGTAACAAAGCTTTAAGTGAAAGAATTGTTGCTTGTGTAGAATGCCAGTTTCCAAAAGAGTCTTTTTTATCATTTAAGTATTTTAGAGCTTTAACAACTAAATTTGGGCTACTACCTGATTTAATCAAGGCTTGAGCAGCTAATGCAGTTGTTTCAATATCTGCCATATTGCCATGTGAATAAGTTGGGGTTTTACCTTCCATTTTCCAAACAGCAGATTTTTCTTGTTCTTCTACTTTTCCAACTAATGAATTAATTATACGTGTAGTCCAGGCCACGTCTTGACGAGAATCTACAGCAAAGTTAGCTAAAATTGCTAAAGTGTAAGTGTCTTCTTTACCATTTAGATTTTTATCAATAAAGCTTTTTGCTTTTGCGATTGCGTCGCCTTTATAGCCAGTATAGCCCAATGCCCAAGCAATATAAGCTGTGATTCTTACTTGGTCATTATGAAAATTATTTGTTGCACCTTCATCAATAAAATCTGTGTCTGGCCGCCAACTACCATCAGCTTGTTGTTGTGAAGCAAGCCAAGCTTGAGTTCGCTCTATTAATCTTGGGTCAACTTCATGAACTTTTGACATATCAAAAAATTCCATTAACCCAAAAGAGGTTAAGATTTTATTTGCTGGTGCTTGACCAAACCAAGAAAAACCGCCTCCCTTAACTTCATAAGTCACCAAGCGTTGATAGCCTGTAGAAATAAAGCCTTCAGCCTTAACTTGAATTTCAGGAGTAATTTTCTTTGTAGTCTTCATATAATCCAAAACTAAAACATTTGGATAAGTTGTAGCAGAAGTTTGCTCAAAACACCCTCCAGGCATTCTTAACATACTGTCTAAGCCTTCAACTACTTGGCTTAAAGGGCCGGGGTAAAACTTAACTAAAATCTTGCTAGCATCAGCAATAGCAATTTCTGGAATAAGAATTTCTTTGCTGGCAGTGTTTTCTAATCTGTCATTAATTGTAACGTTTTGTTGTTCGCCATTTGGCAAGACTTCAATTTGTCGAGCAATTGCATCACCATTAGCGGCTGAATTACGGTTAAGAAGTCTTGCTGAAACGGTTAATTTGCCGATTCCAAGGCGTTTTGCTTGAATACGAAAACTGCTTGCTGTTACTTCACCAGCAGCAACATTTACTTGTTTAATTGCTGTGTCTTCAACCAAAGTAAACCAGTCTTCTTGTTTTAGAGTTAGTTCAACTGTTTGAGCATCAGTTAAATAATTATAAACTGCAACAGGTATAGAAACCGTGTCATCTTGAGTAAGTGAAACCGGCAAATCTAAGTCAATAAAGAAATCTTGGAAAACTTTAATTCCTGCTGTGCTGCTGCCTAAAGCACCTTTTTTAGTAGAAGCTAGCATTGTCATTCGCCAAGTAGTTATTGAGTCAGCTAGCGGAATTCTTACAGTTACACGACCAGTTTTATCAGTTATAAGACGAGGATTAACATAAAGTGTTTCTGGAAAATAAGAACGTATTTTTGTTTCTTCTCCACCGCCTTCACCACCACTTGAACCTTCTGTTTTAGTTTGTTTATTAGCTTCTTTGTCTGCTGAACCAGTATCTTTTCTTGGAACCATAGCATCAACCATTTTAGGTGCAGCAGTACCCGCAACCATTTCTAAAGCTGCTCCGTTGGCTTCAGGTCTTAGACCACCTCCCATTAAATCACCACGTTGATTTCTGCGTTTTACCCTTCTGTCATCTTCAAAATAACTATTTAAGTTAAATTGAAACACAGCTTTTTCATTTTGCTTATAGCCATAAAGTTGAAAATAAAATTGTTGTCCATCTAACCCGCCTAACCAATCAATAGCAGCATAATAGTTTGCATAATTATTTTGTGTTTGTCCTTCAATTTTTATTGTTCGTCCCCAAGGATCAATTAAATCTGTTGCTTGAATGTAATTAGCTTTAATTGCTTTAGGAACATCAGCTTTTAAGTCATAGCTGGAAGTTTTATTTTCTTGATAATACTTGTTAATTCCTGCCACTATTCTTTCCATTTGTTTGTTAATTGACTGGTAATATTTTGGGTAATATTCTCCTGCTTTTGCAGCAAAAACATTTTGTCCTTGTTCAGTTCTTAAAGTGTAAATATTGACTTCTGTTGCTGCTGCCAAAAGCACTTGAGCCGCATTTTTACGAACTATATTAGCTTCTGCGTCAATTTCTCCAACTGGTAAAATATTTCCTGTGTCATTTAAGGAGTGAATTTCATAGCGTGGTTTTAAGAGTTCTTGTTCAAGATAAAAGAAAACTTTTTCTAGCCCTGGTTTTTTCTCACTTAATGCAAATACAGCTTCATCAACTACTTGAAGATCTAAAACAGCAACTTTTGGATTGCCGGATTTATCTTTTACTATCATTTCTATTGCTGCTTCTTCACCAGGTCGAAAAGATTCTTTTGCTAGTTTAGTTTCAATTTGTAAATCATCCGCAGGGTCAACAAAAATCAATCGTCTATCGCTAACTGGGTCTGCATTGTTACCAAAAATATAAGCTCTTACTTCTAAAGTACCAAAAAGGTCTGCGCTTAAATCAAAACTAGTTGTAGCTTGATTGTTCTCAAGCTCTAAAGCACGAGTGGAAACAGTTTGACGATCTTTGATTATATCTAAATAAACTGATCCTTTAGGACGAGTAGAAATAATTGTAACATCTACCTTTTCACCTACTTTGTAGAGGGCTTGAGGTGTGCGAAGCATAATGCTATCGCCTAAAACTTGACGACTCTTTAGAGCAATATTAGCTGTTCCAACCTTGCCATTTGCATCTTTAGCTGTAAGGTTTAAGTAGCTTGTTTGTCCATCAAGTTCTACAGTTGCAACGCCGTCTTTACCTGTAACTAAACTTGCAGGTTTGATATTACCAGAAATAGTTGTAGCGGCTGGACTGCCATCAGGATAAGCAGTTAACAAATAAACTCGGTTTGTAAGACGAGGAGCCCATTTCCCCGCTTTCAGGTACAGCAGTAATTAAAATAGGATTGTTTGAAACTAATAAACTTTCTGCCTTTTCTTCTGTATGATTTGCGCCATCCGTTACAGAAACTTGAAAAGCAACCGGAGCCGCACCTTGTTCAAAGCTACGACCAGCAAAGGATTCAGGAAGTTTCATTGAAAATTGATATTCACCTGTTTGATCTAAAAAAGCTTCTTGTTTACCAATTTCTACCGTCTCAACATCAAAGTAGACATATTAATTTTTACTTGTCCGCGTGAAATTGGCTTACCAAAAATATATTTAGCAATAATTTTTCCTGTTACAACTTCGCCAGGTGCATAATATTTCTTTTGCTCACGTTCGTTTGCATTGCCCTGCATTTTAATTTCAATCTTAAATTTAGGTAACACATAACGATCTACAACAAAAGATTTTTCCTGTATGGTAGTTGGTCGTTTTTCAGAATCACCTAAAATTGCACGTAGCTTAAACGTCCCCATATTAACTTCTTCAGCCAGTTGAAACTCGCTGGATGCAACGCCAAATTCATCAGTCATTGAGCGTTTTTTGAAAACTTTATTTCCTTTAGCATCTTCAATTTCAAAAATTATTGGAGTGCTACTAACAGCATTACGAGAAAAACGGTCTAAAGCTAAAGTACGGATATGGATTAAATGACCTGGCTGATAAATTGGTTTATCTGTTGTAACTAAAATATTTTCCTTTTGTACAACTTGAACTTTTTCAACTAATTCTTGTGTGCCTAAAGAGGTTTTTACTGTGATTTTTAAGTTTGCTTCTCCAACTAATTCCATAGGAGCATTTATTGTTGGTGAGGCTGTGCCATGAGTATCTAAATTAGCACTAGTTTCTACTTCTAAAGATTGAGCCTCTGATTTATTAAGCTCAAGTTCCATTGAGCCTTTTAATGGTTGGCCGCTTTGCCCATCAACAACCACCAGGCGCAAAGAGTTATTAGCACCTGCAATAAGCTCTTTTTGTCCTAATAATCTAACTGTTGGATAATGAAAAATTTTGCTGATTGGA
Source organism: Blastocatellia bacterium (assembly GCA_016713405.1). Taxonomy (NCBI): domain Bacteria; kingdom Pseudomonadati; phylum Acidobacteriota; class Blastocatellia; species Blastocatellia bacterium. The sequence continues at coordinate 38,582 of JADJPF010000020.1, forward strand.
TAAATCTTGGCATTATCCGACGTGGTTTTTCCATGTTCAATAAAGCCAAATTTTAAGCGATACCAAAACAGATCTTCTTGTTTTAGGTTAGCAGGTAAGGAAAGTTTTACTTTTTTAGTATTTTCTACTTTTGTATCAGTCAATTGACGAGCAACTACTTTATTATCTGGGTCAAGTATTTCTACAAGCAACGTGCTTGCTTGAGGTGAAGAAATTTCGCTGGCAGGAATGGTTAATTCAAGTTGATTTCCTACTTTGATTGCTGCTAACTCATTAAAAATAGCTGCATCAACGGTATTTTTAGGAAAAGAAAGATAGTAAATAGATGATAAGATTACAGTTAATAGAATGGCGAATGACATAACTTGGGCAAATTTATTTTTTAGTTTCATTTCTTTCTGAAAGCATTACAAAGAAAAATATGCAATGCTAGCCTCCTTTTGGAAGTAGTTACTCTATTAAACAACAATTTTTCTACGTTCGGCTTTGCTGTAGATTTAGCTTTTGCTCTAGTGACGGGTTAAATGCTAACTGGTTCCCCAAAATTTGCAGGTAGTAAAAATGCGGGTAAGATCCCCGCATTTACAATTATAAAACACTCTCTTTTTCAGCAATTTTACTTACAATAAAATTTTCACTTGTTTGAAGTTGCTCAAAGCCTCGTCGCTCTAGTTTGTCCCAGCGTTTTATGCCTCTAATTAAGCGGTAATAAGCACCTATGCTATAGACATACCAAAGAAATTGATTAGTTAATAAATAAATAGGTGACAGTAGCCAAATATATAGCCGTTCTTTTTTTGTTAGAGGCGCAATCACAAATCTATAATGTAGGGCAAGCAGTACCCATAACATTACAATATCAATTGACCATCTAATGGCTACTAGCTCTATTAATAGGGTAGTTGAAATAGGGAAGGTTTGATAAGTTAATTGATAGGCTAAAAATAAATAAACAGAAATTGACCAAAGCGGGCTAATGGCATCAATACATTTAATAGGCAACATAAAAATGCCTAACACCCCGTAGCTTTGTCTTAAAACTAGTTGACGATAATTTAATAAAGTTTGTAAAAAGCCTTGGAACCAGCGGATTCTTTGTTTAATTAACCCAAATAAAGTTTCTGGAACCAATGTATAAGATAAAGCATCAGGAACCGTAACCATTTTATAAGGAATTTTATTTGCTAAATGGTAGGCGTGCAGACGATAAACCATTTCATAATCTTCTGTAATGGATTTAGTATCAAATCCTTGGCACTTTCTTAAAACTTCTGTACGAAAAGCCCCAAAGCTACCCGAAATTAAAAGTAAAGTGTTGATAAAACTCCAACCAAACCGCCAAACAAACCCAGCAGAATATTCTATCCATTGGATTTTAGGTAAAAGTTTAGAAGGTAAATGACCTTCTTCAGTAGCTAAGATTTTTGCGGGTATTCCATTAGCAGCTTTTACTATTCCACCAGCAGCAATAACAAGCTTGTCATTAACAATTGCTTGAACCAGCTTTTCTATAGCTTTGTGATGTAAAACTGAATCTGCGTCTATGGTTAAAAATATTTCTCCTCGGCTAATGTTTAATGCTGCATTAAGCGCGTCAGCTTTGCCTTGATGCTGTTTATCAATAACAAATAAATTTTTAATTTTATTGCTTTGGTAAATGTTAAAAATAGAAGTAGTTTTTATATTACTGATAGAATCTAAGGTAATTGCTTTTAATTGATAAACATTTATTAATTTTTGTAGCGTGTCATCTGTAGAACCATCATTAATAATAATTATTTCAAAAGGTTTTAAAGACTGTTTAAGGATTGAATCAACGCTAGCAATTATAACTTCTGCCTCATTAAATACTGGAATTGCTACGCTTACAGTATTTTTCTTTTTATTAATAGGTGTTTTTTTACTTCTTTGTTTAAGTCCTAAGTATGAAAGGATTAACATTAATATAGAAAATGTTAGTCCATGAAAAAGATAACCTAAAAAAAGAGAGAGAAAAATAACAATAGAGCTATGATAAAAATAAAGGCTAAGTCCAGTTAAAAGAGCAGCACCACCTAAAAATATAGCTAACATCAGCCAAGCAACAGGCCGAGAAATTTGTTTTTTCATGAAAAACCCTTTTATATTTTGGCTAGAAAATCAATTTTAACATTTTGGTTAAGCAGCAATAAGCAAACGTATCTGCTAACCAAAATGTTAAATAAAAGTTTTCTATTCTGAAACTTCACTCATTTCAATACCAAGTGATTTAGCAAGACCTTCTCCATAAGCTGGGTCTGCTTTACTACAATTTTTTATATGGCGGATCTTTATTTCTTTGGGTGCGTCTCCCATTGCTCTAGCTGTATTTTCAAAAAGCACTTGTTTTTGCTCAGAACTCATCATTCTAAATAAATCTCCAGCTTGAGAATAATAGTCACTGTCATCATCTCGATGATTCCAATGGTCGGCGGCTCCCTCAAGGCTAAGTGCTGGCTCACGAAAAGCCGATTGTTCTTGCCATTGACCATAGCTATTAGGTTCATAACCTAGTGTCCCGCCATGATTACCATCTACACGCATTGCGCCATCACGATGATAGCTATGAACAGGGCAACGCGGACTATTTACAGGAATTGAATTATGATTAACACCTAAACGATAACGTTGCGCGTCACCATAAGAAAAAAGTCTGCCTTGTAGCATCTTGTCAGGAGAAAACCCAATGCCAGGAACAATATTAGCTGGATTAAACGCTGCTTGTTCAACTTCAGCAAAATAATTTTCAGGATTTCTATTTAGCTCAAGTACCCCTACATCAATAAGCGGGTAGTCTTTATGCGACCATACTTTTGTTAAATCAAAAGGATTAAAAGGAAACTTTGCTGTGTCTTTTTCTGATACAACTTGGATTTTCATATTCCATTTTGGAAAGCTTCCTTGTTCTATACTCTCAAACAAATCTTTTTGATGGCTTTCTCGGTCTTTACCAATCAGGGTTTCCGCCTCTTGATCAGTTAAATTTTTAATTCCTTGTTGGGTTTTTAAGTGAAATTTAACCCAAAATTTTTCACCTTCAGAATTTATTAAACTAAACGTATGACTACCATAACCATTCATATGACGGTAAGAAGCTGGAATACCTCTATCACTCATTGTAATAGTGATTTGGTGAAGTGCTTCTGGCAGCAATGTCCAAAAATCCCAGTTATTTTTAGCACTTCTCATATTAGTTTTAGGGTCACGTTTTACAGCATGGTTAAGATCAGGGAATTTAAGAGGATCTTTAAGGAAAAAAACAGGTGTATTATTGCCAACTAAGTCCCAATTTCCCTCTTCAGTATAAAATTTGACTGCAAAGCCTCGAATATCCCGTTCAGCATCAGCCGCGCCACGTTCGCCAGCTACGGTTGAAAAGCGGGCAAAAACTTCTGTTTTCTTGCCAACTTCAGAAAAAAGTTTTGCCCTAGTATATTTTGTAATATCGTGTGTCACCGTAAATGTACCATAAGCAGCCGATCCTTTAGCGTGCATCCGACGTTCTGGAATTACTTCTCTATCAAAATGAGCTAATTTTTCCAAAAACCATACATCTTGTAGTAGCATCGGCCCACGTGGGCCAGCAGTTAATACATTTTGGTTATCGGCAACAGGTGTTCCAGTAGCAGTAGTCAAATTTTTCTTTTTATCTTCCATTAATTTTACTCCTTTTGGGATCGTACTATGTTTTTAGGAAACTTTCTCTTACTAAATAAAACTTTTTGGTGAACTTGCATTTTAATAAATCTTAACTAAGAGTTATAGTTATCAATTGTTAAACTAGTCAAGATAGCCAAGCTTATATTTGCCTAAATTAAGCAAAATTACAGGGTTAAAAAATGAAGCATTCTACTACTATTTTAATAGTTGATGATGAGCTTTTCGGTAGAAAAGCCTTAGGAGGATTGCTAGCTGGGCAGGATTATCAAATAATCTATGCAACTAGTGGTTTAGAAGCCTTAGAAACAGCAAAGCAAACCATTCCCGACCTAATTTTGCTAGATGTGATGATGCCTGATATAGATGGCTTTGAAGTTTGTCAACGATTGCGCTCTGATAATTTGCTAGCAGATATACCTATTTTAATGATAACAGGTCTTGATGACCCTCAGTCACGACTTCAAGGACTAGAAGCAGGTGCAGATGATTTTATTACTAAGCCGTTTAATGCTATAGAGTTACGTGCTAGAATACGTACAATTGCTAGATTAAATCGTTATAGACGTGTGCTACTAGAACGAGCTAAATTTGAACAAACTGTAGAGTTTTCACCTAATGGTATTATCATAATTGATTTAGCAGGGACTATTAGCTTAATTAATCCTGCAATGTTACGAATGTTGATATTAGAAAGTACTACTCCTGTGGTAGGTCAATCTATTTTTCAATTTGTATCAAAAAGCTTTCAAGAAAATTTTTCTAAACTCTTAGAACAAGGTCAACAACAAGCTGTACTTAACCAAGAAATAGAGTTTTTAGCTAGCAATAATACGACTTTTCCAGCAGAAGTAGATATTGGTGGATTCTTGCTTGAAGACAAAGGAATGTTACAAGTAATTGTTCGTGATTTAACAGAAAAGAAAAAATTACAAGCAATGCTTCTACGTAATCAAAGACAAGAAATACTAGGAACAATTTCTGGTAGCATTGCTCATGACTTAAAAAATGTTCTTACTCCAATAATGATTGCTACAGAAATGCTAGAAAACCACGTAGATGAACGCGGGCAACGCTTTATTAATATGATCAAGCGTGGATGTAATCATGGGGTGTCATTAATCCAGCAAATTCTTAAGTTTAGCAAAGGTGGCAAAGCCCAAACAAACACCATTGAAATTACTAATCTAATTTCAGAAATTCATGAAATGATTAGTTTAACTATGTCTAAAGTAGTAAAAGTTACTACTAAAGTTCCAGAAGATCTTTGGCTAGCTATTGGCGATGCAACACAACTTCATCAAGTAATACTAAATCTATGTGTAAACGCTCGTGATGCTATGCCTGATGGCGGAGAGTTATCTTTAAGAGCCGAAAATATTTTTTGGACAGGTAATAAAAATCATCCAACGTCAGGTTATTATGTTGCTATCCATATTTCTGATACTGGTATGGGCATGTCAAAAGAAACTTTAGCCCAAATTTTTGAGCCATTCTTTACAACAAAAGGCGAAGAAAAAGGAACCGGCTTAGGTCTGTTTACTGTACAAACAATTATAAGAAATCATAGTGGCTTTATTGAAGTACATAGTGAGCTTAACAGGGGAACAACTTTTACTATTTATATTCCAGCACTTAAGGTTGTTGAAGAAGAAACACTAGAGCTACCTTTTGGACAAGGGGAACATATTTTAGTAGTTAATAATGAAGTATCTTTGGGAAAAATAATTGGATAGTCTTTAGAAAGTCATGGCTACAATGTCTTTCTAGCTAATAATTTAATAGACATAATAATTTCCTATAATAAAGCTAAAGAACAACAAATAAACATAAGCACAGTTTTACTAGACATTACCAATAGTGCTAGTAATGCTCAAGAAATCCTGGACGAAATAAAAAATATAGATAGAGAAGTTAAAATAATTTCTGTTGGAAATGAAAATCTTGTAGGAGCGGATCAATACCTAGCTAAATCACATAGCGTTTTTGAACTACTATCAACATTAAAAAAAGTAAATAGTAATAAAATTTAACTTTCTAACTCTATGAAAACAAATCTTTTAGATTCAAATAATATTTTAGCTAATCAATCTGAAGAAAAAGTCTTACGTGCAATTCTTGAAGGTACAGCAACAGCTATTGGAACAGAATTTTTTCGAGCTTTAGTTAAATATTTGGCTTTAGCTTTGGGTGTAAATTTTGCGTTTGTTGCTGAATTTGCTGAAGTTAATACTAGAGTTAAAACTATTGCTTATTGGGGGCCATCAGATTTTCGCAATAATGTGGAATTTTCCTTAGATGGAACACCTTGTAAAGATGTATTGCAAGGCAAACTTTGTCATTATCCTGCACATGTAAAAGATTTATTTCCTCAAGATGTTGGACTAGTAAAACTAGAGGCAGAAGGTTATTTAGGAGTCCCTTTAGTTAATGCTAATAATCAGATTTTAGGGCATTTAGTGGTTTTTGACACTAAACCAATGCCAGAAGAGCCAAAATTTCTTTCTATTTTCCATATTTTTGCGTCTCGTGCAGCAGCAGAACTTGAGCGCAAACGCATTGAACAAGCCTTGCAGGAAAGTGAGCAACGCTTAACAAACATTTTAGCCTCAGCAATGGACGCAATCATTGCGCTAGATGATAACTTCTCTATTACTTTATTTAATAAAGCAGCAGAAAAAACTTTTTGTGTATCAGCAAAAGATATTATAGGCCAATCTTTTCAACAATTTCTTACTCCTAAACTAACAACTGTACTTAATGAATATATTAGCAATATTTCGGCTAACCATAATAAAACTTTAAGTTTATGGTTGCCAGAAAATTTGCTAGCTCGCCGTGAAAGTGGTGAAGAATTTCCAATTGAAGCAACTATATCTCAAGCTACTGTATTAGGTAAAATTTTATATACGATAATCTTACGTGATATTAACGAGCGTAAGTTAGTGGAAGATAGGCTACAAGCACTTGAATTAGATAATTTCTATATGAAAGAAGAAATCAAAAATAGCTATAATTTTGAAGAAATTATTGGCTCATCTCCTCTAATGAAAGCTGTTTTTCAAAAAGTAAAACAAGTAGCTAGCACAGATTCAACCGTGCTAATTATTGGTGAAACAGGAACAGGAAAAGAGCTAATCGCACACGCAATCCACAATCATAGCAAGCGTAAAAACCGCCCATTAATTAAAGTAAATTGTGCGGCACTATCGGCTAGCCTTATAGAAAGTGAATTTTTTGGACATGAAAAAGGTGCTTTTACTGGTGCTATTTCTCAAAAAATAGTACGTTTTGAGCTTGCTAATGGTGGAACTATTTTTTTAGATGAAATTGGTGAAATTTCTTTAGAAATACAAGCTAAACTTTTAAGAGTTCTACAAGAACAAGAGTTTGAGCGCGTTGGAGGTGTTAAGACATTAAAAGTTGATGTCCGAGTAATTGCAGCAACAAACCGCAATCTAAAACAAATGGTGTTAGAAAATAGTTTTCGCGCTGACCTTTATTATCGACTTAATGTTTTTCCTATTAATTTACCTTCGCTAAGGGAAAGATCTGCCGACATTCCCTTACTAGTTAGCTATTTTGTTAATAAGCATATGTCATCAGTAGGAAAAAAAATTACTTCCATTAGCCAAAAAACTATGCAAAAACTAGTAGATTACACTTGGCCAGGAAATATTCGAGAGCTAGAAAATATTGTTGAACGAGCCTTAATTTTAAGTGAAGGAAATATTTTAGAGATTGAGGAAGAATTTCTACTTTTACCTAAGTTATCATCCGTAAAATCTAATAGCAAAATAGACAAAAGTTTAGAAAATATAGAAAAAGAGCATATTCTTAAAGTTTTAGAGCAAGTAAACTGGGTAATTGAAGGCTCACAAGGTGCTGCTAAAATCCTAAAAATTAATCCAAACACTTTACGAAGCAGAATGAAAAAGCTTGGTATTGTTAGACCTTCTTAGACTACTCCTACGAAATATCGTAGCCACGAAATATCATAGCCATGAAATCTTATTTCATTGCCTCATATTAATAATCCTCAAATATAAATTATTGATTATACAGGTTATAAAGCTTTTACTAAAATTTGTTTATTTTGGCACAAAGTTTGTTTAAGTTATTAATTAGAGAAAAATTAAAAACAAAAGGGAAAAGGAAAATATAAATGTCACAAAATAGTTTATTAGAGAAAATTAAATGGGCTTATGAAAGTTTTGTTAACACAGAAAACTTATTACAAAGCCCTATTTTACTAGGATTAAGGCTTTATTGGGGATGGCAATTCTTTTTAACTGGACAAGGTAAGCTAATGAATTTAGAGCAAGTTACAAGCTTTTTTACTGATTTAGGCATTCCAATGCCATATTTTAACGCTGTTATGGCTGGGTCTGTAGAATGTTTTGGAGGATTACTTTTACTCTTAGGTTTTGGATCGCGTTTTGTCAGCATTCCGCTAGCATCAACAATGGTAGTTGCCTATCTTACGGCTCATAGAGATGTATTGATAAATATTTTTGAAAAACCTGAAGACGTAATAACGGCTGAACCATTTTTATTTTTATTAACATCAATAATTATTTTGGCTTTTGGCCCAGGCTTTTTTTCCTTAGATAAAATCATTGGACATTTTGCTTATAAACAAACAGAAGATGCTTGCCAAAAACAACAAAAACTACCTGTCAAAAACATAACTCCTGTATCTATTTAGTTTAACTCTGCTACACAAAAGTTAACCACTTATAAAATCCAACCTAACAACCCACTTTGAATCCCACATTATAAAAATTAAGGAGAACTATTTCTTTATGAGCAATAAAAAGCAAATTGTAATTTTAGGCAGCGGTTTTGGAGGTTTATACGCCGCTTTAGAGTTTGAAAAAGCTCTTGCTAGCCGTTCAGATATTGAAGTAACTTTAGTCAACCGAGAAAATTTTATTGTCTTTACTCCAATGCTGCACGAAGTAGCTGCTAGCGAATTAGATATAACTCATGCAGTAACACCTATCAGAAAACTACTTAAGCAAGTTAACTTTTTTAATGGTGAAGTAGACTATATAAATTTAGCAGCAAAACGAGTTACAGTTTCACATGGCAGTGAACCCCATCCACATATCTTAAATTATGATTATCTAGTAGTAGCTTTAGGTTCTATCACTAATTTTTATAATCTACCTGGGCTTGAAAAACATGGTTTAACAATGAAAACCCTAGGCGATGCAATACATTTACGTAATCATTTAATTAAAAATTTAGAAGAAGCTGATTTTGAATGTTGCCCATTTGTACGCGAACCTCTCTTAAATATTGTAGTTGCTGGAGGTGGTTTTGCTGGAGTTGAAACAATAGCCGCAATTAATGATTTTCTGCGGGATGCAGTAAAATTTTATCCTCACCTTAAAGAAGAAATGATTCGAGTTGTGCTAGTTCATTCTGGATCAACAATTTTACCAGAACTAGGAGACACACTTGGCAATTATGCACAGAAAAAATTAGCTGAAAAAAAAGTGGAAATCCGTCTAAATACTAGGGTTAGTGAAGTAACAGAACGCGAAGTTTATTTAAGTGATGGAACAAAAATCGTTACAAACACAGTGCTTTGGACGGCTGGAACATCTCCAAATCCATTACTTGAATCATTAGCTTGTAAAAAAGATCGTGGTCGTATTTTAGTCAATGAATTTATGGAAGTACCTGATTTTCCTGGTGTTTTTGCATTAGGTGATTGTGCAGTAATCCCAGATATAAATAACCCAGGAAAATGCCATCCTCCAACCGCCCAACACGCAATGAGACAAGGCATAGTTTTAGCTAAAAACATCTTAGCCGATATCCGAGGAACTAAAAAGAAACCCTTTTCATTTAAGACTATTGGGCTACTTTCAGCACTTGGAAAACGTAGCGGTGTTGCCCAAATTTTAGGAATAAATTTTTCTGGATTTATTGCATGGTTTTTATGGAGAGGAATTTATTTAAGCAAATTACCAGGCTTTGAAAAGAAAGTTCGGGTAATGATTGATTGGACATTAGATCTTTTCTTTTCCAAAGATACTGTTCAATTTATGACCGAGCGGGCCAAATCTATTTCCGAAGAACAGCCAAAACAAAAGTCTATTTTTACACAACCCAAAAAATCAAACATCCATTCTATGCGAGCCTTAGCCAGCAAATAGTTCTATTTCCCTTAAAAATCAACCAATTGCAAAAGAAATTGCTCTTTCAGAGTGATTTCTTTTTTTATTTTTTTCTGCTCTATAGCTCAAAAGACTTGTCCAAGAAAAATAAAAAGGTAAAATACTAGAGAAATAACAAAAAGATTAATTTTATTTTGAGGACTTCAGCTATTAGCTAACTACTAGTTTGAGGAGAAATTATGTCAGAAGCACTTTTGAATATTGATGTTAGCCATCTTATAACAGAGGATGATGAGCCTGTGGACAGTTTTTTAACTGAAAAACAAGAAAGATTACTTACAGAGCCACTTTATAGCTGCTGGAAACCTCATAATAACCGTCCATTCCTAGTAGCAGCCAACGTTGGAGTGTTCAACAGCATTCATTTACCAGCAATAGTTCCTGATGTATTTTTAAGTATGGATGTTGAAATTCCTGCTGATTGGTGGGAAAAAGAACATCGTTCTTATTTTACTTGGGAATTTGGCAAACCTCCTAATGTTGTTATTGAGATTGTTTCCAACAAGATTGGCGAAGAAGACACTAGGAAAATTACTCGTTATAGCCAAATGGGTGTCACCTATTATGTTATTTTTGACCCATTTAAGAAGCTAAGTGACAATTTATTAACTGTTTACACTCTCCCATTTGGCCGCCCTGTTGCCTTAAACCAAAACTTTTTTTCTGACATTGGCTTAGGTCTAACTCTTTGGGAAGGCGAATTTGAGAATACATTTTCTAAATCTTGGCTTCGTTGGACTGATGAACAAGGTCAAGTTATTCCTTCTGGCATTGAAAAAGCTGAACAGGAAAAACAACGGGCAGACCGTTTAGCCGCAAGATTAAAAGAACTTGGCGTTGATCCTGATTCTATTTAATCGCTTTATTTCCAAATTCATATATTTGCTTCTAAATCAATCTAAGGCTAGTTGGTTAGTTCGCTAGCTTTAGATTCTAGTCAAAACAACCAAAAATCAATTAACTCGACTTGAGCTTTTCCTTTCTTATGGTGTTAAATCTTGCTAACTAACCAAAATAATTAAAAAAATATCTTTGAGGTATCCTTAAAAATAATGAAGTTATCAGACATAGCATCAAAACTAGATTGTGTTTTAGTAGGTGATAAAGATTTAGAAATTACTGGAGTAGCAGGACTTGATGAAGCGGAAGCGGGTCAACTAGCCTTTCTTTCAAATCCAAAATATACGCCTAAACTAGCCACTACAAAAGCATCTGCGGTAATTGTAGGAAAAGATTTTTCTAGCCCAACTAATTTAAGCTTGCTTCATCATTCTAACCCTTATTTAACCTTTGCTCGTGCAATAGAGCTTTTTTACACTCCACCAAGTCTAGCTAATGAAATCCACCCTAGCGCGGTAGTCTCCCAAACAGCAAAACTTGGTGCAAATATTCGTATTGGTGCAAATACTGTAATAAGCGATGATGTTGAGCTAGGAGATAATGTAGTAATTTATCCTAATTGCACAATTTATGCTGGTGCAAAAATTGGGGCTGACTGTGTTATTCATTCCAATTGTGTAGTCCGTGAATATGTGCAAATTGGTGAACGTTGCACTTTGCAAAATGGCGTGGTTGTTGGGGCTGACGGCTTTGGCTATGCTAAAAAAGATGATGGTAGCTGGTATAAAATCGTCCAATCTGGCATTGTTGTTTTAGAAGATGATGTAGAAATAGGCGCAAATTCTACAATTGACCGAGCAACCATTGGCGAAACCCGAATTAAAAAAGGTGCAAAACTAGATAATTTAGTAATGGTTGGTCATGCTTCGTCAGTAGGTGAAAACACTTTACTTTGTGGACAAGTTGGACTAGCTGGAAGTAGCAAAATAGGTCGTAATGTTACGCTAGCTGGGCAAGTTGGGGTTGCTGGACATCTAACTATTGGGGATAATGTCATCGCTACGGCACAAACAGGTATCCCTAATTCTGTAGAAGCTAATCAAGTAATTTCTGGCTATCCCGCAATAGAAAACCGCGCTTGGCTAAAATCTTCAGTAATTTTTACTAAACTACCTGAATTGCAAAAAGCATTTCAACATCTGCAACGCCGCGTTGCAGAAATAGAGAAGCAAAATAATAAACCTTAAGTTCTTTTACAACTCAGAAATGGAAACAAATGTCCGGGAAGTGTGGTGAAAAGCCGCCGCTGCCCTCGCAACTGTAACTAGCTACGAAATTCATATTAAAGCCACTGTCTTAGTTAATATTAACTATCAAATAGATGGGAAGGCATAGAAAAAGTAGGTTTAATGCTAGATAGCCAGGAGACCGATTTGTTTTCCCTTCTGCGTCCTATTCTTGCGAAGGGCAAGAGAAAGGATCCTATGAAATATTTTCGTCTACATAAATTTTTACTTATTTCTACCCTAATTATTCTTTTTAGTTTTATTTCCGTTTTAGCTGCTAGTAGTGAACTTTCTGGAACCGTCAAAGATGAGTCTGGTCAATTAGTCCAACGCGCAACAGTTGTTTTATTTAGCCGTGATGGTCGTCAAATCTCTGTAATGACTGGAGATGATGGACGTTTTAGCTTTTCTAACTTAAAAGCAGATAGCTATTTTCTACGTGTTAATGCAAATGGCTTTCGTAACACAATCAGCAATGAAATTAGCTTAACTAGCAGCGACAACAAAGACTTAGAGTTAATCTTAAAAGTTGATGGAATTAATGAAGAAATAATAATCACTGCTGAAAATAGCTCTCAACCTGTTGATCAAGCGTCTAAATCTCTTTCTACCGTTAGCGATCAAGAAATCAGCACACGTCAAGAATTTACTGTTGCAGAAACACTTAGCACTTTGCCAGGTGTTAGACAAAGAAGCTTTGGCGGCCCAGGTTCGCTTACTTCTATTCGCTTACGTGGTCTTGCTAATGAAAACACATCTCTATTAATCGATGGCCTGCGCTTTCGTGATGCCACAGATGTTCGCGGTACAGTTCAAGCATTAAGTGATTCTCTATTTAATGATAATGTCCAACGTATTGAGTTACTTAGAGGTAGCGGAAGTTCTCTTTATGGTACTAATGCGGTTGGTGGAGTAATTAATATTGTCCCTTATGCTGGCGTAGGTGCGCCAAGTGGAGAAGTATCTTTTCAAGGTAGCGGTTTAGGGCAATTTCGAGAAGCGGCCCGCATTGGTGGAAGCTTTAAGAACGTTTTTAGCTATGGTTTTGGAGCATCTCGAATTGATACAAACGATGGAATCGATGGTCAAGACGTTTTCCGAAGCACATCTTTAAGAACTAATTTGCGCTATAACCCAACTAATAATTTTTCTATGTCAGGTGTTATTTCTTATGGACGTTCATTTTTCCAACTTAATGACAGCCCTTTCCCAATTGGCCCAGTAGGGAATGAACTTGGCTACGCTAGCGGTTCAGGCCCTGTTACTAGCTTTGTAACAGACCTTAACGACCCAGATTCATTTCGTACTACTAGATTTTTCCAAAGTGGTTTTTCCGTTCGTCATCGCTTAAATGATATTGTTAGCTATAACGCTAGTTTTAATTTTGTAAAATCTGACCGTCGTTTCTTTGATGGCCCTGCCGCATCACCTTTTTTAGTTTCGCTAATTACCAAAGCACAAGGCTTTTTCCCTAGTTTTACTAGCGATTCTCTTTTCAAAGGACGAACTTACACTTTTAACAGTGGAGTTAGTTTAAGACTTGGAAAACATAATCTTGCTAGCATTGGTTTTGAAGCAGAAAAAGAACGCTTACGTCAAACTACTGATTTTGCTGGTAAAGAAAGCTTTTCTCAAAAAACTTATGGAGTTTATTTTCAAGACCAAATTAATTACTTTGAAAACCGCTTGCAGCTTTCTCTAGCTAGCCGAATACAATTTTTTACCTTAGATTTTCCTACAACAATTGCTAGCATTCCTGCCGCAGACATCGACAAATTACGCAATATTGATATACCTAGGGCTTATACTGGCGATGGCTCAATTGCTTATTCGTTTTTCAAAACAGGGACAAAACTTCGCGCTCATGTTGGTAATAGCTTCCGCGCTCCGGCTCTAGCTGAACGTTTTAGCGCGTTTGACGGCTCATTTTCACCTGTAAGAATTGGCAACCCATTTTTAAGACCTGAAAGAGCCGTTTCTGTTGATGGAGGAATTGACCAATCTGCTTTTAATAATCGCTTAAAAGTATCTCTTACTTATTTTTACACTAAACGCCAAGAAATTATTACTAGCGGATTTGTGCCTTTTTCAAATGCTGGTAGCGGTGCAGCATTCTTTCAATCCAACAGCCGAGGCGGTTTGTCACGAGGCTTTGAGGCTTCTGTTTTAGCTAATCCAGCACGAGGGCTAGATATTAATTTAGCCTACACTTATGTTAATTCTGAGCTTGATTTTCAAAATATCTTGTTAAACGCTGATGACACAAACATTAGCCCTACTAGCCAAAGGGTTTCCGGCAGCACTCGCGCTTTTGGTATTCAAAGAAATACTTTTAGCGTTGTGGTAAATCAAAATTACAAGCGATTAAATGTTAACTTTGATTTAACTGCAATTAGCGAGTTTGACAGCTTATTTTTCTCTCCAGCAGAATTTTTTAATGGATTTGCATCTCGAATTGTTCGCCTAGATGGTTATGTCAAAGCTGATTTAGCTGTGTCCTACACCATCCCATTAAAAGAAAAAACTAGCATAGAGTTATTTACTAAAGTAAGTAATTTGTTTGATCAAACCTATTTTGAAGATGGATTTAAGACTCTTGGCGCGATTAGCACAGGTGGGATAAAATTCCGGTTTTAATAAATATAATTCTAGGTTCAGCAACTTGAAATGTTTGGTGAGTCTTGACAAGCCGACATTTCAAGTCCACTACAAAAAACATTTATTTATACTTAATTAGAAAAAAATTTGCGTTCTTCCCAAAATAAATTAGGCCTATCAAAAACTAAAGATAACAAATTAAGAATATCCCTACCCAAAACACCTTGATTTTGTTCAGCAATTAAAAAACGACCTTTAAAAGTCTTTTTCAACAAAAGTATTTCAACAAAAGCAGATTGTGCAAAACTAGCATTACCATCAAAACCTATAACTTGATAAGACTGAGAAAAATCTATTTCAAGATTTAGCTTATTAACATAAAGTCTAGGAATTAAAGTAATATCAGCACCTGTATCAACCAACATTTCAACGTCTGAAATAGTATTTTTTGTTGCTGGATTACGTAAAATAACATTTGCTATAGGAGCAGCAGGACTAAAATGTTCTTCATCATATTTTGGCATTTATTTTTACTGTTCCTCTATCATTTCTTTACGAAAATCTGCTAATTTACTTTTATCAACTAATCTTGGACTTCTTATATAAACTGTATCTAATATTTTCTCCTCTGGGATTATTACGTATACTTTTGCTTTTTCTGGCAACTCTACAGGTGTCAATAGTTTAATTTGTCCATTCTCTATTATTGCCTCATACGTTGTTACTTTCATATGTTTTTTCCTTTTCCCCTTTCTTTTCCTTATTTTAGCATAGGTTCAAGCAGCATAAGCACTTTTGCCAGCACCATAATAAAATTCATAAACATGTTGATAAGTCTGCTCACATTTTTGTTTATATAATTCTGAGGTGTAGCTTTCTGGCAATTCATCTAAGGTTGTTTCTATACACAATTTAACATTAGCCCTAGTTTGTTGACGCTTACGCCAATCTAAGACTAATTTTTCTTGCTTAAGTTTTACAAGCAAATCTTTGGCAATCTTTTTAACTTGAGACTCTTCTGCTTTAGATAGCTTGATTTCAGGCCGTGTTAGCAAGTCAAAAATCGCTAATTCTTCTTCTGTAAGCCCTTCTGCAATGGTTCTTTGTTCCTCATAATGCAATGATTTAGCAAATTCTAGTAAACGGCGAAATTGTTCTTCTACATTTACGCTACCTGCATTATACTCGTCTATCATTTCCTCAAGCTTTTTTAAGTAATCTAATCTACTATGATTGAGTTGTACCATTTCGGCCAGCTTCTTTTCTAGCGTATTACGTAATTTTGCTAGTTCTGTGTTTTTTCTGCTATTAAGAAATTTATCTTTTAAGGCTTCAAAATCAAGCTGGCTAAGGTCTACAAGCCTGCTAGCCGTTATTTCATTGATGATATAACCTTCTGCTGCAATTGAATTGTCTAGTAAATCTCCTAGCTCTTTTATTACTTTAGAAATGTCTACCTCAAGTTTTTGCGAATCAATTGCATCTGCTAGTAGCTTAATAAAAAATCTTGTTTGGGAAAATTCATTAGCCGCCACGTCAGGCAAAATTGCTTAGAAAAGCCTTAAAACTTGGTTTGCGTGTCGGGAAAATTCTTTTCTAGTTTTATCATTAACTAAAATTGCATCCAAAGAATCTTGTAACCATTTGATATATTTGTAGTTAGTCGGTTTTGTAGCGGTGTTAACAACTTCCTGAAAGTCTATTTTTAACCCTTTGCAAAAATCTAAAGTTTTTTCGACTGCCTTTCTTAGCATTGCAACAAGTTGAGATTTATCTTGTGCAGGTGACTCGCCTTCTTCAAGCGTACCTGTTGCACCTGAACCATAGATTGCTAGAGCTTTTTGTAAATCTCTAAAAACTCCTATGTAATCGACTATTAACCCGTTTGTTTTTTCTGGAAAGACTCTATTTGCTCGTGCAATAGTTTGCATAAGTGTGTGATTTCGCATAGGTTTATCCAGATAAATTGTTGAGCAACAAGGGACATCAAAACCCGTCATCCACATTGCACAAACAAAAACTAACCGCAATGAATCGTTAGGATCTTTGAATTTTTCCTCTAAGTTTTCACTTTTATTTATCAACCTACTACGATGTTTGGTAATGTCTGCACCTTTTTTCTTTAGTTCTTCTACTTCATTTTGTGCTTGAGAAACTATTACAGCCATATCTGTTGTTTCCAAATAATTAATTGTTTCTATTAACTCTTCTTTTGCTTCTCCTTTAGCTATTTCTATATTATTTTTTAATTTATTTAGATAAATTTCTTTATATTTCTGTACTTTATCATACATTTTTACTGCTGTAGCTTTATCAATGCTAACAAGCATTGCTTTTCCTCTATAACCTCGATTAGCAAAATGAATTATTAAGTCTTCTGCTACTTTTTCCAGTCTATCTTCGCGGGTAATTAAATGATATTCCTTAGAAAATTCTTTCTCTATTTTTAACTCTTGGTCTTCATCAAGCATTGCTGAATCCAACAACTCTTCTATATCTTCGTTTAATTCTTCATTTGTTAGCTGTAATTCTGGAATCCGATTTTCATAATAAAGCGGAACTGTAGCCCCATCTTCGGTTGACTGCTTAAAATCATAAACGCTTACATAATCACCAAAAACGTCTTTAGTTTTTTCTTCGCCAAAAATTAAAGGTGTGCCTGTAGAAGCGATAAAAGCCGCATTTGGTAAGCCATTTCTCATATTTAAGGCTAATGTGGTGTACTGCGTCCGATGTGCTTCATCAGCAATAACAATTATGTCTGAACGGTCTGTTAACTTTGGGTAATTTGTCCCTTGGTCAGCGCGGAATTTATGAATTAGAGTAAAAATAAATCTATGGTCAGTTTGAAGTAATTCTTTTAAGTGCTGGCTGCTATTAGCTTGTGTGTGCTGTTCGGTTATAACTCCAGCGTCAACAAAGTTTTTATAAATTTGTGTGTCTAGTTCTTGTCTATCAGTAACAATTAAAAACGTCCAATTTCCTGGAATTTTTCTAAGTATTTTTTGAGCAAATAAAATCATTGAAACGCTTTTTCCTGAGCCTTGAGTATGCCAAAAAACACCTAGTTTCCCATCAACACTTTTGATATTAGGAAACGGCTTTATTGCCCGATTTACGCCCAAATATTGATGATTCTTGGCGACAAGTTTAACCATACTATTACGTACTGATTGAAAAAGAGTAAAATTTTCCACTAGGTCTAATAATTGTTCTTTAGTGCAGGTTCCAAGCACTATTGTTTCAAGTGAAATAACGCCTTGTTCGCCTTCCTCATTAATTTTCTTCCACTCAGCAAAATGTTCCCACTCTGCGCTTATGCTGCCAATATAGCTTTTTAATCCATTAGAAAGAATGATAAACGCATTATAAATAAAGAGTTGTGGAATATTATTTCTATAATCTTGTAAATTATCATCATAAGCATTTTTAACATTTTTATGGCCTGCTTTTAGCTCAATAAAAACAAGTGGCAGACCATTTACAAAGCCTATTAAATCAGCGCGGCGGCTATACATATCACCAACAACCCAAAATTGAGAAGCTAGAAAAAAGTTATTATTTTCTGGAGTTTTCCAATCTATTATTTGAACAATTTCTATAATTTCTTGTTGAGTATTTTTAGAGTCACGGTAGCTAACTTTTACACCATTTTTTAGCAAATAATAAACTTGGCGGTTAGCCTGTGTGACATTCATCGCGCTACGGTCGCGGGTAATTTCCTCAATAGCTAGATTTACAGCTTCAGCAGGCAATTTTGGATTAAGTTTTATAATTGCAACCTTTAGCTGTTCAACTAATACAACTTCGGTTTTAGATTCTCGTCCTAATGTACTTTTACCAGAAGCAAACTCATTATAGCAATTCATTGTTTGCCAGCCCAACTCACCAAAAAGCTTTATTGTAGGCTGTTCAACTGCTCCATCTTCTGAAAAGTCTAAAGGCTTATTTGTAGTCATAGGCTATTTCCCAATCCAAAAATTGAAATAAAAATGTATTAACAATTATAAATAAGTTATAATTATAGGCGAAAAAATAATTAATATAAACCTGAAAGGAAAATTAAATGACAAACATAGAAAAATCAACTCTAAAAATAAAGGAAGATGTAAATAAAAAACTGGAAAGCCTTATATTAGAACAAAAGGTTATGCCGTTAGAAAAACTTGATGATGCAGTAGCAAATTTTTGGCCGGAAGATGAATCTGTAGATGAGTTTATAACGAATTTGAAACAGTGGAGAAAAGAAGAAATTACTAGAGGGAAAATTTAATGAAAACTGTAGTATTAGACACAGATTTAGTTTCCTTTTTATTTAAAGGAGATACTAGAGGAGATTGGTATAAACCTTATTTAGAAGGAAGTATTTTAGTAATTTCATTTATGACTATAGCTGAATTAGATCGTTGGACATTGGAACGCAACTGGGGAGACACAAGAAAAGAAAAAATGGAGCAACATTTAAAGAAGTTTGTTTTTGTTCCTTATGATAGGCAATTATGCTTAAAATGGGCTGAAGCCTGCTATTCTGCGCGTCGTAATGGTAAACCCATATCAACTTCTGACGCTTGGGTTGCCGCCACTGCTTTATTATTTGATCTTCCTTTGCTTACTCATAATAAAAATGATTATCTTGGTGTTGATGGACTTACTCTTATATCTGAAACTCTTTAATCAAATGTTATTCCAGCATAAATATCACTTAGTAACAAACTACAGTCAATGCTATTTAATGAAATTGTTGCAGTTAAATCTGCTATGTCATAGCTAAACCACTCTCCATTGTCTTGTTTAACATAATGGGTAATTTGTGGCTGTGATTGGGAAACAAGCAAGTATTCTTGCAAAGTTTCTATTGCTCTATAGGCTTGTAATTTTCGTCCTCTGTCGGCTGCTTCGGTACTTGCAGAAAGCACTTCAAACACTAGAACAGGATTAGTTAGTGTATCTATTCCTGATATTTTCTCAAAGTTTCCCTCACAAGCAACACTTACATCTGGATAGCGATAAGGTGGAAAATTAGGTGTGTTAATTGGGATTTCACTTATAAAAGATTTACATCTTCTGCCTTTAAGTTGAACATATAGTTCGCCGTGAATATTGCCTGCGATTTGCCCATGTTCAGGGCTTCCACCACTCATGCAAACAATATCGCCGTCCCAATATTCATAGCGAGCATGACCGACTTTTTCCAATGCAAAATATTCTTCCAACGTGTAGTAATGTTTAGGATTAGCTGACATTGATTTCACCTTTCTTCTATAAGCTATTTTCCTTAATCAAATCTTATCCCTGCATAAATATCACTTAGTAACAAACTACAGTTAATGCTATTTAATGAAATTGTTGCTGTTAAATCTGCTATGTCATAGCTAAACCACTCTCCATTGTCTTGTTTAACATAATGGGTAATTTGTGGCTGTGATTGGGAAACAAGCACATATTCTTGCAAAGTCTCTATTGCTCTATACGCTTGTAATTTTCGCCCTCTGTCCGCTGATTCGGTACTTGCAGAAAGCACTTCAAAGACTACAACTGGATTAGTTAATGTATCTATACCTAATATTTTCTCAAAGTTTTCCCCACAAGCAACACTTACATCTGGATAGCGATAAGGTGGAAAATTAGGTGTATTAATTGGGATTTCACTATTAAAAGCTTCACAATTTCGCCCTTTAAGTTGCTGGTGTAGTTCAGAAAATATATTTCCCCCAATCCTTGCATGTTCTTTACTTCCGCCACTCATGCAAACAATATCGCCATCCCAATATTCATAACGAGCATGACCGACTTTTTCCAATGCAAAATATTCTTCTAACGTGTAGTAATGTTTAGGGTTAGCTGACATTGGTTTTACCTTTCTTCTATTGGAATATCCAAGTCTGACACATCAATTTCACCTGAAATTAGCTTAGGTAAGAGCATGTCGCGGGTTTGCTTTAATATTTTGTTATGATTTCTTTAAATTTTCAAAAGTAAATATTGGCTAAATTTCATGAATCAAAATAAGCTAATAGTTTTGATTCTGGTACAAGAAAAGGCAATAAATAAACTTATTTGATTTAATCACTACAGCAGCATCATTTTTATAAAGTTATGTGTTTGAACATTAAAAAAAACATATTTTAGTGATATTTTGGTTTTAACATAAAAAGGTAATCTACAGGACCAATTATATCAATCAACAAAAAAGCTTTCAAAATTACCTTTCGACCAACTATAATTCTTAGCTTTTTACATACCAAATATTATTCCAATTCTAACAATCCCCTTGAGCCATAAACAAGATATTTTGATATGTCTCTTTGATCTGCTCCAAATCTTTGCCATAATTCAAGAGAAACAACTTCTCCAAGTTTTTCACCTCCCACCCAGCCGGAATCATCCCAAGCGGCGACTCAACGAACTTTGCTTGCTCGTGTCCAGGAAAGCGAAACTTAACAAACCACTCTTGGTAAATCATCCGCGCCATTTCTTCTAAGATCTTGATGCGGCGCGAGTTGTTTTCTATTAGCTCATCGTAGGCCGAAAGAATCGCGGCAATGCGGCGTTGGGTTGGGAGTGGAGGAACTATAATGTCAGCACGTTTAATTATTTCTGTATCAACAGCAGGATATGAGCACCTTTAGCAGATCAAGTAGTCTCAAGTAAACTTTGATTTTATAACTTAGTACTTAAATAAAAAATATTTATCTATAATGTCTTAAAACAGCAAATCCTGTTGAAACAATAACATTTGGTTTAGGATTTTTGCATAGAAAAGATCTTCTATTTGGTCTTACAGTTCACAAACTGTACTACCATTTCTAACTAATCAGTTTTGGCTTAGCATCCTTAAAAAACATTTTTTGGGTATCAAGTAAAACTCCCTCCCCAACAGAGGAAATATCAATATATTCTATTTCATCAAAAGAAAATTTATTCCCTGTATTTGACTGGTTTAAAACACATATTTCATCTAATTTTACTTTTTCCCAATCTTTGCTCATTTTTATTTTAATCCTTGTTATGCAACAGCAACATCTTTAACTTGTTCATTTTCTTTTACATAATCTGAATAAGACACAAATTTTATATCTTCTTCAGGAATACCTGCTTCAATCATATCTTGAACTATACCTTGTTCTATTCCATCCCACTCTATTAAAACTTTTCCGTCCCTTATTCTTGTGTGAATAGTAACATCATGAACTCTGCCTGGTTTATCCCAACCTACAACTAATAACAAATACTCGTCGCGTGCTGTGTCGCAAACAGGAATAGTTTCTAAATGTCCATGACTAGGTTTATATTGTGCATAGTTTAATATTATATCCTGCAATACTTTACGGTAGTTCTCTAGTTTGTCCATAAAACTATTTTCTTCTTTTTGAGGATTAAAAATTAATATTTTATCTATTATTCCATTTGCTCTAGCAGTTTACCAATGTTGTCCGCTATTTGTGTTTCTAGCTCTCATGTGCTTCTAGGTTAAGGCTTTCTAGCTCTTCGTTTAACTCTGTAAGCCGCGCCTTAAAATCAAAATCTTCCGCACTTTTTTCTGTTACTCCTACATAACGCCCAGGGTTTAAGCTCCAACCTTGCGCTGCGATTTCATCAATGGTTGCTACTCTGCAAAGCCCTGCAATATCTACATAAATATTACTAGGGAATTTTTCTAGCAGCATTTCTTTAGTGTTTTGTTGGTTTTCGATTTCTTCGCCTCGATAAAGTCGGACAATGTTTGCTAGAAATTCTACTTGCTCATCAGTAAATTCCCGATGGGCGCGGTCAATTTGCTTATAAATTGCTCGTGCATCAATAAATAAAACTTTGTCTTTGCGTGCAGTGTCGCGCTTGCCTTTGTCTAAAAACCAAAGCGTACAAGGCAAAGTAACCGTGTAAAAGAAATTAGAGCCAACTGACACCATTACATCAACTACGCCAGCTTCTACTAGTTTTTGCCTAAGCGTAGCTTCAGAACTACGAGCATCAGAGGCAGAATTAGCCATTACAAAACCGGCTCGGCCACGCTCATTTAAGGCACTGTAAAAAATTTGTATCCAAAGATAGTTAGCGTTATCTACGCTAGGCATTCCTAAAGGAAAGCGTTTGCTATCGTCTTTAAGCTTAGTTTTATCTACGGAATTAACATTAAATGGAGGGTTAGCCATTACAAAATCAAATTCGCCTACAGCTTTGTGAGGGTCGTCATAGTAGCTAATAGCTTCTTTAACATCGCCAGAAAGCCCATGAACAGCCAAGTTCATCTTACATAGCCTAACAGTTTCACCAACTTTTTCTTGTCCATAAATAGAAATCTCTGCATTAGGGTCTTTCTTATGGTTTTCAACAAAATTTGCACTTTGGACAAACATGCCGCCTGAACCACAAGCAGGGTCAAGAATCTTGCCATGAAAAGGCTCTATGATTTCTACAATTAGCTTTACTATTGATGTAGGCGTGAAAAATTCCCCGCCTTTTTGACCTTCAGACATAGCAAAACTACCCAGAAAATATTCATAAATTTTACCAAAAGCGTCTCCCTCAATATCTGTAGGAATTGAGTTTATTAGCTTTAATAGCTCTAGGATTGTACTTTTCTCTAAAATCGCATAATTTTGAGGTAAAACACCTTTAAGGTCTTCATTTTCTGCTTCAATGAGCTTCATTGCTTGATTGATGGCTAAAGCAATATCGCGGTCTTCTGGTAGCTCAATTAGCTTAGAAAAACGGGCTTCCGTTGGCAGATACAAAACCCCGCTAGCTTGATAATCAGTCTTGCCTATTTGCCGCCTACCGCTAGTTTTACCAGCTAATTCTTTTTCAACTTTAGAAAATTTATAGTCTGCATACTTAAGAAAAATTAGCCCAAGCACAGGAATAGAATATTCAGCAGATTTTAGATTAGAGTTAGCACGAAGCTGATCGGCAAGGCTCCAAAGCTTTTTCTCCAAGTCAGCTAAATTATTTTTAGCCTTAGGTTCTTGTGGTTTTAATTCAGTAAAACTATCAAATAAAGAAGGTTGGTTTTCCATCGTTCTAGCCTTTGTTATTGAGATTTAGAACCTTAAAACAATAGTCAATATTACACGATTAGTTTTAATAGGGTTAAAGTCGTCTATTTAAGAGGGGTTATTATGTATTTTATTAATGGTTGGTTCAAGCCAAAATGCAAAGCTCATCAACAACCATTTAGGATTTATTTGTATTACTTTTGTATTACTTACATTTTGACTTTTGGGTTAAAGACTTGAACAAGTGTCGCTATAGGTGCTATTGTTGGCAGTTGCACCTATTATTATTATTAGCTTTTTTTTAACTACATTTAACTACAATAATTAAGTAGCGTTGGAGGAATAAATGAGCGCAGAAGTCGCCCTTTCAAAATACGCTGGGTTGGATCGTCAAACCCTAATTGGCATCTATAGAAATATTTATCTTTCCCGTCGTCTTGATGATAAAGAAATACAATTAAAGAGCCAGAACAAAATATTTTTTCAAATTAGCGGTGCAGGCCATGAAGCAATACTTGTAGCCGCTGGTCTAGTCTTAAAACCTGGTTATGATTGGTTTTATGCCTATTATCGAGATCGTGCTTTAGCCTTACAGCTTGGAATGACTGCAACAGAAATGTTGCAATCAGCAGTTGGCGCAGAAGCAGATCCTAACTCTGGTGGTCGTCAAATGCCTTCACATTGGGGACATAAAGACTTAAATATAGTGTCTAAATCTAGCCCTACTGGAACACAGTTTCTTCAAGCTGTTGGTTGTGCTGAAGCAGGCCGTTATTACAACGCTTTTAAGGACAATTTTGCTGACCGTGCAAATCAATTTAAGCAAGATGAAGTTATTTATGTTTCAACTGGCGATGGTACAACTAGCCAAGGAGAATTTTTTGAGTCGCTAAACACAGCTTGTAACTTAAAATTGCCTGTTCTTTATTTGGTAGAAGACAATGGTTATGCTATTTCAGTACCAAAAGAAGTACAAACTGCTGGCGGAAGCATTTCAAAATTGCTAGTTGGCTATCCTAATTTATTTATTAAGGAAGTAGACGGAACAGACCCTATTGCAAGCTATCAAGTTCTAAGAGAAGCAGTAACTTATTGCCGTATGCGACGAGGCCCGGCCCTAGTACACGCTCATGTAATCAGACCTTATTCCCACTCATTATCCGACGAAGAAAAGCTTTATAAACCACCTTCTGAACGTAGCGAAGAAGAAAAACGTGATCCAGTAAAAACATTTGCACAATTTTTGTTAGATGAAAAAATCTTAACAGAAAAAGAACTTACAGAATTAAAGCAAAGTGTAGATGATGAGGTAAACAGGGCCGCAGATGTAGCATTAAGCAGCCCTCAGCCAACTAAAGACACTGCCGCTAATTATGTTTACTCGCCAGATGTTGACCCTACTTCAGAAGCATTTTCTACACCAGCAGAACTAGCAGGAGGAACACCAGGCACAGTAGTAGATTTAATTAATTATTGTCTTCGTGATGAAATGGCTAAAGACCCAAGAATTGTAGTTTTTGGCGAAGATGTTGCAGATTGCTCCAAAGAAGAATATTTAGAACAAGTTAAAGGCAAAGGCGGAGTGTTTAAGGTGACTGCCGGGTTGCAACGTCGCTATGGTGGCATGAGGGTTTTTAATTCTCCGTTAGCCGAAGCTAACATTGTTGGTCGTGCAATAGGAATGGCAACACGTGGGCTAAAGCCTGTTGTTGAAATTCAGTTTTTTGATTATATCTGGCCTGCTATGATGCAAATACGTAATGAGTTGGCTGTATTGCGCTGGCGTTCCAACAACGCTTTTTCTTGTTCTGCTGTGCTTCGCGTCCCGATTGGCGGTTACTTAAAAGGTGGTGCGGTTTATCATAGCCAATGTGGAGAAACGACTTTTACACATATTCCAGGTTTAAGAGTAGTATTTCCTTCTAACGCACTAGACGCTAATGGACTACTTCGCACAGCAATTAGATCAGATGATCCAGTTTTATTCTTAGAGCATAAACATCTTTATCGTCAAACTTATAACAAGTCAGAATACCCTGGCCCTAACTATATGATTCCATTTGGAAAAGCTCGTACAGTTAGAGAAGGGCGAGACTTAACGATTATTACTTATGGTGCAAATGTTCAGCATTCTGTTGTAGCCTCGCGTGAAGCAGCAGAACGAGGTATTGAGGTAGAAATTATTGATCTACGTACACTTAGCCCATATGATTGGCCTGCAATTGAAGCATCAGTAAAGAAAACCAACAAGGTTTTAGTAGTCCATGAAGATTGTTTATCTTGGGGTTATGGGGCTGAAATTGCGGCTAGAATTGGCTCAGAACTCTTTGAATATTTAGATGGGCCAGTAATGAGAGTAGCAGCAATGGACACTTTTGTTGCTTATGCTCCTGAGCTAGAAGAAAGAATATTGCCGCAAATTAGCGACATCGCCAAGGCAATAAACGAGCTTTACAGGTATTAGTAGCATAGGTTAAAGCCCTACGCATATAAAACTACAGAAGCTATAAACTATAATTAAGCCAGTACCTATTAAAGTTAATAGATACTGGCTTTTTTAGAATACAAAGAATTTCTCTACTGTTAAAATAATAACAACTAAAGACTAGGGAAAAACAATGGCAAGAAACCCTAAAAAATTTTATTCAATAGAAGAATATTTTGAAATAGAAAAAAATTCAGATATTAGACATGAATATGTTTATGGTGAAATATTTGCTATGTCTGGTTCTAGTCTTCGCCATAACCGTATAGCAAATGCTATTAACCTCCAATTAGCTCAACAACTTGAAGGAACTAGTTGCGAATCGCTTATCAACGATATGCGAACTAAAACGCTAAATAGAATATATCGTTATCCTGATGTTGTGGTTGCTTGTGAGGCAACTTGTGAAATTATTAGTGGTTTAGAAAGTTTAACTAATCCTGTTTTGATAGTAGAAGTATTGTCCAGATCAACAGCTAGCTTTGACCAAGAAGGAAAATTTAGAGAATACCAACAAATTGACACTCTTAGGTATTATTTGCTAGTAGCACAAAATCAGGTATTTGCTACTTTATTAACTAGACAGCCAGACAACACTTGGACAAGTCAATCATTTAGCAACTTAGATGAGTTTATAGAGCTACCTTTTATCAATTGTAGATTATCTTTGCAACGCACTTACTCAAGAGTGCAATTTAGTTAACAAGAACTAATACTAAGCCTTGGCTTTTGACATAAATAGAGAGCTTATGCTAAATTAAGAGCATCTGACTATAAAAATTAATTTTTCAATTTTTCGGCTTTTCAGGAGGTTTGACAATGCCGATTTACGAATATCAATGCGAAAAATGCGGTGTAATAATCGAGAAAATTCAAAAATTTTCTGATGCTCCATTAACAAGCTGTGAAAGATGCGACGGCAAATTAAATAAATTGCTTTCTCAATCCAGTTTTTCATTAAAAGGTTCTGGCTGG
The DNA here is from genome assembly GCA_016713405.1 of Blastocatellia bacterium. Classification (NCBI taxonomy): domain Bacteria; kingdom Pseudomonadati; phylum Acidobacteriota; class Blastocatellia; species Blastocatellia bacterium. The sequence goes on from JADJPF010000020.1 coordinate 65,628, forward strand.
TATTTAACAGACTACTCAAAGAAAAGTAGTAGCAGGTCTGAAACCAAGACTGAAACCAAAACTGAAACCAAAGCTGAAACGCCTTGTGCAACAACTGGTGGCGGATGCGGAGCCGGAGCATGTGCGGCTAGCACCGACAATTAATCAAGCTAAAGCATAGAATTTTGATAATTTTATTTGGAAATTAAAAATAGCCTAGAGATCTCTAGGCTATTTTGCTGGTAAAACTTGTTTAATTAAAATTAAAACCCAATAATAATTATTAGCCTGCCAAAAATAATTATTATTGGGTTTCGTCATTATTTAACCCTAAAAATCTTATACTGAGGTTTTATGAAAAAAAACTTACTATTATTTGCTTTATTTGCAATTTTTGCCTTTATTGCAGTTGCTTGTAATCAAACAGAACCAAACAAAACTGCGGGCAACACCCCAGCACCTGACTCAACACCAAGCCCCACAGCAACAAGCGGCCAACCGCCTGAAGGGGGCTTAACCTATGCTGAAGAAACACATTTAGCTAATATTAAACAACTTACTTTTGGTGGTGAAAATGCTGAAGCTTATTGGAGTGCAGATGGTAAACAGCTAATTTTACAATCTACTCACGGCGATTATAAATGTGACCAAATTTTTACAATCAATGTTGAAGATAGCAAAGAAATGAAGCTTGTTAGCACAGGAAAGGGTAGAACAACTTGTTCTTATTTCTTCCCAGATGGCAAAAAAATCCTTTTTGCTTCAACACACGCTGCAAAGGCTGACTGTCCACCTCCGCCAGACTTCTCCCAGGGTTATGTTTGGCCTATAAATCCTGATTATGATATTTATGTTGCAAATCCTGATGGCTCAGACCTAAAACCTTTAGCTAAATCTTCGGGCTATGATGCAGAGGCGACTATTTCCCCAGATGGCAAAAAAATAGTTTTTACCTCAACTAGAGATGGAGACTTAGATCTTTATATAATGGATGCTGATGGGTCAAATGTTAAAAGACTAACGGACGATCCTGGCTATGATGGTGGCGCGTTCTTTTCTCCAGATGGAAAACAGCTAGTTTATCGTGCCTATCATCCAACCGGTGATGAACTAACACAATATCAAGACTTGCTGAAAAAAAATCTAGTAAAACCTAGCAAAATGGAAATTTTCATTATGAATGCTGATGGAAGCGAAAAACGCCAACTAACCACCATTGGCAAAGCAAACTTCTGTCCATTCTTTACCCCTGATGGACAAAGAGTTATTTTTTCCTCAAACCATGCGGATTTAGACCCTAAAGCGCGTAATTTTGATTTATTTGTTGTAAGTGCTGAAGACGGCAGCAATATGAAACGCATCACTTATTCACCTGGTTTTGATGGTTTTCCAATGTTTAGCCCTGATGGCAAAAAGCTGGTTTGGGCATCAAATCGCAATGCTAAAGCAAGAGGCGAAACAAACGTCTTTGTTGCTGATTGGGTAGAATAATTTATTGATTCTGGACTTTAGGATTTATGTTTCTTGGCAATCACTTGCCTTCTTGGGTTAACATCCCAAGGAGGCAAAAAACATCTCCATAAATATGGCACACCAATTGCCGATATTAAAATTTATCAAAAAATTGCGTTTTTTTAATTGTTTGATGTTAGAGAGAAAATCATTATGCAAAACCAAGCTATAATTATCCAAACAGAGCATTTTCAACAATTAATAGATAATCTTATTTTGCAAGGTTATCAGACGTTTGCTCCAACAATTAAAGATAATACAGTTATTTACGATGAGATAACAAAAGTTGATGAAATGCCTATAGGATGGATAGATGAGCAAGAAGGCGGATTTTATCGCTTAAAAAAGCATTCTGAAAAAACATTTTTTAGTTATACAGTAGCAGCAAATTCTTGGAAAAAATATTTGCATCCGCCTAAAATAAAGCTTTGGCAAATTACTAAAAAAAGTAATCAGGAAATGCAGTTTGTAAGTGAAAATAAATTTAGCGGTAAATTAGCTTTTATTGGTGTGCGCTCTTGTGAATTAAATGCAATTTTGATTCAAGACCGGATCTTTCTTAAAGACAAGTTTGTAGATCCAATTTATGCAGAACGTCGCAAAGACCTTTTCATTCTAGCCGTAAATTGTGCTAGAGCAGTAAACACTTGTTTTTGTGTCTCTATGAATACAGGGCCAAAGGCAGAAAGCAATTTTGACTTAGCTTTAACAGAAATTGCAACAGAAAAAGAGCATAAATTTTTAGTAGAAATAGGTACAGAAAAAGGTAAAGCTATATTAGAAAATATTTCTTATAAAGAAGCAAGTTTAGAAGATCAAGAACTTGCACAAAATATTACAGAACATACAATTAATCAAATGGGACGAAAGCTAGACACCAATAATTTAGCAGAAATAATTTCTCATAGTTATGAAAATGCTAGCTGGGATGAGGTAGCTAGCCGGTGTTTAACCTGTGCTAATTGTACAATGGTTTGTCCAACTTGTTTTTGTACCTCTGTACAAGATACAACAGATTTAACAGGAGAAATTGCAGAGCGTTGGCGCAATTGGGATTCTTGTTTTACCTTAGATTTTTCTTATATTCATGGTGGTAGCGTTAGAAGTTCTACTAAATCACGTTATCGACAGTGGATGACACATAAACTTTCTAGTTGGATGGAGCAGTTTGACACACTTGGTTGTGTTGGTTGTGGACGCTGCATTAGTTGGTGTCCAGTAGGAATAGACATTACAGAACAAGCAAAAATTATTCGTCAAGAAGACCAAAGGAAGAAACTCTAATGATACAAAATCTTGAACCAATTTTAGCCAAACACCCATTATTTGCTGACCTAGAGCCAGAATACCTAGCTCTAATTGTTGGTTGTACTAAAAATGTTAGATTTAAGGAAGGAGAATTTTTACTTAGAGAAGGAAAACAGGCTGACACTTTCTATTTAATTAGGGAAGGAAAAGCAACAGTTGATATTTATGCTTCTAATTTAGGGGCGATCACGGTTCACACAGTAGATGCTGGCGAGGTGTTAGGATGGTCTTGGCTAATTTCGCCTTACCGCTGGCACTTTGACGCACAAGCTTTAACACCTATTAGAGCATTAGCAATAGATGGAAAATGTATTAGGGATAAATGCGAAAATAATAAAGCTTTAGGCTATGAACTGATGAAGCGATTTACCCAAATTATTGTGCAACGCCTACAAGCAACACAATTGCAGCTTTTAGACGTTTACCGAGTCCATTAGAAAAAAAGGAACGCTATGCAAACAGTTGACCCAATGCTACCAGTTCAATACCGAATTAAAAATAAAGTAAATGAAAACCAGGACACTTTTACTTTTGAGTTACTGCCGCTAGATCCTGAAGGAAATTTTCGATTTCTGCCAGGTCAATTTAATATGCTCTATTTATTTGGTATGGGAGAGGTAGCAATTTCTATTAGTGGTGATAGCGAAAGGGCTTTGCCTATTGTGCATACAATTCGCGCTGTTGGAACAGTGACTAAAGCAATGCAAAACTTGCAAGCAGGTGATTTAATAGGCGTGCGGGGCCCGTTTGGTAGCAGTTGGCCTATAGAATCAGCTAAGGGAAAAGATGTTTTAGTAATAGTTGGCGGTATAGGACTGGCTCCACTTCGTCCAGTGCTTTATTACTTAATGGCTCATCGTGAAGATTACGGGCAAGTATCATTGCTTTACGGTGCAAGAACTCCTGAAGACCAAATCTTTATGTCTGAATATCAGGAATGGAGCAAAAAGCTAGACGTTTACACAACTGTTGATCGAGTTGATAGGACAAAGAACAATTGGCAAGGTCAAGTTGGCGTAGTAACAAACTTAATTGCTAAAGCAAAATTTGATGCGAATAATTCTATAGCCATGATTTGTGGCCCGGAAATAATGATGCGTTTTGTTGGGCTAAAGCTTAAAGATCACGGGATGAAATTTGAAGACATTTTTATTTCTATGGAAAGAAATATGAAATGTGCTATAGGGTTTTGTGGACATTGCCAATTAGCTGGAACTTTTATTTGTAAAAATGGCCCGGTTTATACCTACCAAGAAATGCAGAAATATTTAGAACTTAGAGAGGTTTAAGATGTCTAAGCCAAAACTAGCTGTGTGGAAATTTTCTTCTTGTGATGGTTGCCAACTAAGCTTGTTGGATTGTGAAGACGAGCTTTTAACGGTAGCAAGCAAAATAGAAATTGCTAATTTTCCTGAAGCTTCACGCGAAGTTATAGACGGGCCTTATGACCTTTCATTAGTTGAAGGCTCAATCACCACACCACACGACTTAGAACGAATTAAAGAAGTCAGAAAAATCTCTAAATATTTAATCACCATTGGAGCTTGTGCAACAGCAGGTGGGATTCAAGCATTAAAAAATTTTAAGTCTGTAAAAGATTTTATTTCAATTGTTTATGCTACACCTGACTATATTTCTACATTAGATAAATCTACGGCTATTGCTGACCATGTAAAAGTAGATTTTGAGTTGCATGGCTGTCCAATAAACAAAGAGCAGCTTTTAGAAGTAATTAGCGCGTTTCTAAAGGGACGTAAGCCTAATGTTTTTGCTCATAGCGTTTGTTTAGAATGCAAATTAGCAGGAAACGTATGTGTGATGGTTAGTCACGGGACAGCCTGCCTTGGGCCGGTAACGCACGCTGGTTGCGGGGCTTTATGCCCGTCTTACACTCGCGGCTGTTTTGGTTGTTATGGTGCTAAAGAAAACACTAACACTAATTCCTTAAGCAATAAGCTTTATCAATTAGGAGTAAAAAACCAAGATATTATGAAGCTATTTCGTAGTTACAATGCCTATACTCCTGATTTTCTAAAGGAGAGTACCCGCCATGAACAATAAAACAATAAAAGTAGACTATTTAGCACGTGTAGAGGGCGAAGGCGGCCTGTACATCAAGGTTAGAGATGAAAAAGTTGTAGATGTTCAGCTAAAAATCTTTGAGCCACCTAGATTTTTTGAAGCATTTCTAAGAGGTCGTCAATTTACTGACGTTCCAGACATTACGGCTCGAATTTGTGGAATCTGTCCGGTTGCCTATCAAATGAGCGCGGTACATGCAATGGAAGACGGGCTTGGCGTTAAGGTTGAAGGCCAACTACGAGAATTAAGACGCTTGCTTTATTGTGGTGAATGGATTGAAAGCCACACTTTGCATGTTTATATGTTGCACGCACCGGATTTTCTGGGCTATCAAAGCTCTATTCATATGGCAAAGGATTTCCCAGATATTGTTAAAAATGGTCTGCAAATGAAAAAAGCAGGCAATGACATAGTTAAATTAATTGGTGGCCGAGAAATTCATCCAATCAATGTTAAGGTTGGAGGTTTTTATAAAGTCCCTACTAAAAAAGAGTTATTAGCACTTGGGGAAAAACTTAAAACGGCTAGAGATATTGCGGTTGAAACAGTAAAGTGGGTAGCAAAATTTAATTTCTTTGATTTTGACCAAAAATATAACTATGTCTCGCTACATCACGATCAAGAATATCCTTTTAATGAAGGTAGAATAATTTCTAGCGATGGGCTAAATATTGCAATTAATGAATATGACCAGCATTTTACAGAACAGCATGTTAAGCATTCTAACGCGCTACATTCTGTTTTAACAAAAGATGGAAGTAATTATTTTGTTGGGCCGCTGGCGCGTTATAACCTAAATTTTGACCAACTATCTCAAGCAACTAAAGAACTTGCTGTTGAAGTCGGATTGTCAAGAAACTGCAATAATCCTTTTCAAAGCATTGTTATTCGTAGCCTAGAAATATTTTATGCCTTTGATGAAGCATTACGTATTATTCAGCAATATGAAATGCCTGAAAAAGCGGCTGTAAAAATAGAGCCTAAAGCCTCAACCGGCTATGGTTGCACAGAAGCACCTAGAGGACAATTTATCATCGTTATCAGATTGACGATGAAGGTTTAATTTTAGACGCAAAAATAGTTCCTCCAACATCCCAAAATCAAAGGACGATTGAAAAAGATTTGCAAGAATTTGTGCCAAAATATTTGTCAATGACTGAAGAAGAATTGACTTGGCATTGTGAACAAGCTGTTCGCAACTATGACCCTTGTATCTCTTGCGCTACACATTTCCTAAAACTAACGCTAGACAAACAATAACATGTCTCTTTTAGTAATTGGTTTAGGTAATGAGTTTCGAGGTGATGACATAGCAGGTTTACTAGTAGTAAGAAAACTAAAACGGCTAGTTGCTGATCGCCAAGTTGATTTTTATGAGCATAGCGGCGAGGCTAGTTTTTTAATCTCGCTTTGGTCAGAAAATGCAGAGAATTCAATAGTTTTTATTGTAGATGGAGTTTCTAGCCAAGACGCAATTGGAACAATTCACCGTTTTGATTTACAACAACAAACTTTAGCAACTGAGCTTTTTTATTCTACACATGCTTTTAACTTGGCAGAAGCTATTGAGCTAGCGCGAATACTTAATCAGTTGCCTAAAACAATTATTTTTTATGGAGTAACAGGAAAAAACTTTCAAATAGGGTCAGAGCTTTCCTTAGAACTTCCAAAGGCAATAGACAAACTTGTAGAGCAAATGGTTAAGGAGATAGAAAATTTGGATTTTTAGTTTTGCTTTTGCACTTTGGTAAAAAAGCTAGCTAGTTTTGCCTCATCAAGTTGTCCGTTAGTGCGTACACCGCTACAAATATCTAGTCCAAAAGGTGCTACGGTTTCTATAGCTTCAGTAATATTATCTGGATTTAAGCCCCCAGCTAAAAATATTGGGATTGAAAGTTGCTCGCGGATTTGGCGGCTAATTTCCCAATTATGAGTGCGGCCCGTGCCACCTAATTCTTTTACAGCTAAAGCTTGGTTGCCTGAATCAAGCAAAACTGCATCAACATAAGGAGCAACATTTAAGGCTTGAGATAGGGAATTTTCATCTTGGACATGAATAACCTGCACTAAGGAAATACCTGGAAGTGATGAGCGTAGTTGCTCATAGCTACCTGTTACAAGCCAATCACAGATTTGTATTGTGTTAGTGGCGCAGCGGCGTTGTTGATCAACTATTTCTCTAATGTCTTGTTTGCTGGTTAAGAGAAATGTTGCTATTGGTGGAGGGACTTCTTTTGCTATTTCCTGAATTAAATCTTCAGAAATTACGCCTGGGCCGCTAGGCATTTCAGAAACTAGTCCAAGGGCAGACGCTCCATAATTGATGGCTAGGTGAGCCTCCTGGACGCTGCTAATACAACAAATTTTAATTCTAGGTGATAGAGTTGGTTTCATTATTTACCCTTTCTAGCAGAAACTATTGATAGCAAATCGCTAAATAACCCATAAGCTGTTTGGGTGAGTGTTGGATCTTTTTCAATAATAGTTAAAGTTCCCATTAGGTCAGTCTCTAAGGTTAAAACATTAGAAAAAGCATCTATAGTATAAAAAACATCTGATTTGTCAATTTCTGTAGGTAAAACCGATGCTGATATTTTTCCATTGTTATTAATGATGTCCATAATTAAGCGAATTTTTTTTCCTGCCTTTTGAGCAATTGAAATTTCATCCATGCTAATATTAGCAATACCTAAACGATTAACATCTTTTGGCTTAAGTTCGCCATTCATTAAGCAATTAGCTAGCACACAAGCTTTAACTGCTGCATCCCAACCATCAACGTCTAGGCTAGCATCTGCTTCAGCAATACCAACATTTTGAGCTTTAGTTAACGCGCTAGCAAAATCTCTACCTTCTTCCATTTCGCTTAAAATAAAGTTTGTTGTGCTATTAACAATACCTTTTATTCTATGAATTTTTGTTAATGGTAAAGTATGACGTACTAGGTTAAAAACTGGTGTGCCATCCATCATAGTTGATTCATAGTAGAGATGGCGATCTTGAGCTTTTGCTAATTTTAGTAGTTCAGAGGCAGCAAAGGCTAGAGGCCCCTTGTTAGCGGTGACAACATCTTGACGAGCTAGTAAAGCTTGTTTTACATGACTAAGAGCAGGTTCGCCATTTTCTAAGCTTAAAATACTAGTTTCTATCATAATATCGGCAGAACTTTTACTAATAGCTTGAAAAGAATCTGATAGCGGGATAACACCGTCTAATGTAGTCAAAGATTGATTGGATTTTACTTTAGCTAATGCTAAAGTCAGGTTTATTTCTTTATCAGAAATTATTATTCCATGTTTAGCAGTAGCAATGGCAGTGCATATAAACCGTGTTTGGTATTTTTGAGCTATCTCCTGCTCTTTCTCAATTAACAGTTCAGCTAAACGACGGGCAGCATTACCAAAACCTATTAACGAAAATTTAACTATGCCAATATTGTTTTCTAAGTTATTATTAATCACTAGAAGTACCCTTAAGGTGTTTAACTAATACTCATAGTTTTAACCTTATATTTTTAATAAATTAAAAGTTACATTAAAAATATCGAACTGCTAAAATGGCTAGTGACCTATGTTGCTATCAACCAATTAGCATAAAATATTTAGATTACCTAAATTTCTGTTTGTGGAAACAAAAATGCTAGCAGCTAACAAAGAGTGTCCCGTTTGCCAAAACCACCATAACAGCAGTGGTATATCAATTTGTCCTCAAAGTAATCATGATGGTAATGATAAATCCAATTGCATCCCTAACAAAGACCTCCCGGCATTTACAGATTTAGCAACATTAAAAACTAGTCTGAAGTTGGCAGCATTAAATAATGATATAAAAAGTTTACGTCAAACTTATCTAAAACTTGCTCAACATTTCTTACATATAGAAGACTTAAGTGAAGCCTTACTTTATTTTCATAAAGCAGAATTACTTGAACCAAACAATTTAGTTAATACATCACTAAAAGAAATAATTAGTATTCATATAAAATTAGGCCAAATGGATAAAACCATTAGACCAATTCAACAACTTGCCCAGCTTTATGTACAAAGTGAAGAAACACAAGCGGCAAAAGAATATTTTGAAAATTTATTAACTACTTATTCTTTTGATCTAAATTGGTTAAGAGAAGTTTTTTCTATATTAGACGAAAATGCTTTAACAGTAGAGTTATCAACTATTCAACAAGAAAAATCTTCTTTAGGTTACTCATTACAAGTTAGTGTAGCAACAGATGAAACAGATGATGAAATACCTTTTATTACTGACTTAGTTGCTATAGAAGAAGAATCTTCTGCTTATCACACAACGCTAGAAAATAGTAATTTATATAGCGATAATAAGACCGCGCTTAAGCCTCCTGTATTTGATTTATCAGAATCAGAAGAAGAATCCTTTACATCAAAAGAAAGTCCTATACCAATAGGAAACAAATTTGTTACACCTAAAGAAATGCCTAAGCTGCCTAGTCCGGCAAGCAGGTATACAACCGGCCCTTTAAGCTTGCCAACATCTATTAGCTTAGATTCTAGCCAAGAAATTTTGCGTATTGAAACAAAGCCTGGCTTTGCTTCGCGTGCTACAGGAAGTTTTCGACCAATAGAAAGACCTAGTTTTAAGGATCTATCTGTAATGGTAGTTGATGATGATGCAGCAGTTAGGGAGTTGCTAGTAGAGTTACTAAAAGACATGGGTTGCCAAGTTATAGAAGCTATAGATGGGCAAGAAGCTATAGAGAAATTAAGAGAAGTCAAGCCTAATTTTATTATCTCTGATATAGTAATGCCTCGTCGGGATGGCTATGGACTTTTTGAGTACCTGCAAAGTGATGATAATCTTACAGATATTCCTTTTATCTTTTTAACTGGTAGAATAGAAATGGATGAAAAACTTCAGGCTCTGCAAGGTGGGGTAGAAGATTACTGGTTAAAACCTTTTGATATTGAAGAGATAGGAATACGCTTACGTAGAATGTTGCAAAAAGCTCGTATGGCAGGTGATGTAAGAGGAAAACTTTCAGAAATTCCTCTTCCTGACCTGTTACAATCCTTGGCCGCAGGTAATAAGTCTGGAGTATTAAGACTATCTCGTTCAGGCCGTTATGGAATTATTTATATTGACCAAGGCCGCATTATTGATGCTGAATTTGAAGATCTAGCTGGTAAAACAGCTATTTATTGTTTGGTTAATTGGTGTATGGATGGAGGTAATTTTAATTTTCATAGCCAGCTAGTAGAACGAAATACAGCTATCAAACAAAGCATTCAAGGTATTTTAATTTTGTCTACAAGGAGATTTGGAGACTATTCAAACCGTAGTAGCTTTAAATAAAGCTGGATTGCTACGTATAGTTGATTTTGCTATTGAATAAACTGCTAAAGAGTATCCTCAAGTCTTTAATTTTTTATTACTAAATGCAGATTCAGCATAGACATTGCAATCCTAGCTATGATATTTTACCCCTGTTAACTCAGTGTATGTTCTAATTAAGTGCTAAATCATGGCTAAAGACAAAGACCTAAATTTTACACAACCTTTAGATCAAACTATTGAATTGCGACTTGCTGATGTGCGTGGTGCCCATCAAGGTAGCAGTCATTACTATACTTTGACTGTTATTGAAGGTCGTGATTTTGGTTGTGTTTTCCAACTAGACAAGCCAGAAAGCGTCCTTGGACGTAGCGAGGATGTAGAAATTCGTGTTGATGATGGGAAGGCTTCACGTCGCCATGTTTTAATTACAGTTCAAGAAGGCGAAGATATACAAAGTTCCCGCGTTACTTTAGTAGATCTTAACAGTAAAAATGGTACTTATATTAATGGTGAACGTATTGCTGAAGTATTACTAAGAAATGGTGATAAAATCAGCATTGGTGATACCATTCTAAAATTTGAAGTAAAAGATCGTTTAGATCTTTCCTACCACCAACGCCTTTACCAACAAGCAACAAGAGATGCCCTTACAGGTCTTTGGAACCGTAATCATGCTCAAGAAGAACTAGAAAAAATCGTGTCTGTTTCTGGTCGTCATCTGCGTCCATTTTCAATATTACTTTTTGATATAGATTTCTTTAAGGGTATTAATGATAACTTTGGTCATGATGTTGGTGATGCTGTTCTTAGATTAACCTCTCAAACTATCAATGATCATTTACGTTCCCACGATATGGCAGCCCGCTATGGCGGAGAAGAATTTTTGGTATTACTTCCAGAAACTAGTATTGAAGGTGCTGTAATTGCTGGTGAAAGATTGCGTCAAGCTATTGAAGCAATAGACTTTTCTCCTCATGGCTGTTTAAGACGTGTAACAATTAGTGTTGGTGTTGCTCAATACCCTGTTTGTGGACGTACAATAGAAGAACTAACTAAACAAGCCGATGAAGCTCTTTATAGAGCTAAACAAACAGGGCGCAATAGAGTATGTTTAGCTACCATTATTCCTGGGTTTGATGAATAATTCCTTATTTAGAATAAAATCCAACCAAGAAAATAGACTATTAAGATAATGACTGGGCTTAGTATACAAGTGCTTGCAGACTTTTACGAATGTGATCCTAATGTGCTTGACAATGAGGATCTTATCAGAGAGTCAATGCTTGAAGCTGCTCAAAAATGTGGAGCAACAATTATTCTTCATAACTTCCATAAATTTAGCCCTCAAGGTGTTAGTGGGATGATTATTATTGCAGAATCACATTTTGCTATTCATACATGGCCAGAACATTCTTATGCTGCTGTTGATTTATTTACCTGCGGTCAGAGCATCAAACCCGAACCCGGTCTAAATTATTTAGCACAAGTATTAAAAAGTAAACATCAAACAACTAATGTTATTAGTCGTGGATATCAATTTGATAAAACTAAACAATCATAAATAAATTTAGACAGAAGTAACTAATAACTAAATTATTGTACTTCTCAATATTTTTAGTTATCAGACTAGCGTTATATCAAGCTTTTTTCCGTCCTGGTAAATTTTGGTAAGTACCAAATAAATGATCAATAACAGGTGAAGTAACACCATACCAAATAGGGTCATTAGTATGATGATGTAGTAGATGATAAGTTTTTAGATAGCGCATTAACCTAGTTTTTGGTTGGCGGCAATGAGCAGAATAATGAACATACTCATACCATAAATAACTAATCCAAATGCCTGAGAGTACCAACAAGGCTATTTGACCATTACCAATAATCAAGCTTAAAGCTAGCCAAACTAAAATGCTGATAGGAAGGCTAAACCATACAGGAGCAAAAATTAAACTTAGCTCTCTAGGGTGTTTATGATGCGTTCTATGCGCCCAAGGAAGTAGTGACCACCATTGTCCATATTCTGGCTGATGAAATACCCAACGATGCAAAATATATTCAATAAACATCCAAATTACAACCCCAAGTGCAACTGTCCAAATTAAGTGTTGCCAACCTACTGCTATAGTAGCCTTTATCATTAGCCATAATAAAACTGGTGGATAAAATAAATATGCTTGAAAATACCAAAGTTTTTGCCAAATGGTTTTAGGTTCTTTAGATAATATGGCTTCTTTCATAATTAACCTTGTAATAAAATGGTAAGGTGGTTATACCACTTTATTATTAAAAAGCAAAGCAAAATTATTTTTTGTATTTTTTATAGGTGTTATTTTGCATTTTAAAACTGGCGGTTAGAAACTAAATCGTTAAAAAGTGCTTTGTCAAAAGCGATTCCAAGACTTTCGCATTTAAGTCGTACTTTTTCTTCTAGGTCTGCTACTGATATTTTTCCTCCAACTTGAGTATGTACAATATCTCTCATCATTTCCTGCATTTTAGCCCGCTGCAACCGTGGGTTAGCAGCGTTGGCTAGAACTTTATCAACATTTTTCAAGGATTTAGCAAAATAAGCAAAACTGCGAATAGGATCAGCCGCACGGCTAATTATTACTTTCATTGCGGATTCTATTTTCTCAATAGGCAAATCTTTTATTTGGATATATTGTTGGTGATCAAAACTTGTCCAAGTATTTGCAGTTAAATCATGATAGATTTCCTTTGTCCGTCTTTCATGATCTGTCATCCTTTTAAGATCATGATCATGATCTTTATTGGTTGACTTTATGTCAGAGTCTGATCGAAGTGAGGTTGTGACAGAATCTGACATTTTTGCAGAGTCTGACATTGTGTCAGACTCTAGTGAATCATCAATAGAAGGTAAGAAAACTTCAAAAGTTAGCCCTCCAGCTTTACCTAAGAAATGGCGATCAGTTCGTCTAATTAGACCTTGGCCTTCCAAAGAATTTAATGCTCGAAACACTGTTCGATCTGTTAAGTTCACTGATTTAGCTAGTTTACCAGCACTAACATAACAAGTTGTTTTATTAAACCCTATGAGAAAGAAAGTAAAGCCAGAGGTAAACTACGAACTCACTATTACTAAGAATGGGAAGTAATCCTTTAAGGACATAGTTAGGAATTCTTAATTCTCCTCGAGTTAGGGCAACGGTAGTGCGGCCTGTAATTTTGTCAGGGTCTGACTTTATTTCAGAGTCTGTAATTTTGGCTCTCTCTGATCCTGTCAGAGTCTCATCTGATGAAAAGTCAGGGTCTGACTTTATTTCAAGTTCTGATCGTCGATGAGATCGGCTTGTAGCTTGATCTAGAGACGTTTCAGATCGCTGATCGCTGATCTCAAATTGATCTTCTTCAGAATGCTGATCGTGATCAACTACAAACCAATCTACAATATTTCTTTCGTGATCAAATGGAAAAGTATCTGCCAATTTGTCAGATACTACTTTTATGTCAGACTCTGACTTTTTAACAGTATCTGACATAAAGTCAGAGTCTCTAGTATGTGACAATTTAGCAGAGGCTGACTTTATTGCAGAGTCTGACATAAAGTCAGCCTCTGCTTTTTGTGCGGCTTGTTCTTTTAGACCTTCAATAATAGGTTTAATGGGATGAAAAAGTTTTTTAGACCAGGCTTCTACTTCTGGGTCAATAGAGACATCAAATTTTTTACGTGCAGAGCGTTTTGGTTGAGAGCTAGCAGAGCGTTTTTTAGGGTTTTCTGTCATAAGTGTGTCCTATTTTTTACCTTTTGACCCTATGACTTCTAGTTTACGAGTAGGTAAAGAAAGGCGTTTTAATACTTCTTCGGAAAAATCTGCATAATTATGAGCATTTAAGGCTCTAGGTTTATATTGAGATAGAATTGATTTATAGGCAAAAGCTTCTATTAAGCGAGTATTTTCAAAAACAATAGATTCAAAGCAAAGTTCGCCAAATTCACGTCTAATGCTAGCATCTGCTTCGGCACTAACATTTTTGCGGTTATCAAAACGTGTAGTAACTACACCAAGCATTTCTAACTTATTATTTAATCCATTTCTAATGTTAGCAAAGGTTTCTGTAAAGTCTGAAACACCTTCTAAGCTCATATATTCAGCAGCTAAAGGGGTAATAACATGTGTTGCTGTAGTTAAATCTAGCGTTAGCAGTGGCCCAAGACTTGGAGGAGTGTCAATTATAATAAAGTCATAAAAGATACTACGAGATTCCATTTCTGCAAGCCCTGATCTAAGTAGCGTTACTTTATCAGCTTTGGCTTGCTCAAATTTAGCTACAGAAATATGGGATGGGATCATATCTAAGTTTTCGATACCTGTTTCAAAGATACAATCTTCTAAAGGGTAGATTACGGGTTTTTGTTTTAGCATTTGGCGAGCAGAGCCACGTTTTTCAGGAGCTACTTCATAAAGTAAAAAAGTAGCTAAATGTTTGGTAATTTGATCTGTAGCCATTAGATAAGAGGTAGCATTTTTTTGTGGATCAGAATCTATAAGTAGTGTGCTATATCCACGCAGTGACAATTCACCTGCTAAATTTACACTGGTGGTGCTTTTACCAACACCTCCCTTTTGATTAGCTATTGCAATAATAATAGGTGGCATAAAATGAGTAGCTCCAAGTAAAAAACCAAACGCCGTGCTTTTATAATTCTTGCCACAGAACGGACAAAGCACGGCATTTGGCTGGAAAAAATAATGCCAAAAATATAATTATTTTTAATCTGTTCTGTGGCAGTAGACATTATATATAGGCCAATATAATGGAAGCAAGCTATATATAGTAGAGTAGATTGCTGTATTCTTAAGTATAAGATAATAGAACAGTTAGTATATTTTGATAAAATTTGACAAAAATTTTTAGATCTACCTTGATCTATGAAAACACATTAGTTAGATAAATAGATGTTAAAAAAACATAATAATTTCTCAGTACACTATTTATAGTGGATTATTATGCGATAAGACCTAATTAGAGGATCTATAGATTACCTAATTATTTATTAATAAAATAAAATAAGCAGTCCATTTAATGAACTGCTTATTTAGCTTATATTTTTACTAGATAAGTTACTTGCTTGTTAAAGTATCAGTATTTTTAATTGTAGTTTGGTTACGTTTTATAGCTGCTTCGCTAAAGCAAGGGCGACACCAACCATATAAAAAACCATCTATTAAGTGAAAAGCTACAGATTCTTCATCTTTAACGCTATGATGGCAGTGTTTACATTCCCAGATACCAATATTTTGAGAGGAAGCGGACATAAATTACTCCTAAAAATTATTATATTAATTTAGATATTTTAATGGTGGCTTAAACGCAAAAAAGGTTGTAAGGTTGCAAAAGATTTTTAAAAATTTTGCTTATAAAAGCTTATTACTGATCTATAATTTAGTTGGTCTTAAATAATTTTAATTAAGGCAACTTAAAATAAAAAAACATCACAAATTAATGGGTAGCTTTCTTAAATCAATTTAGACGAGGGTACTTTAATGAATACCAAAATTTATACTTTTTTTATTACCTTGTTTTTGGTTTTTGTCCTGCTACCAACAGATATTTTAACTGCAAAACAAAAAAAGAAGTCTCAAAAAAATATTAAAAAAAGTGTTCCTACAGCTAAAGTTCGTTATCGAGCAAAGCAGATGCGTTTAAGGCGTGTTTTTGTGCCTGTGCATGGAGTGCTGGTTCAAACATTAACAGGAGATACTTTACTTGCACAAAACGCCCAAACCTATTTTAATCCTGCTTCAGTAATGAAAATAGCTACTTCTATAACTGCTTTAGAAACATTAGGTTATAACTATAAATTTAATACAGAGATTTATACTAATGGTGACATAGATAAAGATAATACGCTTAATGGAGATTTAATTATTGTTGGTTCAGGGGATCCAAGTTTATTTTATGAAAATGCGTTTTTAATAGGAGAAAATTTATCTTATTTAGGAATTAAAAAAGTAACAGGAAATTTATTAATAACAAATCCTTTTTATCTTAATTTTGACACTTCTGTTCAACGATCAGCCCAGGAGTTAAAACTTATTTTTAGTCCTACTAACTGGACAAAATCTGTGCAAGAGGCCTGGACAGAGTACACTGAAAATAGACCTAATGCAGTATTTCAAGGTTTAGAAATTATAGGTTCAACACAAATTATTAGTGCTGGAGAAATACCTATAAGAAAACAGTTACTTTTAACGCATCAATCTCGTAATTTGTTAGATATATTAAAGATGCAAAATGATTATTCTAATAACTTTATGGCTGAAGTCGTAGGTGAGAAAATAGGCGGGCCAAAGGTAATAGAGAAGTTTTTGATCGAAAAAGTAAAAATTAGCCCTAGTCAACTAGAAGTAGCCTCTGCATCAGGACTTGGGGAAAATAAAATGACTCCTATAGCTACACTAGAGTTATTAAGATATTTTTATAGCTCAATTAATAAAAATGGTAAAAATTTTGATCAGCTTTTACCTGCTGCTGGGGTTGATGCTGGAACTTTAGATGAGCGATTTACTAGTGCAGAACTACAAGGGAGTGTAATTGCAAAAACAGGTACATTAATTAGGCAAAAGGCAAGTGCTTTAGTTGGAATAGCTTATACTAAAGAAAAAGGCCCATTGTTTTTTGCTATCCTTAACAAAGATAATGTTTTACACGCACGACGTTATCAGGATGAAATTATAACAAACTTAATTTATGAAAATGGCGGCCCTGTTGCTGTTCGTACTACTTCAAGTCGCTTTGAAAGCTCTCCAAATATATTGATCAATTTTAATAATAAATAATATGTAATTAAGATCTATTATCTATTATTGCTTGATGCTTAGATGAAGTAGCAGGTGGGTTAGGAGGGTTTTCAAAGGTAATAACTGGGCATTCTTGAACTCTTTCTAATAACAATAAAGGATCAAGTTTAGGTAATTTTCTTTGTATAGGAACACCTACTTCTATAGGAGGTAGTTTAGCAAACTGATACCATTTTTTAGAACCCCGACCAATGGAAAGAAAACCCTTCTCTTAATGAGCCGTTTCCTTGTTTGAGGAGAGTTTCAACCAGAATTTGTAATTGGCTAGCAGGACGAGTTAGAGCAAAACGTTCTAGGTGAAAGATTACTTCTGAGTGTCTAGGCTCGTCAAAAGCATTCTATCCCCAATAAACATAATTTTATGAGCATAATTTTTAGGGTTAATACCAAAATCATTAGCAATACCTATTACATCACCTTTAAGCCTTTGACCTTGGCCTTCTACTTTAGCAAAGAAGTGGCGTAGACCTGTAGCCTTTAATGCAATTTCTGCATAGGTACTAGTAGCCATAGTTAATACGGTATGTATAAATCCTATTTTAGATAGAATTTCTAATGCTGGTGCAATCTCTGGGCGTGCTTCCACAGTAGGCAAATTTTCACGATATTTTTCTAATTTTTCAAAATTACCTATTGTTCCATCTAAATCCCACACTAATAAATAAGGTTCTTTCTATGTTTTTTTAACCTAAGGTTTATTTAAGGTTAGAGAATGTTATTTTCCTCTTTTCTAATTTTAGCTAATTGACGATTAACTCCAATAACAAAACGAGGTAAAAGCAAGGAATAAGGAATCCAAACTAGCCAATTATATGGTTTAGGTAGAAAAAATAACAAAGCCAAAAAAATAATTATTCCTATCCAACACCAAAAAGATGCTTTTATCATATAATCTTTCTCTTTTTTACTTTGTGTATTTTTAATACTAAAGTAAGTACCAATAATTCCGCCTCCTATTCCTAGAACTCCTCCAATAATTCCTCCTATTAATCCTGGATTCATAGTATAACCTCCTGGTTATTTTGAGCTTTTTATTGACTTTTTACTAGCATATTTAGAACGACTTTTAACACACTTTTCTAGTTTATCACTAGCTTCTAAGACCTTTAGTTGTAAGTCTCTATCTATACTATTTTCTCTTAAATATTGTTGGACTATTTCTAGAGCTTGTGGACTAGATTGCCCACTAATAAAGGCTGCTAGCCATTCATTAATAAAAAATATTTTTCTCTGTTTTTTTAATTGTGGCAGTGCTGCTAAAGCAGGTCTTAGATAACCAATCGTTAAATTAGCTTGGTTTGGACTATTAAAAGCTCTTAAGCTAGTTTCAATCCAATTTTCTGCTAATTCGCGGTCTTGTAAATAACGCTCAAAATAATTTTTCTTTAATTCTTTATTTGCCTGTGCTGCTTTAGCAATAAAGCTATAGCGTTGTGCATCAGCACTTAAATCTTGCTTTTCTTCTATAAACAGTAGTTTTTCTGCCATTGGGTCAGATTGTGAAATTAAGCTAGTAATAAGTTCCCAACGATCTTTTGCTTTTAGCTCAATTTTATCAAAACTCATTTTTCCTTCTAGTAAATCTACTAGCTGTTTTCTTCCTTCAGCACTACTTATTAAATTTGGTAGAGAGCGAAAGTAAGTTAAACGTAGTCCTAAGCTTTTATCAGATTTTATTTCTTGAAAAAGCATTGTTTCTAATTTAGGAGCAATTTTGTTTTTTTGTTGAAAAGATAAATAATGGCTAAAAGCTACAGCAGAGTTACTTAAAACTAATTGTACAGTGATAGGATCTTCTTCTTTACTTAAAGCTTGACAAACTAATTCTAGATATTCAACAGGTGCAAAAACGCCTTGTTGAACTGCATTCCAAATGGCTCCCCAAAGAAGCGAGCGTAAAAACTGATCTGAAACATTTGCTAAATTACTTTTTATATAAGCTAAACTTTTACTATCTAAACGAAACTCGCCATATCCAAAATCTTCATAATTAGCAAAAATATAATCTGGTTTAGGCTTTCCTACTACATCTGTAACTACAGTTGTAGTGCTAGTTAGACTAACAGTTAAAACTATAGCTGGTTGGTTAGTGTAGGCTAAGATTAATTTAGTTTTTAGCGGCCAAATAGTATCTTCTCCTAAAATATTATTTTGTTTTAAGCTTAGAGTGTGAATTTTTCCTGCTCTAATAGTTAAAACAGGTTCAACA
Source organism: Blastocatellia bacterium (assembly GCA_016713405.1). NCBI lineage: Bacteria > Pseudomonadati > Acidobacteriota > Blastocatellia > Blastocatellia bacterium. The sequence continues at coordinate 84,849 of JADJPF010000020.1, forward strand.
ACGGCCATTGCCCGACGCTTTACCCATGCATCAGCCCAAGTTTTTAAGCTATAACCAGCCGACTTTTCATAACATTTAATTAAGTCCGACCATTCAGCATTAGAAAAAGCATAGCTACTTAAAAATGCTTGGACACCTTTTTGGAAAGCTTCTTTACCTAAATAAAACTCAAGTTGGCGAAGCATTGAAGGTGCTTTAGTGTAAACAATATTACCATAAGCTGATTTTGCATCTTTTAGATTAGGGATTTCTTGAAAAATGGGTGTTGTTCCTTTGGTGCTATCAGTTGAATATGCTCTAGGTTTATTAGCTTGATAGAAGTTTTTCCAAACGTTGCCAGGAAAGACTTTTTCCATAGCCTGATAAGCCATAAAAGTCGCAAACCCTTCTTTTAGCCAAAGATCATCAAACCATCGCATAGTAACTAAATTACCAAACCATTGATGAGCAGCCTCATGTAAAATTAAACTAGCTCGGTTTAATAAGTCATTGGGAGAAGGTTCATTAGGAAAAAGCATACGATCTTCTCTAAAAAATATGGCTCCAGCATGTTCCATTCCACCATAAGCAAATTCAGGTAAAATTACCATATCACATTTGCCAAAAGGATAAGGATAATCAAAATAGCTTGCCAAGGTTTCTAGCCCTTCACGATGAAGACGAGCAATTTCTTTTAGCTCATTTTTAGCTTTACTTTCCTTGGATTTACGGACATATAAATCCATAGGAGTTTTGCTGTTTTCAATTTCTAGTTGTGAAAAAGGCCCGGCAGCAAAAGCAAAAAGATAAGTACTAAGAGCTTTAGTTTCTTCAAAAGTCGCTATTTGAAAGTGTCCAGGACGATTACTTATTCTTTCTTTTAAAGGGGTATTAGTTACAACTGCCCAATGTCCAGGACAAGTTATAGATAAACTAAAACGAACTTTTAAGTCAGGTTGGTCAAAACAAGGAAAAGCCATATGAGCATCACTTGGAACAAATAAACTATAAAGATACTCGTTATTGTCGTCTTTATCTATATATCGAGTAATTGCTGCACCAGATTTACGTACAGGACAAATAAAACTTAGTTCTAAAGAATTATTACCTACTTTTAATGTTTTGCTTGGGATAATAATATGACCATTAACTTGTTGAAAATCTGTAATAATATGACCATTAACAACTAAAAAATTATTTCTTAGTGTTCCATTAAGTTGATTAGGATCGTCTCCAAGGCTCTTAAAATCTAAAATTAATGACTCTGATGGGTTAGAAATTTGAAGTTCTATTTCAATATGACCTATTAAATTTTCATCCATAGGTTTAATTTCATAATTTAATTTATATCTTATATGAGAGTAGATAGAAGCACGTTTATTTGCTAGTTGACGCGAAATACCAATTTCTGGAATAGTCTTTTCAGTATCTTCAATATTTACATTCGCCATAACAGGATAAAAACTTAAAAAAGTTAGAAATAAAATTAATAATATTTTGTAGTAAAACATAAATTAAATCTAATACTCCTATTTATCAATTTGAAGTAGAATAGGAAATTACTTGCTAAAATCTTAGTAATTTTCAATCTTAACATTTTGTTTAGGTGGTTAACCTAGTTAATTTTAATTTTTTGCTGGAGTGTTTAATGAAATCTAAAAAAGTTAGAATCATAGTCATTGTTTTAATAGGGCTAATAGTAATAGGCTGTGTAATTGTACAAGGAATGGATAGGGAAACTTTATTAACGGCTTTAAGTGATGGGAATACAGAAGCAGTAGAAAGATTAGTAAAAAGTAGTGATGTAAACCAAAAAGATGATCGAGGACAAGTACCTTTAATTATTGCAATAATTGGAGATAATACTAAAAGTGCTGACCTACTTATAAAAGCAAAAGCAGACATCAATGTTAAAAATCATTTGGGTTTTACACCAATGCAAGAAGCTATTAGATATCTTAGGCCAAATATAATTAAACTATTAGTAGAAGCTGGTGCAGATGTTAATGCTCGAGATAAATATGACAAAACAGCCTTAATTGTAGCTGCACAAAAAAAAGATGCTTCATTAGCAAAATTATTGATAGAAAAAAAAGCAGATGTTAATTATAGGCTTGAAGGTGGAAAAACAGCTTTAGTTTTTGCAGCAGAAAACGGTGCAGGAGAAGTTGCAGACCTATTGGTTAAAGCAGGTGCAGATCTTGAAGTTAAAGACCCTAGTATAACATTTCCTTTAGAAACACTCGCTAAAGGTGGTGATTTTAAGGTAATAGGTCAAGTTATAGACAGAGGTTTAATAAAACAAGGTTGCAACTGTGGATTAGCAGAAGCTTTAGGATTTGTTGCAAGTAGAGGAGACTTGGAATTGATAGATGCAATATTAAATTTTGGAGTTGACTTAAATAAACTAGCTAGAAATGGAACAACTCCTTTAAATAACGCGGTAGTTGGTGGAAAAGAAATGGCTGTCACTAAACTTATTCAAGCTAAAGCTGATGTTAATATTGCTAATAAATTTGGACGTACCCCTTTAATGACAACGGCTGCTAATGCTAATGCTAACATAGTAAAACTACTCTTGGCCGCAGGAGCAAAAGTTAATGTAAAAGATGAAGAAGGCAGAACAGCTTTAATGTATGCTGCTTCTTATCGTTATGAAGAAGCTATTGAAATGGCTAAAGCACTCATTGCTGCAAAAGAAAATGTTAATGAACAAGATAATGATGGTTGGACAGCTTTAATGTATGCTATACGTGATAATAATACAGAATTTATAGATACTTTGCTTAAGGCTGGTGCTAATATAAAATTAAAAAATAAAGCAGGCCAAACAGCAGAAACCATTGCTCAAGATAGAAAAAGAACAGAAGTTATTGAATTGCTCGCTTCAGATAAAAAATAAATTATTTTATGGTTGTACAATGAAAGTTTGTTTAGGAAATTGAGCGCGTAAAATTTCTAATGCTAGAGCAAATTTGCTACTTACAAACTTTGAAAGTAATAAGCGGGAAGTAGCTTTATCGGGTTCTAAAAACGCAGGTTCACAACTACGATTGCTACCATAAAGATAAACTGTTCCAGATCTAATAGTTAAATAACCACCTGCTAAGGTAAAAATTTGAATAAAAGGATCTTCCATTTGTTGACCAAGTACGGTTATTAAAGACTGTTGTAGCTTGGCACTAGCACGAATTGGATCGTATTCTTCTTGTGACCAAGTATCTAAGTAAAATATTGGATAATCACAAGCTAAAAATAATAAAAAGCAGTATTGCAAAGGCTCATCAGATTCATCTAAAATTTTAGAGTTTAATATTTCTACACTCTCTAAAGGTAGTATTCTTGGGCAGTTAGTAAATCTAGACAAAGTAATAGCGTAGGATTCATTAAGTTGATCAAAATAATCTAATACTTGAGCTTGAATCATATTTAATGCTACATGACTTGTCCGGCCTTCACTTTCCATTTTTGCAAGTAGACGGAAAAAACTACTTGCTTGACTAGATAGGCTATAGAGTAGACGACGATAACCAACATCAATTAAAAGCTGTTCAATTACTGCTTTATAGTAAGCACCTTTATTAATTAGATCATGTGATTTTTCATTTATGTACATTGAAAGTAGTTTTAAGAATAAGCTATTGTCTTTATTAGTAGCTCCAAGTAGTTCAAAACAAACCTTTTGGAAATTTACAGCAGTTTGTTCACTTATTAAATGTAGGCTATGGTCTGATTCTTTATCAATAGGTATAAGGTTAGTTGGTAATTCTTTGGTACTACCAGTTTTATCTTGGGTATTTGCAACAACCATACTTGGATAAAGTTCTTCCAAGTCTTCATAAACACTTTGGAGTAGTTGCCAATGTTCTGTTGTTGCATTCATTTGCTGTAAGTCTTGAATTGAGCGATGTAGAAAAGCTTTATAGCTACTAACAAATGCTAGCCATGAGTCAAATTGGATTTCAGGATCAAAATAATAATCTACAGACTCAGTTAATATAGAAGAAACATTTGTTCCAAATAGAAACCTTTCTAACCCTAACATAATTGCTTGGCTAGCTGATTCTGAGTTAATACGTAAACCACTAGCTACAGTAGAGCCAGAAATCTCTAGCAGTAAAATAAGTCTTGCTGTATCGCAAAACAGTCTTAGTAGTAACCCTAAAGCTGCCATTGTTGGAGCGCGGGAAATCATATCATCCCATGCAGGGTTAGATGCAACTTTGCTCCAAAAATCCCATAGCATTGGCGAAAGGCCACGAATCATTGACCAAACCCAGTTAAGAGAATTAATCCATTTATCATTAAATCGTTTTGCTATTTCATTTCTATAACTATCAACCATACGAGGAAAGCTAGAAACAGCTTCATAAAGTTCTTCACTAGACTTCATATCTCGCAAGGAAAGCATAAAATCATCAGCTAATGCCCAGGTAATATTGATTAAATCAATAATTCGCATTTTGTCGGCTAGCATTAAACCAGGCAAAACATCGCGCTCAGCTTCTGTAGGACTTGGTATTGAATTAAGAAGTTGTTCTCGTCCTCCAGCAAAGGTAGGTACTTTAATAGTTAAAAATGTAGGGTGTTCCGGCCCAGGTTGACCAAGAGCTTGAAGACCTTGACTAACTTTTTGCACATAATCATCCCCAAACATTGCAATAGCTCGTCGTCGTCCTACGGCTCGCCAAAAATTTGCTAAATAATGAAAACGATCCAATGAATTAATTGTATTAGGAGCAAGATTAAAAGCTTTTGGATCAAGTAAAGCAAGGCCAATAATGGTTTCAAACGGGCCTCCTAAGGCACTTGATTTGATATATTGAAATTCGCTTTGCTTACCAACCAATTGATAAATTAATGAAGACATCAATGGAAAAGCAGTATGAAACTTGACTTTTTGCCCTGCTGGATCAAAATCAAATTCAGAGAGTCCACAACTAACAAAGGGCTGTATTTCTTGATCTTCTAGTTGTTGAATGGAGAGCGTTTGATTAGAGGCATATTTTAAGAACTTATCTAAACGATTTAAGTCTGTACATTCTAGTAAAGGTGAGGCTTCTGCAAGCAGCGATGCAACTTCTTGAGCCATACGCTTAAAAGTTGATGAAACCCCAAGTTCACCGTTAATTGTTCGCCATTGACCTGCTTCTTGCTGGTAAATATGCCCAGGATCATCTATATCTACTGCAACATTAAGAAAAAATAGAGACATTTCAAAATTACAAAAATGAAAAAACTCTACAATTGCACGTAGCAATGTAGCCACTGGATACCATTGTGTAATCTCTTGTAATTTTTCAGGTTGTACTAAAATAGGCATTACTTCTGCTACTAAATTATCTATTACTTCTAACACATGAAATAAATATCTAGCCGTATCTTTGCTTATTACAATAGGAGGACTAATAGCACTTAATTTCATCAGATAGCCTTGAATTTCAGGGCTAAAATTATAAAGTTGTAAATGATTTGTTTTATGTACAGAAGCAACTTTAAATTGATCTGACCAAGCTTTTACTCTTAAAAGTCCGCGCCAACTTTGTCCTAAACTTCGCAAAATTTGTTCTGTGCTGCGTGAATTAACTTGTCCTGCTTCACTCTTAACAGTATTTAGCATATTTTCTAAAGCGTGTAGTTGAGAAACCCTTCCACGTAAATAGCTTAGCTCTCTAGTTGCTTGATTAGCCTCTAGTCGTAGCTGTTCTATTGTGCTTTCAGGATAACGCATCTTAGGGTTAGGCTCTGCTTGATTGATTTTCTCTATAGTTTCAATTCGAGTACGAGCCATTGAAATGGTCATATAGCGTTTAGCTACAGCCGTTCGCACTAAAATAATTACTTCCGCTAGTTCAGCTTTTCGCCAATTGACTAGCCCCATGCCTAATTCGCTATCACGGCCCTGAAAATTATTATAAAGCTGTGCTTCTTGTTCATTACTAAGATGGGTAATGTCAAAAAGCCGAATGTCAAAAGATTGCCCAACTAATTTTGGTTCAGCAAAAACACGCTCTGCCCAAGCTAAAAGTTGTTCCCTTGCTCCTAGTGCAGAAGCATTTTCTAGCTCAAAGAAAAAATTAGATTGCTGTGAGTCATTCATAAATGTCTTGCCTAGAATTAAATTAGGTTGGCTAATAAATTATTATAAAAATCGAGATTAACAAATCCTAAGCCTTTTTGTCAGCATGAAAAACTGCTAGGAAAAAAATTATTTATTTATTTAGGAACAATATTTCTTTTTTAGGTGTCAATTCCAAGTAGATTTCCTGATTTAAGAGGCTAACTATGCTAAAAATAAAAAAAGAAAAATTTGCAGAAAAGTGCGAAATTTGCCATAAAAAAGATCTTTTTAATCCTGTTAATAATTCTTGTGGTAGATGTGAGAAACTAATTATTTCTAGGTCTGATAAAGGAAAGTTTATAGTTAATTGGCAAGTGGATTTAGTCCTCTTAGCCAACACTTTAAGAAATTTTGCATGGCAAAACTTAGATATTAGGTCAATAAAAATTGTTCGATTAGTGCTATTTATATCAATGCTTTTCTTAATCTTTGCACCAATTGCAGATCAAGAAATTCAACAATATTATCAAATTGCTTCTTTGCCTATGCCAGATGGAGAATGCCAAACAGAAGATTTTACTATGGTGTGTGGAAGAAATTACATAACCACTGTGGCTGATGTTCAACTAGTTTTGTTGTTTACTTCTGTAATAGGAATTTTTATAGGTCTAGTTGCTTATTATTCTCCAGAAAATGAAAAAGCTAAACTTATTAGTCTAGGGAGGTAAATTTTATGTCTATAACAATAAAAAAGAAAAACTTGCAGAAAGATGTGAAATTTGTCACCAAAAAGACTGCTTTAACCCTATTAATAATCTTTGTAAAAGATGTAATTTATCAAGTTTAACTACATCTGATAACCATAATTTAATTATTGATCAACCAATAATTAATCTTAGACTGCCAAATGTGCTAAGAAATTTTGCTTGGCAAAATCAGGAAGTAAAGCTCTTAAGCTCTATTTGTTGGATCTTTGTTTTTACAACATTTCTTAGTGTGTTTTTAGTTTGGGTAAATGAACAAATTGCCCAAGACATGGATTCTTATTACTATACAGAAGGTTTTGAAATGTGGGCTATCTGCTACCTTAGCCGAACCCCAACACCTTTAGAAATGGTTTTTATATCGGTGATGGGTTTTTGTCTAATTGGAATTTTTTACCTAGAATCAATGCCTTCAAAAATAGAAATAATAGAAAGTATAAAGAGTATTAAGGATGATATAACAAAAAGTATAAAAGAAGTATTAAAAGAAGTTACTAGTATTGTTGAATAAATAATATTTTGCAAGTTATAACCCAATTGATTGGGCATTCATAATATTATCAACAATTTGCTTCTGACTTTCCTTAAAACCTGATGTAGGAATTAAAATCTTTTCATTTTGTTTAGTGCGAATAAAAATATAAGTAGATACAGGTATTATGTAAGCAATAACTAGTCTGTAAGGATACCATTCATGTATATCTTGCCATAATAAATCAACCTGCCGCATTTTAGGTTGAAAAAGCATTATGGGCTTAAACCTATTATCAACCATATTAAAAGAGATTCCTCTCTTTCCTGCACGAAAGTAACATCTTTCTGAGAAAAGAGTAGAAATGCGTTGGACTATTGTTCCTAAACCAAACCAAATTACAAAAAGAGAAAGCGGAGTTACAAAAACAACAAAAAGAAAATCAATTTGTCCCAAATTATAAAAAAGAGAAAGGTTACAAATTGCTAGCAAAAAGGTTACAGTTGCCCAAATCGCAATAGAAAGAATTAGCTTTAAAGATCCTGGGGTAGCTACATCTATCAAAAGACCTATAGAAGATTGTTGAAATTTTGTTTTTTTTATGTCTGTTTCCATAATCAAAAGTAGCCCAATTTCTTATTGAATTTATCAAATTTTCTCCTATTATATTTTTACTTGTAAGCAAAAAACAAAAGATATTTTGCTGGTTATTTTCCTCCAGATATTTTTGCAAGTAATTTTTTTTCTCCTGCGTTCTTAAGACATAAATTTATAAAACAAGCTAATTTTATTTGCTCAGGAGATTTTATGGATTCACAACTTACAATTTCACCTACTTTAGAAACTACAAAATCAACAAAAACTACAGATACTAAACGAGAACAAACAAGTTTTCTTGCTCCATTTGAACAAATTGCTTTGCAATGGTTAGTTAAAAAAATTCCTAACTCGGTAACGCCGGATCACCTGTCAATACTAGGTTTGCTGGCAATGCTTTTTGGTGGTGTAGGCTATTATTTTAGTCGGGAAAATATTTTATTTTTACATCTAGTTAATTTTTGTCTTGCTCTAAATTGGTTTGGAGATAGCCTAGATGGAACTCTTGCCCGCTACCGCAATAAACAACGCCCAAAATATGGTTTTTATGTTGACCATATGATTGATACTTTTGGAACATTGTTTTTAGTCGTTGGTCTGATAACATCAGGTTTTATGTCTGAACGTGTGGCTTTGGGGGTGTTAATTGTTTATTTTATGCTCTCAATAAATTCATATTTAGCAGCCTATTCACTAAATGTTTTCTCTATTTCTTTTTGGAAATTTAGTCCTACAGAACTACGCATTTTATTAGCTATTGGTAATTTATTTTTATTTACACACCCTTACAGCAATATACTTGGGCATAAATTCTTGCTTTATGATGTTGGTGGTGTAGTTGGTATTATAGGAATGTCTGTAATGCTTGTAGTTTCAACAGCTAAAAATACAAAAACCCTTTATGACAGGGAGCGTGTCTAATGCTTTGGCTAACTACAGATAATAAAATTAGTTGGATAATTTCTTGGGGAAAATTTAATTTGGTAGGGCTTTTAGGCGTTGTTTTACAACTAAGTTTATTAAAGCTATTTGTTACTATAGGTGTATGCTACCTTGTAGCTACACTTATAGCAGTAGAGATAACTATAATACATAATTTCTTTTGGCATGAGCATTGGACTTGGCGCGAAAGAACTTCAAAAAATTTTTCTTCCCAACTTATACGCTTAGCAAAGTTTAACACTAGCACAGGGTTAATTTCACTGGTTGGTAATTTATTGTTAATGAAGGTATTTGTTAGCAATTTTCATTTGCCAGTAGTTTTAGCCAATCTCCTAGCAATAGCTAGTTGCTCAATATTTAATTTTTTGGTTAGCAATTTATTTGTTTTTCAAAAGACAGATAGTTCTTTAGTTAGGCTTAAGTAGATTATAGATGGGTATTTAGTCAGGTAGTCCAACCTGTTTCATTAGCTCACTAAATCGAGGATAAGCTCTTAAAGTGTCAATAACTGGGTCAACTCTCATTCTAATTAAATATTCATCTCGGATTTCACAGGCTTTTTCTAACCAATAAAAGCCTTTTTCAATATCTCCAAGACCTGAATAAAGAATTGCAAAAAGTACAGGGGAGATATGGATTTTTTTAGAGTCTTCTAACAAATGATTTAAGACAGTTTTAGCTTCTGTTATTTGATTTGCAACTGCATAAGCATAGCCTAGCATAGAGTATATAATAGCGGGTTTTTCCCCAACTAAAGCTAAAGATTTTTTTATTTCATCAATTGCTTCTTCATATCTCTTTTGCTGTAAATAAACTAGTCCTAGCTCTACATGAGTAAAATAAAAACTCTCATCCATATCAATGACTTTAAGATATTGTTTTACTGCCTTGTCATACTGACGAGAAAGATAATATCCCCAACCAATGGATTGATTGATAATTAGCGAGAGTGGATCTAGCTGTTGAGCGCGTTTAAGTTGTTCTATACCTTCGTCAAATCTACCCATTCTCATTAAGTGATTACCATACCATTGATGAGCCGTTGGATAATCTGGATTAAGTTCTAAGGCTCTTTGAAACTCCTTTTCTGCTCCTATCCAATCCCAATGTTGATAAATACGAACACTTCCTAGTGCTGTATGTGCTTCAGCTACTTCTTCAATTTGCAGTGCTTTAGTTGCAGCTATTTCAGCTTTATTAAAAGCTTCATGCGGGTCTTCTTCACCACCATAAATGCCTATAATTATGTAGCAATCAGCTAGCCCTGCATAAGCTGAAGCATAAAGAGGATCTAGGTCAATAGCTTTTTGGAAAAATTCAATAGCCTTTTTTAAGCTAACACGAGTCCGTTTATTCCAATAATAACGACCTTTTAAGTAAAGCTCATAGGCTTTAGTGTTTTCTGTATGTCGTTTAACTAAACGTTTTTTGTCTTCACCAGAAAGTTTCATTTGTAACTTATCAGATATTTGATGAGCAATTTCTTCTTGAATGGTAAGAATATCTGCAAACTTGCGGTTATATTGCTCTCCCCAAATTTGAGAGCCATCAAATACATCTACTAACTCTGTCTGTATTTTTAGCAATTCTCCATGATGTGTCACCCAGCCTGTCAGTATTGCTTGAACTTTAAGTAGTTGTCCTATTTCTTGAGGATCTATATCTTTTCCTTTATAGCGAAATACTGTACTTCTTGCCATTACTTTTAATTTAGGTAGCTGAGACAAAATATTTATTATATTTTCCGTAATACCATCGCTTAAATATTCTGCTTCTGTATCTTTGCTTGCATTGGTAAATGGCAGAACTGCTATTGAGCTAATAACTTTACGTAGCCGACGAGTAGAGGTTTTTTTTTGAATAGGTTTTTTTAGCTCATTAAGTTTACTATCTGACGAATGAGCCGCAACAGCCTTTAATGTAGCAACCAAGTCCCGTGTTGAAGGAAAACGAGCCTCCCGGTCTTTTTCCAAGCAGCGCATTATTATCCACTCTATTTCTTGAGATATTTGTTTTAGATTACGTGATATTTTTGACGGTTTGTCTTTTAAGATTGCTGCGCTAGTTTCTATTGCTGTTGCTCGATAAAAAGGGTTTGTTCCAGTTAACATTTCATAAAATACACATCCAAAAGAAAATATATCTGTTCTGTTATCAACAAAATTTCCTTTTATTTGTTCAGGTGACATATAAGGAAATGTTCCCATTACAACGCCTGGATCCGTTGCTACTTCTGCAACTGTAGGAAAAGAATTAGATTCAGCCATTGTTGAAATTTCAACACGAGCTAAACCAAAATCCAGGATTTTAATTAGACCATGATGAGTGATAAAAATATTTTCAGGCTTTAAGTCTCGATGAATTACAGCTTTGGAATGTGCTGCTGCTAGTCCTTCTGCAACAGCAATTGCTATTTCTAATGCTTTTGCCAAGTCTAGGGGTCTACGCAGAATCCAAGTTCTTAAGGTTTCTCCTTCTAGGTATTCCATTACAGCAAATGTAATTCCGTTTTCACTACTAAAATCATGTATTGTTATTATGTTAGGGTGTGAAAGTGCCGCAAGTGAACGAGCTTCGCGCTCAAAACGTGCTACTAAATCAGTATCTTTAGCTAAACGATCATAAAGAACCTTAATAGCAACCTCACGACCTAAACGCAGATCCTTAGCTAAAAACACTTCTCCCATCCCTCCACAACCTAGACGAGAGATGATTTTATATTGACTTATTTGGGTTCCTAGTGTCAGCATTGGTTGATTAATTGTTTGATTTTGCTTTCCATTTTATAGAAATATATTTCTTTGCCAAGACATTTAGGATGAAATTTAGGAGAAAATAAAAACTTTTTATGATTAAAATTGCTCTACTTGGTACAGGTCGAGTTGCTCGCGCACGTATTCGAGAAATAAACCTAAGAAAAGATGCTGTAATAATAGGTGTTGCTAGCAGTAATTTAGAACGAGCAAAAGAACTTGCTACACCTATAAATGCTTTTGCAACAATAGATTGGCAAAATCTAGTTGCTCAAGCTGATGCTGTAATGGTTTGCTCGCTTAATAAATATCATGCAGAAATGTGCCATTTTGCTTTAAGCTTAAGTAAACCTGTTAGTGTAGATTATCCGTTAGCCTTATCTTTAGGTGAAACTTTAGAACTAGTAAACTTAGCAGCAGAAAAAAAAGCTATTTTACATGTTGAACACATTGAATTGCTTTCGCCTTGGTTTAACACTCTACAAAAAGCTTTGCCTGAAATAGGAAATGTTTTAAGTATTTTTTGGACAAATTTAAGTAATCGACAGGCAATCGATACAGATTGGACTTTTAACACTTCCTCAGGGTTTTCATTATTCTTACACGCTGCCATAATTAGCCGACTAATTGCTATTGCTGGGAAAGCTAGATGGGTAAATGCTCAAGAAAAATTGCTTGGATTAGAATCAGGACAATTTACTAGTCGATTGACTACCGTTCAAATAGGTTTTGAAAACGGGGTTATTGCTCAACTTATTGATGGACAAGGATTAAATGTTATTCCTATAGCAAACCAACTAGTTGTAATTGGTACAAAAGGACAACTTTTAGCAGAAAATCATCAGCAAGTTAGTTTACAACTTACTGATAAAAAAGAAGATTTACCAATAGTTAAAGGTGAAGGGCTGTTTAGTCAAGATATTGATAATTTTATTAAACAAATTCAACTTGGGACAAAAAGCTATGTTGACCATAACCATATCTGCCAAATTGCTCAACTAGCAACTGCGGCACAACGTTCTTGTCAAAAGCAACAACCAATTGAAATTAAATAAATTTCTTAAAATAAAATATTTATGAAACCAAATTTATATAACAGAATAATTAGAACAATTTTATTTATCGCAGTAATTTTGCTAATAATGAAAATTCCTAAGCAATCACTTTTTTTAGTTCTAAGAATTGCTGTCCCAGGGCTGATTTTGCTTAGTATTTGGATAACCTGGCGTAGATTTACTAGAAAACTACATTCAAAGCCTATTAAAAAAGTAGTCAAAAAATAAATAACCTAACATCCTTATGTTAGGTTATTTATTTCAATTTTTGAATATCTTAATTAAAACTTAAAATATACCAAAACCAAAATCAGGTACATCAGTAATGCTAAATGTGTTAGCAAAAACAGCTTTTTCAGTAATACTTGAACCTTGACCAGTAATTTCATCTCTAAAAGTTATTTTACCAATTCTAAAATAGCTAGTAGGTATATTAGGTTGAATTTCTTGCATTTCTACTGTGATGCTAATAGCTTTAGGTAACTTAACTAGTGGACTACCAGCTTTATCATAGTTAATTCCATATTCTTCATATCTACCAAGGTCTGGTGCAACTAGTCGAAATGTCATTGTTGCTGTACCACTTGCGCTAGCTGTTCTACTTAAGTTAAAGCTATCAATTCCACCACCTGAGCGAGCAACTGAGTTAAAGATAAACCCACCGCTAGGGCTAGTTTCTGTTACAGCCGAACAAGCACCCCAAAAGAAAGGATTTTCTACTTCTTGATAAGGTTTTTCAGGAAATCTTGGGAAGGAGATCAAAGCATAAACAAATTTTTCTTTTTGACCTGTAAAGTTACCATAAATATCATTTGCTTCTCGGACATTTATAGTTAATAAAGCTTTTTGTGGTTGACCTGCTACTTGCCAGGGTAGATTAATGATGGCTTGATGTGTTCCATAAAACATTGCATGCCAAAGAGTTGTTTCAGCATCATTAACTATAACTCTATCTCTAATATTAAACATAGGCGCAAAAGTTGTTCCAGCAGGTGCGCTACTAATAAAAGATATTTTTTCGCTATTGCTTCCACCTGTTCCAGGTAGGCCATTTCCTGCATCAATTACAAAATCTTTAGCTAAACTAGCTTGATTACCAACCATCACCCTAACTTTTACTTTTCCAGTTGCAAATGTTTCTGGAATACGAACGCTAAGTTTATCTGTATTAATACCAAGCACAGGTACTGCAATATCATTGATTGTTACAATATTTTCAGATGTTTGACAGGCTAGATTATCGGCTTTGATTTCTAGCACGCCTCCTGTTTGAGCGCGTTCTGGGCTAAAGCTATAAATAATAGGTGCATTCTTTTGATACTGAAAACTACCAGTATTAGAACTATTTGCGCCAACAATCACCCTAACTTTTACTTTTCCTGTGCATAAATTGCTATTAGGAATTTGCAAAGTAATTTTTTTCTTCTTTACTTGATTTGGTGTAAGCAATACGCCGTTATCATTAGTCAAAACTTTAACTTGATTTGGATCTTTACCAAACGCGCTTCCAGTTATCTCTATTAAGGGGTTATCCCCATTTTGTAGTACATTAATTGTATTAATTTGAGGTGTTTTATTTTGCACAAAGAGTTCTTGGTCTTCTGAAACTGGATTTTGTGCTAAAACACTTATTGCCAGTAGCATAACGCACATTATCACAATAAGCTTGGTAGAGAGTTTTAACATTATTTTCTCCTTAGATAAACTTTAATAGACTGTTAACTTGATTAACTTGATTAGCTTGATTTAGCTTATTTATTGATTAATTAGGGGCTGTTTTCGTTGTGGATCACATTAAATAATTTTTTTACCTATAATGTCTAGTAAATAATTAATTAAAATAAAAATAGTATCTCTTAAATTTTATTGCATAAGAGATACTATTTAGGTAACTACTAAAAATGCTTAATAATTAATTTTGTAGTAATTCGTCAACTTTATTTGCTAAAGCTTGTCCTCTAAGGCTAACACCGGCTACTTCTCCATTTTTATCTAATAAAACTGTAAAAGGAATACCTCGTACACCGTAAAGTTGGGCAACTTTATTTTTCCAACCTAGTCCATCGTAATATTGCGGCCAGGTAATATTGTTGTTTTTTATATAGTTGTCCAAAGGTTCGCGGTCTGTGTCAAGGCTAATGCCAATGATAGTAAAGTTATTATTTTTATGTTTTTCCCAAACTTTTTTTACCGCAGGCATTTCTACACGACAAGGGCCGCACCAAGTAGCCCAAAAGTCTATTAAGACTACCTTTCCTTTTAATTTGCTTAGAGAAATATTTTCACCTTTTAATGAAGTGACAGAAAAATCAGGAACGGTTTTACCACTTGATGTGCTAGCCTTAGTTGAACCAGAAGAATTAAAAACTTTGGCATCCATTTGCCAACGCATAAAGCCCACTAATAAAACAGAGAAGACAACTAACAGTATTAAACCAGATTTATTTTTTCCATAATGCTCCTAAATATAACTAAAAAAAGAATTTAAAAATTAATATTTTATGATGGATTACCACATTCAGAACAAAATTTTGCTCCAGGGTTTAGCGGATGATTACATTTTGAACAAGCTCTTGGTAGTAAAGATGTTCCACACTCAGCACAGAATTTTGCTCCTTGTGCATTAGGTGACTGACATTTTGGACAATTCACGGTTGCTGCTAAAGGGGGTGGCTGTGTTGGGGCTTGTTGCTGATAAGGTGGTGGTGGATAGCCTGGAGGAGGATATTGCCCTTGTGGTGGATAAGGTTGTTGAGGTGGATAAGGGTTTTGCATATTCTGCATATTTTGTGCCATCATTTGCCCCATACCAAATCCCATACCAAGCCCCATACCTTCACCTGCGCCTGTTCCTGGTTGACTAGCAGCATCACGCATCGCTTGTGCAGATTGATATTGCATATAATTACGCATATCACCTATAGCCCGCATCCCTGCACCTTCATCAATTCGCTTTTGAACTTCTTCTGGAAGTGTAATTGAGCCAACTATTAGATCAACTAGCTCTAAACCTTGTTTAGCAAAATCATCTGCTACTTGAGCTTTAGTAGCAATTGCAAGCTCATTATAGTTAGAAGTTAGCTCATCAACAGAACGGAAATTTTCTCCAAGTAAATCCGTTAATCTTTGAACAATTAAGTCTCTTAAGAAGTCTTCTACTTGTACAGTTGTCACCCAACCACGAGTCCCTACAACAGTACCTACAAAAAGTTGAGGATCGGCAACCTTCATTGAAAATTTACCAAAAGCTCTAAGTTGAACTCGTCCAAGCTCAGGATCTTTAACTAAAATAGGCATTTTAGTACCCCATTTTAGATTTTGAAAAACTTGACGGCTAACATATAAAACAGAGCATTGAAAAGGAGATGTACCACCAAAAGGAATGCTTAAAAATCTAGTAAGTATAGGTAAATTATTGGTGGTTAAGGTATGTCTACCTGGGCCAAAAATATCTAAAGCTTTTCCATCACGGAAAAAAACTGCTGACTGATTTTCTTGAACAATTAGTTGCGCTCCCCATTTAATATCTGTCGCGCCTTGTTCTGGGAAACGGTGAATAATAGATTGTCCGCTATTATCAAAATATTGAATGACTTCGATTGCCATGAAAGTTCTCCTTAAAAGACTTAAACTATTGTTTCTATTGCTTTGTGGCGTTGGCTAAAATGAGCATCTAAAGAGTCTAAAGCTTTTTCTAAGCTACTAGCGGCAGTCTTTAAGCTGCTAGCATCGCTGCTTTCAGAAATTGCTACAATTTGTGATTTGATTGCTTCTGTATCTTCTATCAGGCTTAAATCAAATTGATAAAGTTTATCTAATTCTAGTTCTTGCACTTTTACAACATCAAAAAAGCCACTATAACCATAGCTAGCATACCGGATTCGGTTAGCAATTTTATCTAATTTACCATTTAATCGCTCTATAGGCTTAATTTCTGTAATACGGCCTGTTTCGCTTAAATCACGAATTAAATTAGTAAGTGGGGTTTTAAGTTTTTCTAATTCTTGTGCTAGATGTTCTCTATGGAGTTTATCAATATCACGTCGTCGATCTTTATCCAAATAACCGCTATAGCCTGGAATGACGGAGGCTAGTTGTTGTAAGCAACTTTTTCCTTGCATAAATCTCCCTTTCTATAAGAAACAAACAAATTTAAGACTTTAGATGCTGATATTGTCACCAGCGAAACGCTCTAACATTTATAAAAAGTTTGGACATTTTACTAACATAGCGTCCAATGCAAATTATTTTTTACCAAACAATGCTTTCAAACGATTTGAGCCTTTACCAAAAAGGACATCTACCATTGCTGATAACATTTGGTAAGTTTTAGCACTATTAGGAAACCAGTACATTTCCTTCCGCATCCAGCCGCGATCAGCAACAATATGTTTAATTTTACTAAAATTACGTACACCTTCTTTAGAATGTACAGCACCAAAGCCAGATTCTTTTACACCAAACCAAGGAGCTTCACAAAAACCAAAAGCATTTGCGCCACAATCATTAATTGCAACTGTTCCAGCTTCAACTTGTTTAGCAACACGTTCAGCGCGGCTTACATCTTGTGACCAAACACCAGCAGTTAGACCATAAACGCTATCATTTGCTAGCTTGATGGCTTCAGCTTCGCTTTTTACTTTCATAATTGGAATAACTGGGCCAAAGGTTTCTTCAGTCATAACCTTCATTGAGTGATCAACATTTGTTAAAACTGTAGGGCGGTAATAATAACCTGGTGCTAAGTCTTGATTACGTTCACCACCTACTAATAACTTAGCCCCTTTTGCTACAGCATCTTTAATATGATCATCAATTACATCCATTTGACGAGGAAAGATGATTGCACCAATTTCAACATCTGGGCCATCTTGGGGGCCTTGGCGGAGTTTTTTAACTCGTTCAACTACCATTTCAGTAAATTTCTCTACAATAGGTTCCATCACATAAACGCGCTCTACACTAGCGCACATTTGACCAGAATTTACGAGTCCGCCCCACACAGTAGCATCTGCTGCACGTTCTAAATCAGCATCTTCTAGTATGATAAAAGGATCTTTACCGCCTAGCTCTAAAGCTACAGGGGTAAATTTATCTTTTTGGGCTAATTCTTTATAAATAGCTCGTCCGGTTCTAACCGAGCCTGTAAAGACTATTTTATCTACATCTGAGCGGACTAAAGCCGCACCTGTTAAACCATCACCTTGTAAAACTTGAAAAACACTGTCTGATATTCCAGCATCAGCAAAAATTTTTCCGGTCATTTCTCCAATTAATGGAGTTACTTCAGAAGGTTTAAGTAATACAGTATTTCCTGCTAGTAAGGCTAAAACCACATCACTTAAAAATGCTGTAGGAAAGTTCCATGGAGTAATTACACCAACAACGCCTAATGGCTCATAAACAAAATAGCTTCTTTTATTCTTAAATAAATGTAGTGGATTAGCACGAGGAGCTAGCATTTTTTGTGCTTGTTTACAAAAATAAGTGGTGCCATCAATTACAGTAAAAACATCTGCTAGTAAGGCATCTGCACGTGTTTTACCAGTGTCTTTACGAATAGTGTCTAAAATTTCATCTCGGCGGTCTACAAAAATATCTCTAACTTTAAGTAAGTAGGGGATTCGCTCTGCTACAGATAATGCACCCCAAGCAGCTTGGGCGCGTCGAGCCTTAGCAACAGCCTCAAATACCTCTGTTTCTGTACAAATAGGAATTTTACCAATAACTTCTCCAGTCATTGGACAAGTATTTTCAATATAACGTCTCTCTGTTTGTGGTTTTGGCTCGTTTGTTTCTATTGTTTTAGATATAGCTGTAGCAGACATAATTTTACTCCTTACTAGAATTTGCTAGTTTTGATAATGAGACTTTAGCACTCTTTGCTTAGACACTTCAACTACTTCTATGATATACTCCCAATGCTTGTCCTCAAACTAGCAAATTATGCTAACAACCACTAAAATATATAAAATAAAAAGTATGCTCCTTAGGAGGATTTACGTAATGTTTTTTAGATTTTTCTCTTTTGTATAGTAATGGCACTAGCTTCAACTTTAACATACGGCCAACAAGCTAATAGTGACACAAAAAAGACTTTTGATAACTATGATGTTATCCCAAATAAAGCTATCCAACTTGAATCAACCATAGAGAAATCTAAAGAAAAACCTAAAGAGAAACCTAAAGAAAAAGCTACAGAGAAGGCAGAAATAAAACAACCAGAAAAGCTATCCAATAATAACACTATTAATAACTCTGTGAACAATGAAGAAAACCTTACAGACAAGAATTATAAAAATAAATCTGCTCGTAGCAAATCTGCTTTACTAAAAACTCCTACAAAAAGAAATGGTGAAGGCTATTGGCAAGATGAAACGCCAGTTGTACCTGAATTAGACACCCCACCACCACCACCAAAAATATACTCTGAAGTTCGTACTTCCATTACAGAAAAAGGAAGTTTAATGCTAACTAGTGATACTGTAGTTGTAAAACCTGCAATTGCTACTAAAGCTATTCCTGTTACTTTGACAGAAAGTACAGGGGATATAGATCTAGATGATATCATCCAGAAGGCAGCAAAAAGAATGAAGTTGACCCACGTTTAATTTTAGAAGTAATTCGCCAAGAATCAGGGTTTCGCCTTAGAGCCGTTTCACATAAAGGTGCTAGCGGACTAATGCAATTAATTCCTTCTACAGCTAGGCGTTTTGGGGTGACAGATATTTTTGATAGAGAGCAAAATATTAATGCTGGTACACGTTACTTAAAGCTTTTGTTAGATATGTTTGGAGGTAATTTAGAATTAGCTTTAGCTGGTTATAATGCTGGTGAACACGCTGTTGTGCGCTATAACTATGCTATTCCTCCTTATAGAGAGACACAAGATTATGTACGCCGTATTACTACTAGGTATCGTAGCCGTTACCACCAAGTTACAACAGCAATTAAGATAGAGCCAGTAGTAGTGCATCAAGTTCCACTAGCTACATTTGCAGCAGAAAACGGAAGAGTTGTTTTATCTAATAATTATTAGAAACATATTTAGGAGCATATATAAAAATAAATTTTTATGGCTAAGAATAAATTAAAGTTTCAGCATGCCAAAATGGTTAGTGCCGTTGCTAAAGCAAAATCACAAAAAGATCTTCCTAGTTTGTTAAATGAATCACTAAAACTACTTCAAGCAGGAAACCTTAATTTAGCGTTAAACTTAGCTCTAGAAGCTTTTGCATTTGCAGAAAAAGATACTCAAGAGAAAGTAGAAGAACTATTAGCAGAAATTTATTTTCGTCTAGCTGTTGCTAGTGCTACAGACTTTAGCTTACGAATAACACACTTAAAAGAAGCTATTTCACTTAGTCCCACCCAAACAAGACTGCACTTTTTTCTAGCTGTTACTTTATGTCAAATAGGAAATTTTGCTGAAGCAGTTTTAGAGTTTGATAAAGTGGCTACAAAAGAGCCTAACTACTCAAATTTACAATACTTACACACTTTAGCTAAATTAGTATGTAATCAAAAAGTAGATTTTAGCAACCTGACATCAGAAGAAGCTAGCACACTAAAAATAGTGGAAAATATTATTTCTGATAAAACTAATAATATTTTGATTGATATTCAACCGACAAAACATGAATTTTGGCAAGCACTAGCGCAAATGCAGCAAGATATGATGGCATCACCTGTTTTAGCTTTACAAAAAAGCCTTGATAAAGGCGGTAATAAAAAAAGTGTTATAGGTATTTTAGAATACTACAAAGGTGTTGCTGCTATGCGTCAAGGTGAAAAAGGCGCGGCACAATCAGCTTGGCAAAAAGCAAAGAGTTTTGGATTTGCTCAAAATCACTTAAGTACTAACCTGGATTATTTGTTAACTGAACAAATAGTTGATGCTGCGAAAGAGGAAAAATGGCAACAAGAAATACTTGCTATTGGAAATTTACCAAGAAAGTTAAAGACTTTAGACATAGTTAAAGAACTAACAGCATTTGCAGAATATTACATTGGACATAGTGCCGCAAGCGAAGGTAATTGGAAGCGGGCGGCTGAAGCCTGGCGACGTTCTAACGAACAAGATAAAAGTTGTCGTTTATCACAAAATTTAGCTTTGGCTGAGGAAGCTATAGAAAATTGGGAAAATGCTGCCGAAGCTTGGAGAGAAATGCTTAAACGACGCTCCAGAAAAGAGACTAGTGATAATTACTTGAATGATAGCCAAGTAGCAGCTATTTGGAAACGTGCGGCAGAATGTTATGAAAAGGAAGAAGATACAGAAGAAGCTCTTACTTGCTTAAAAAATGCACTTAAATATGCTGAAAATGACATAGATCTACGCTTAGAAATAGTAGAGACTTTAATGGCAAATGATCAAGAAAAGGCTGCACAAAATGAACTTAACCGTATTTTGGCAATTGACCCCAAAAATGTTACTGCTTTAGAGAGTCTAGCAGGTCTTTTAACTGTTTCTGAAAAAACAGATGAGGCTATAGAAATCTGGAGAAAAGTTCTTGCTCTAGATCCTGATAACAAAATTGCTAGGGAATCTTTATCTTCAATTTATGTTGAGAAGTCAGAAGAGATTACAGATAAGAAAAAGAGATTTAGTTTTCTTGAAAAAGCCTTAAAAGATCTTCCAAATGATGTTGGATTGCTCTTAAAACTAGCTATAACTGCTGATACATTAAAAAAAGGTAATCCACTTGGGTTACTAAAACAAGCCTATCAGTCTGCTGGCAAAGATTTTAAGATGGTAAGCTTAGTTTTAGATGAATCTTTGATAAAAGATACAAATGAATTTGTAGAAGAAATAATGTTAGTAATAACCCAACAAGCCAATTTACCAGCAGAGTTTTGGATTGTTCAAGCTAAAATGGTTGTATTGTGTGAGTTAAATGTTTCTTGGACAAGAAAATTTTTTGATCAGGCTATTGATCAAGCAGAAAAAAACAAAAAAGAATCTAAAGCAAAAGTATTACTGAATATATTTTTAACTCTACATTCTAGAGAATTTCAGGATGTTAAAGAAGAAGTAATAGAAAAGATAGAGGAAGGATATATAGATCGTATAAAGAAAGAATGTCCTCAGAGTGGAGTTTTAGAGTTTATAGAAGCTCATAGAGTTTTTCATAATAGAAAAGATATTAAATCAGCAAAAACTTTAATAAAAGAAGCTCGGCGTAAGGCTCAACTTGCTAATGAAAAAGAGGTTGTAGAAGAAACTCATGAGTTTGAAAATTTTATTTCTCGTCCTAAACGTCGGGGACTGTTTGATATGGATGATATACCACTTTCAGTAATAAGGATAATGGAAAAATACCCTAATGGCCCGCCAAAAGATCCTAGAAAATTATCTGCGCAAGATAGAGAAGATATAGAAAAATTAATGGAATTTTTCCAGGAGAATTTTTAATGAAAAAAGGTTCTAAAAATAAACCTATAGTTAACAAACCAAAAGATCCATATAAAACTTTAGAGTTAGATAGAAAAGCTTCTCAGGAACAAATAAAACGTGCTTATTTTCAGCTAGTAAGGCAATATCCACCAGAAACAGAGGCTGAAAAATTCCAAGAAATACGTGCTGCTTATGAACAACTTCGCACACCTGAAAAACGGGCCTAGCTGATTTATTTTTACTACAACCCCCACCAGAAAAACCTGATTTACCATCAATAAACTATGATTTAAGCATTCATAAAGAAGACATTATTAAATTAGCATTAGAAGTAAAATTAGCAGAAATTTCTTTCCAAAAAGATTTTCAGAATATAAAAATATAACAAGTGATTAAAGATGGAAGCTAAAGAAACACTATCAATTGAATTTGAGGAATTAACCAATCTACTATCAAACCTACCAGATAAACTTAGTCTTGTGCTAGTGAAAATACTGAATGAACATTTAACGGAGTTTTCTACAAAGTTAGAAAAATCAAGTGAACAGCTAGCAGAACTTGAACGCAACATTACAAAGCTAAATCGGGTTCAGTATAAAGCAAATACTTTAAGCGAAGCTCAAGAACAAAAAACTACTACTCTTTTAACAACTTTACAAGAAACCATAAAACAACAAGAAAAACAAATAGAAGAAAATATAATTGTTAAAGAAGAACTATTAGCTAAAGAAAAAAAACAAGCTCTTAGTGCTTTTGCTTTAAATATTTTACCTGTTTTAGATGGTATAGAATCAGCTATAAATAATGGATATACGCTCTTAAAACGTAAAGATAAAGAGAATATAACTAGTAATATTAAAAAACAAACTGTAAAAGAAACTATAATAAAATCAAAAAAACTTACCTTAATGGAAAGGTTAAAAGTAGCTTTTACAGGTGAAATATCAATAGAAATTGAACAAGAAAGACTTGTGTCTGATAATTTAGCAAAAGATGATGAGATTTTAGAAATGTTAGAAGCATTAAATGCAACAAAGGAATCAATAAAGGCTTGGCTAGAAGGTTTAGAGCTAGTTAAAGAGCGTTTTACAGTTTTATTAGCTAATGAAGGGATTCATCAAATAGAAACAGAAGGTAAGCTTTTTGATCCGCGATTACATGTAGCCCTAGAAGCTATTACAGACTCAAATTTATCTCCTGGTACAATTGCTAGTGTTTTACGAAAAGGTTATCAACAAGAAAATAAAATACTTCGCTATGCAGAAGTTGTAGTAGTAAAAGAATCTAAATAAAAAAGGTTAATATAATGTCAGATAAAATTATTGGGATTGATCTTGGAACAACTAATTCTGTAGTGGCTGTAATAAAAAATGGTATTCCTATTTTAATACCTGTAGATGATAAAAATATTTTGCCTTCTGTAGTTGGAGTATCGCCAACAAAAGAAATTTTAGTTGGTTATCCAGCGCGTAATCAGTGGGTAGTATCGCCAGAAAATACAGTTCGATCAGTAAAACGCAAAATGGGTAAGACTGAAAAAGTTTCTATGGCAGCTAAAGAATATACGCCGCAAGAAATATCAGCATTTATCTTAAAAAAATTAAAAGAATCAGCAGAGGAATTTTTACAAGAAAGCGTTACACGTGCAGTAATTACTGTTCCAGCTTATTTTAATGAACTTCAACGCCAGGCCACGATAGAAGCAGGAGAAATTGCAGGGCTAAAGGTAGAACGTATTATTAATGAGCCTACAGCCTCGGCTTTAGCTTATGGATTAAATCGAGAGGAAGAATTAAGAGTCTTGGTTTATGACTTAGGAGGAGGTACTTTTGATGTTTCTGTTATTGAATTAAATAATGAGATAGTAGATGTTTTAGCTACAGCAGGAGACAATCATTTAGGTGGAGATGATTTTGACGAAATGCTTGCAGGGTTAATTGCAGATGAATTTTTAAAGGAACATAAAGTAGATTTACGTGAAAATCATTATGCATGGGCAAGACTTTTAAGAGCAGCCGAAGAAGCTAAAATAGAGCTTTCTAGCTCGCCATATTCTTTAATTAGTTTGGAATATATTGCTGAGACAAAAAAGGGTAAAGCTTTACATATTCGGCGAGAAGTCAAAAGAGATGAGTTTGAATCATTAATTGCTGAAAAGCTAGAATCTACAATGAATTTAGTTGATAAAGCTTTGGCAGATGCAGAACTAACGGTTGAAGATATAGATCGGGTATTACTTGTAGGAGGATCAACTAGATCGCCTATTGTTTGGGACTTAATTTCTGAACACATGGGACAAGAACCACATATTGAAATTGACCCTGATGCAGCGGTCGCGCTAGGTGCGGCAGTTCAAGCAGGAATAATTATAGGTGAAGAAATTGACGCTATTTTAGTTGATGTGACACCTTTATCTTTAGGCATAGAATGTGCGGAAATTAGTTTTAGTGGGCATTTAGTATCAGATAGGTTTGAGCCTCTTATTAGACATAATACTACTATTCCTGTACAACAAAGTAAGGTGTTTACTACAGTTTTTCCAGGTCAAGATAAAATTCATATCAAGGTTTATCAAGGTGAAGAAACAATTGCTTCAAAAAATGTTTTGTTAGGAGATTTTTTTGTTGAGGACTTAAAACCTAACTTATCTTCAGGTCAAACAGAAGTTACAGTAAATTTTAGTTTGGATGTTAATGCAATTTTAGATGTTACCGTAGTTGAGCGTAAAACGGGAAATAAGGTAAGTAAAAAACTTAAGGCTAGCCGTCAAAAATTAAGTGCTGAAGATATTGCTGAAAGCCAAGCAAAATTAGCTGCTCTTTATAACCTAAATCAAGAAGAAGATTATGAAGATTATGATGAAGGTGATGAAGACGAAGATTTTATTGATATAGGAAAAGAAGATGAAGAAATGGATCCTGGAACAAAAGCTTTACTTGAAAGAGCTAAAAAGGCTTTAGCTAACCCAGAAATATCTGCTTCTTTATCCAAGAAAATTTCTGATGTTGTAAAAAAAATAAGTGATTCTATTAATCAGGGAGATAGCGAGCAAGCCGAAAGTGATTGTGATGAATTAATAGATTTGCTTATGGATGTAGAAGAATAATTTATGCAAGAAGAATTAGAAAAAGAAAATTATGTAGAAGAAAAAGCCAATGAGCAAGAACATTATCAAGATAAATTAAAGGATGGTTACAGGGGTATTTTTGGGGCCATCCTAGGCACTTTAGTAGCAGAGCTAGTTTTATGGATTGGAAAAGTAGATGGCAATCCTCCTTTAATTTTTGCTGTTATAGGGTTTTTTCTTGCTGCACGTTGTTATATTCAAGCTCAACAAGCAAAACAACAGCTTAAAGAACTTATAGATAAAGCACAAAATAACCCTTTATAGAAAATAAGTTGGTAAAAACTAAGCTAGTCTTTCTCGACAATTACACTATAACTTAACTAAAATCACAAAAATCTAGCAAATCTAGCAAAAAACTAATTTAATCTTAAATTAGTAATTAAGGTAAATTTTTTAATGAACAAAAACATAGTTGTATTAATAGTTAGTTTTATCGTAGGGTTTATTATTAGCTTTCTTTATTTTAATGCTCAGTATCAAGCTAGAGCAACAGATCCTGTTGCTAATAACACAGTTTCAGAAGCTCCAGAAAAAACAACTAATAATACTTCTAGCACTAGTAACGCTCCTAGCAAAGTAGGGGCATTGATGGCTTTTGGAGCAAAAGCATCTAGTGAAGTAGATAAAGATATACCTCCAGCAGAAACTACTTATAAAAATATTCAAGTCTTAAAAGGTGTTCCTGCAAGTGAAATTTTAACAGTAATGAAAGCTTTTACCGAAGGATTAGGGGTAAATTGTACTTATTGTCATGTTTCTACAGAGGAGTTAGATAAAGATGATAAAGCAATGAAAGCTACTGCACGGAAAATGCTAGAAATGGTGCGGGAAACGAACAAAAAATACCCAACTAATGGTGTAGTAACTTGTTATACTTGTCATCGAGGTGCGGCTAAGCCAGTTTCTTAATCTATTGATTTTACAGTCTTTATTAATTTTCTAGGAAGTAGCTTAAGCAGTTTGATTAGTAGCTTTAGTTACTTCTTGTCCCATTTGACCACGCCACATAAGCGCATACATCTTAAAATCAGCTAAAAAAGAATAGAATGGGTACTTAAAGGTTGCAGGGCGATTCTTTTCAATAAAAAAATGTGAAGTCCAAGCAAAAGCATAAGAGACAACTAGACCAACTAAGAGAAACCATAAATTACCAGTAAAAATAGTTGCTGCTAAAAAGAATAAGCCAAAAGAAGTACCAATAAAATGGAAGGCTCGTGTAGCAAATTGACTATGTTCACGAACATAAAAAGGCCAAAAATCTTCAAAAGATTTAAAATTTTGTGTAGACATATTTTCTCCAAAATTTAAAATTTTGTTTTAGATAATTTAATGATTTTTTAATAACTTAAAGTGAATCTTTAGCTTTTCACTCTTTTCAACAAAGCCTATAAAAGCTATTATGTGCAAGTTAAAAGCAAGCCGTATCCTATCATAAATACTGAATAGTTAAAATAATGACAGACAATTTGCTAGGGGGAAGATATATCATTACAGAACTACTTGGAGAAGGTGGTATAGGAGTAGTTTATAAGGCAGAAGATTTGTTAGAAAGACGAGAAGTAGCTATTAAATTTATGATTCAGGAACCTACAGCAGAATCAGTTACACGAATAACTCGCCAACGCTACTTTGCCCGCGAAATTGCTATTTTATCTCAAATTCGCCATCCAAGCATTGTCTCACTTTATGATAGTGGTTTTACAGATATGGGACTCCCTTTTTTTGTTATGGAATATGTAGTAGGGCAAACCCTTTTAGATATCCTAAAAGATGGTGCAATACTTTTGGGGCGTGCCTTTCGTATCCTTCAACAAGTTTGTTCTGCATTAGATTGTATTCATCAACAAGGGGCTATACATCGAGACTTAAAGCCAGAAAATATCATGATTATTGAGAATGATGGGAGGGAACTAGTAAAATTACTAGATTTTGGCATTGCTAAAATGCTGGAAGAATCTCAAGAAGGCCCTTTTATGCCTATTACCCAAGCAGGTAATATTCTTGGTACTGTTGATTATTTATCTCCAGAACAATGGCAAGATAAACCTTTAGATCAGCGTGCTGATATATATGCTTTAGGATTAATCACTTATGAAATGCTAACAGGGCAACATCCCTTTAGAGGAGGGCTTTCTATAGGTGATACAATGATGAGACATTTGGAAGAAGAACCTGTTCCCCCCTCAAGCCTTGATAAAGATATTCCTATTTTGCTAGACCAAGTAATTTTACGTTGTTTAGCTAAAGATAGAAATCAACGTTACAATAGTGCAATAGATTTTCTTACGGATTTTGAAGAAGTATTAGCAGAAATCTACAGACGAAGTATGAGCTATTTATCTAATCCAGCAACAGAAACTTTAACATTTGAGATAGTAGATATTGAAGATGACGAATAGTTAATAAAGAACCTCATAAATATTTGGCATATTAGTCACACCTTTTAAGTTTAGACCTACAATAGACCTAACAGAAAAAGCATTACTTGTTTGTGATAAAACATTATCGCTAATTAAAATTTGTCTAGCTTTAGATTGTTGCATCAATCGGGCAGCTAAATTAACAGAATTACCAATAGCAGTATAATCCATACGCATTTCTGACCCAATATAACCAACTACTACTTCACCCATATTAATACCAATTCCAAGCTCAATTGGGTCAATATTATAGCTTTGAAGTTCTTCATTAAGCATATAAAGTCGTCTTTGCATAGCAATGGCAGCATTAACGGCATTAAAACTATCTTGGTTGCTTTGATAAGGTGCGCCAAAAAGAGCCATTAGCCCATCTCCAAGAAATTTATCTAAAGTTCCTTGATAAGCAAAAACTAGCTCAGTCATTGCAGAAAGAAAACGATTTAGAGTATAAATAACTATTTCTGGATCGCCTCTTTCTATAAATAAATTAAAATCTTTAATGGTTGCAAATAAAATAGTTACAGGTTGAGTTATTCCATCTCCAATACCAAGTTGATCTGGAGATTGTAAAATTATATCTACTACTTGATTAGGTAAAAAACGTTGGTAATTAGCTCTTAGAATGGCTTCTTGCGCTAATTGGTCGTAGGCAAAAACATTATCCATTGCAATTGCTGCCTGAGCAGCAACAGCGGTTAATAAATCTAAGTCATCTAAAGTAAAAGGGTTAGCTAGTCCTAGTTTATCTGCATAAATCACGCCTAGCATCCTTTGTTTTCCAATCAGAGGAACACACATTAAAGAATGTATATTTTGATAGGCAATGGATTCAGCAGAATTAAAGCGATCATCTAATTGGATATCTTCAGAAATTAAAGCTACTTTTTCTTGGATAACAGTTTGGGTTATTGTTCTGCTTAAATTTAAGGTAAATTCGGCTAAAGATTGGCTTAAATCAGGATGAAAGCTAATAAGACGAGGCTCTAAAAACTGGTTTTCTTCATCCCAAAGCAAAATAGCACAGCGTTCAGCTTGGGTTAGCTTAAAACATAAATTTACTATTTCGCTAAAAACTTTATCTAAATCAAAAACAGAGCTAAGAGTTTTTCCAAAAGCATAGAGCATTTCTATGGTTTGAACTTTTTCTTGAAGTTTTAATTCTAGCTCAAAGCGTTTATCAACTTCTTGAGGGGCATCCTGTAGTGCTTCTAAAAGATTATTAAATACAGATGTCCCTCTAACCTGAGAACGTTGACTAAGAGGTTTTTCACTATATGTAAAACTAGCTTCTCCTACTGTAGCTATTAACTGTAATACATAATTAGCAATAGAAAATCTATCACCGCTTGTAAGCCAATGTTCATCAATTCGTTGCTTATTAATAAAAGTACCATTTGTACTTTCTAAATCTTTAAGTAAAAAACCACCATTCTTTTGTATTAGTGAAGCATGTCGCACAGAAACTTGCTTAGAAGGTAAGACAAGATCATTTTTGGCAGGATTACGACCAATATATATTTCTGTTTTGTTTATTGGAAATTCAAAACTATTTCCTTGAGTGTCATTGACTAGCAATTTAAACATATTATTAAGATTTGAAAACTATTGTCTTAAAATGTCAAGCGTCTTTTAGACTATATAATTAGTCGTTTTAGAAAAAAATAACTTTACATCTTTGCTTAAATCAAAGCAAAATAATTTTAACTAGTAGTTTGAGTAAGTGTATAGTACTACATAAATTAGCATAATTATAAAATATGAGCTATCAAATTAATAATGACAATAAGTTATTAAAATTAGAGAAATTAAGTAAAATTATTGCTAAAAAAATGGGCATGTCTTTTTCTAACAAACAATTAATAGACTTAAATCGAGTTATGGATTTAGTTGCTAAAGAAGCAGGTTTTTTAGATGTAGAAACTTATATAGACTTTTTACTTTCAACTGAGCTAACACACAAAGATATATTAGATTTAGCAGAAAAAGTTACAGTAGGAGAAACATATTTTTTTCGAGAAAAAAAAGCTTTAGAGATTTTAGAAAAAGAAATTTTACCAAAAATTATTAAGCAGCAATGCTACACAAAAAAACAGCTTAAAATTTGGAGTGTCGGTTGTTCTACAGGTGAAGAGCCTTATACCCTTGCAATGATACTAAAAAAAGTGCTAGGGAATTTTGATAATTGGGATATAACTATTTTTGCTAGTGATATTAGTTTATCAAGCTTAAAGAAAGCTATAGCAGGGTTTTATAGCCCTTGGTCATTTCGTGCTATTGAAGTTACTGATAAAAAAACTTTTTTTAATGAGCTAAATGAAAATCAATTTGAAATAATTTCAGAGTTAAAAAAATTTGTAAAATTTGAATACCTTAATTTAGCCCAGGCAATTTATCCTACACATTTTAATATTGCTAATAGTTTTGACATAATTTTTTGTCGTAATGTAATGATTTATTTAACCTTAGAGTGTCAAACAAAAATTATTCAGCATTTTTATAAAGTGTTAAAATCTAGCGGATGGTTAATTGTTAGTTCTACAGAGGCTAGATTGTTAAATAAAAGCCAATTTATAGCAGTCCATTTTCCAGAAACTATTTTGCATCAAAAAACAGTAAAAAATCTTGAAGTAAGTGATTTAGATAAACTTGAAAAAGAAACTTTCTTTGAACTTGATATAGAAAAAAGTGATCAAGTAGGGTTAGAGGAAGAAATAAATGAAAAATCAGATCAAACTTATTTTAAGTTAGCTCAAAAGCAAGCTGATCAAGGTTTTTTAGGGCAAGCTCAAGAGTATTGCGAAAAAGCTATTATAATCAATAAGTTAGAGCCTAATTATCATTACTTGTTAGCTACCATTTTAATTGAAAAAGGAGACGATTCATTAGCAATAGAGTCACTAAAAAAGGTTCTTTACCTAGAACCGGATTTTATGCTCGCTTATTTTCATTTAGCTAAATTAGCTTATAAGCAACCAAGCTTAACCCAAGCAAATAAATATCTAAATAAATTATTGCTATTGATGGGAAAATGTTCACCAAATGATCTAATACCTAATACATTAGATTTAACTGTAGGTAGGCTAACAGAAATAGTAAAAGAGATGATAAAAAATATTAATATATGAGTAGACAAATAGATTGGAATTTATTATATAAACAAATAGAAGAGCAAACCAAGCTAGTAATTAATGAAGAAGATAGTGAAGAAGAAATAAAAAATATCTTAAAATTACGTACAGAAAGATTAGCTAAACCAATAAAAGAAATAGAAATAGCTAACACATTATCTGTTGTAGAGTTTTTATTAGCTAAAGAAAAATATGCAATTGAATCTATTTATATTCAAGAAATCCAGCCTTTGCTTGATTTAACAACTTTACCTACAGCACCAAAATTTATCTTAGGCATAACTAACTTACGTGGGCAGATTCTCTCTGTTATGAATTTGAAGACGTTCTTTAACTTGTCAGATGCTGATATAAAAAATTCTCCTAAGTTAATAGTTGTGTCTGTTGGAGAAATGACTTTAGCCTTTTTAGCTGATGATGTAATAGGAGAAAGCCGGATCTCTTTGCTAGAGCTACAAACTTCACTTCCTACTTTAAACGAAAAACAAAGTAAATATTTAATTGGTATTACTAAAGATCAGTTAATAGTGTTAGATATTGTTAAACTATTGATGGATAAAAAAATTATTGTAAATGAAGAAGTAGAATAATTTTTCTAGGAGAGCAAGTTATTTATGAAATGGTCAGTTGGGACAAAAATTGCTGCTGGGTATGCACTAGCATTATTAATGTTATTAACGATAGGTATGATTTCTTATCGCAATACTGGTGAGCTAGTTAATACTAATCAACTAGAAAAGCATACTTATCAAGTCCTAGAGAAAACAGAATTATTGATATCTCTATTAAAGGATGCAGAAAGCGGGCAACGAGGCTATATAATTACTGGTAATGAAAGCTATTTAGAACCTTACAACCTTGCTTTAGACAATATTGATAAGGTTTTTTTAGACCTAGAAAAACTTGTTATTGATAATCCAGCACAACAAAATCGACTTAATTTACTGCGTCCGCTAATTGATAACAGGATGAGTATTATCAAAGAACTAGTTCTTATACGTAAAGATAAAGGTCTTGAAGCAACAGTTCCATTGGTTTTACAAGGAAAGGGTAAAGAAACAATGGATAGTATCCGCAAGCTAATTGCAGATATAAAATCAGAAGAAACAAGTTTACTAGTACAACGAACAAAAGAAGCAGAATTAGCAATAGCCTCAACTTTTTCCACAATTATTTATGGCATTCCACTAGCAGCATTATTACTTTTTTTTATTGGGATTTTAATCACACGAAATATAACAGGCCCGTTAAGTGAAATTTCTTTAGCATCAGAAAAAATTGCTGGTGGTGAGCTAAATATAAGTTTGCAGGCAAACACTATACGCAAGGATGAAGTAGGAGTATTAGCACAAACTTTTAATTATATGAGTAAGTCTTTATATGATACGGCTAAAGCGGCTGAAGAAATTGCAAATGGTAATTTAAGCATTGAGATAAAGCCACAATCAGAAAAAGATATAATGACTCAATCATTAGTTAAAATGTTAAAAAATCTACATTTAACTACAACTCAGATTCAACAGGGTACAGCAGTTATTTCTTCTTCTACAACTCAAATGCTAGCTTCTATTAGCCAAACGGCTTCGGCTGCACTAGAAACAGCAACAGCCATTAATGAAACGGTTACAACTATTGAGGAAGTAAAACAAACTTCACAATTTGTTAATCAGCAAACAAAAATGGTAGCAGAAAGCTCTCAAAAAGCTGTTCAAGTGTCTAAAATAGGGGAAAAATCGGTTGATGATACAGTAGCAATGATGAATCAGTTAAGAGAACAAACAGAAATGGTTGCAAGCAATGTTGTTAAGTTAAGCGAGCAGAGTCAAGCAATAGGAAATATTATTACTACAGTTAATGACCTGGCGGATCAATCTAATATTTTGGCTATCAATGCAGCAATAGAAGCGGCTCGTGCTGGAGAACAAGGACGAGGTTTTGCTGTAGTAGCACAGGAAGTAAAAAATCTAGCAGATCAATCTAAGACAGCAACTAAGGAAATACAGACTATTGTAGTTGATATTCAAAAAGCTACTAATCTAGTAGTAATGTCAATGGAAAAAGCTAGTAAAGCTGTAGAAACAAGTGTTAAACAATCAATGAATGCAGGAGAATCTATAAAATCTTTAGCGAAAACTATTGCTGAAAATGCAAAATCTATTACTCAAATAACTGTTTCTGCTCAAGAGCAATCTATAGGAATGGATCAACTTTCTTTGGCTATGCAAAATATAAAAGAAGCTAGTGAGCAAAATGTTATTGCTATGAAACAAGCTGAATTAACTGTAAAAGATTTGGATAAACTAGGAAATACATTAAAAGAGTTAATTAGAAAATATCAACCCTAATTTAAATAAAGGTTGAAAGAATGGCTAGTAAAGAAGAAGAATTCTTAAAAAGACTTCGTGCAATGTTTCAATTAGAGGCTCAAGAGCGAATAGATTCTATTGTTACTAATTTAGTAGCAATAGAAAAAAGCCCTAGTAAAGAAAATCAGCAGGAGATTTTAGAAACTATTTTTCGAGAAGCCCATAGCTTAAAAGGCGCGGCAAGGTCGGTTAATTTAAGAAATGTTGAAAGTATTTGCCAGGCTCTTGAAAGTACTTTTGCTAAATTAAAAAAGCAAGAAATTAGTTTTTCCCAAGAATTATTTGATAGTCTACAACTAAAACTAGATGAATTAAAAAAAGAGCTATTTCTAACAGATAAAACAGAAGAAAAAACTGAAATAGCAAACCCTATAGCAACTAATGAAATTAGTAGGGAAAATAAAACAATAGAAAAGCTTATTGAAAAAGAAAAAGTTAAAGAGGAAATAGTAGAAAATTTAATTAAAGAAAAATCTACTGAAATAGATAATAATGTCTTAAAGACTAATAAAATTAGCTTTGCAGATACTATTAGAGTTAATACAGAAAAATTAGATAAATTAATGTTAGAAACTGAGGAATTAATTTTTGTTAAACTAACAATAAACCAGCAAGTTAGCGAACTTAATGAGCTTAAAAATATATTAGTAAACTGGCAAGAAGAGCTAAAAAATTTAGACACTAAATCATTACATAATAAGCCAATAAATAATCAAGTTGATCTAATAAAATATAATTTTGATAAGGTTCAAATATTAGAAAATAAGCTATCTAATTTAATAGTTAAAGCAGAAGGAGACAAACGCACTACTTATCATTTAGTAGATAATTTGTTAGAGGATATGAAAAAAGTTTTAATGCTACCTTTTTCTACTCAAACAAATATTTTTCCTAAACTAGTTAGGGATATTAGTCGAGAGCAAAATAAAGAAATAGATTTTATA
Organism: Blastocatellia bacterium; assembly: GCA_016713405.1. NCBI lineage: Bacteria > Pseudomonadati > Acidobacteriota > Blastocatellia > Blastocatellia bacterium. Next base: position 118,854 of record JADJPF010000020.1, read on the forward strand.
ATTGAAGGCGACAACATAGAAGTAGATCGACGTATTTTAGAGCAGATTAAAGACCCACTAATTCATATTTTACGTAATAGTATTGATCATGGTATAGAAACACCGTCCATTCGCGTCCAACAAGGAAAAAATGCTAAAGCAGAGATTAAATTAGTAATTTCTCAAGAAGGGGACAAAATAAAAATTGCTGTTTCTGATAATGGAAGAGGAATAAATATTGAACAGGTAAAAGAAAAAGCCTTAAAACAAAAGTTAATTTCTTTAGAACAATCAAAAATTATGTCACCTCAAGAGACAATTTCATTAATATTTGAATCTGGATTTAGTACAAGCCCAATTATTACAGATATTTCCGGTCGTGGTTTGGGTATGGCAATTGTAAAAGAAAAAGTTGATAACCTAGGTGGGAGTCTAGTCATTAACAGTCAAGATCAAGTAGGAACAACACTTGAGCTTTTACTACCTGCAAGTTTAGCTACTGTAAGAGGGGTTTTAATTTCTATTTCAAACCAACTTTTTATTGTTCCTACTATTAATGTTGAGCAAGTTTTAAGGATAAAAAAGACATTAATAAAAACAATTGAAAATAAAGAGGTAATTTTTTTTAACCAGCAAACTTTAGCCTTAATAGCCTTAAGCGATATATTATCTTTATCACCAAATATTGACAAAAGCGAATATATTATAGTTTTAGTTTTAAGAAGTGGTGAAAATAAACTTGCCTTTATTGTTGATAATGTTATTAGTGAGCAAGAGGTTTTAGTAAAATCTTTGGGAAAACAACTTCTTAGGGTTCGTAATATTTCTGCCGCAACAATACTTGGTAGCGGCAAAGTTGTCCCAATATTAAATGTTACTGATTTAATAAAATCAGCAATTAAACAGTCAGGTAATTATCGAAGCATAGATACCCAGGAAAGTAATGTGAAGCAATCTACTATTTTGGTAGCAGAAGATTCTATAACGGCTAGAATGTTAATCAAAAATATTTTGGAAATGGCTGGTTATAAAGTAAAAACTGCTGTTGATGGCCTAGAAGCTTTTGTTTTACTAAAAAATGAAGAATTTGATTTAGTTGTATCAGATATAGAGATGCCAAAAATGAATGGTTTTGAGTTAACTACAAAAATTCGACAAGATAAGAAACTAGCAGATTTACCTATTATTTTAGTTACTAGCTTAGATTCACGCCAAGATAGAGAAAAGGGAATAGATGTTGGAGCAAGTGCTTATATTGTCAAAAGTGATTTTGAGCAAAGCAATTTATTAGCTGTAGTGGAAAAATTTATCTAAGGAATGCTCTTTAATGATAAAAGTCTTGATTGCAGAAGATTCTTTGGTAGATAAAGAATACTTAAGTTATATTCTAAGCCAAGAAACAGACATTGAAATTTTAGGTGTTGCAAAAGATGGTAAAGAAGCCGTTGAGTTATCACAAATATTAAAGCCTGATGTGATAGTAATGGACATCCATATGCCTAAAATGGATGGCTTCCAATCTACTCGCAAAATCATGGAAACAAACCCAGTTCCAATTATTATTATTAGTAGTAGTGATGTTACTAATGATACTATTCCTTTTCTAGCCTTAAAAGCAGGTGCAGTAACAGTATTAGCCAAACCTTATGCTATTGGTCATCCAGAACAAAGAGAATCTAGCCAAGAATTAGTGCAAAAGATTCGGCTAATGTCTCAAATAAAAGTAATTAAACGTGTTGGAGAAAAAGATAGTATTCTCCCAAAAAAAATTATTTCTAAACCTATTTCTAAACCATTAGCAAATATTGACTTGGTTGTAATTGGTGCATCTACAGGAGGCCCGCCAGTAATTCAAAAAATACTTTCTGGACTGCCAATTAATTTTGCTCCAGCAATTCTAATTGTCCAACATATTAGCGTTGGATTTACAAAAATGCTTGCTGAATGGTTAAAGGTTTCTAGTAAATTACCCTGTAAAATTGCTAGTAATAATGAAAGTGTTTTGCTAGGACAGGTTTACATAGCACCAGATAATTTTCATATGCAAATAACACCAGATAAAAAAATAAGTCTTACTAACGATCCAGCAGAAAACGGACTACGGCCAGCCGTGTCTTGTTTATTTCGTTCTGTAGCAAGTAATTTTTCTAATAATGTAATAGGTATTTTACTTACGGGAATGGGTAAGGATGGAGCAGCAGAATTAAAGTTGATAAAAGACAAAGGAGCAATAACAGTTGCACAGGATGAAACTTCTTCGGTTGTTTATGGTATGCCAGGAGAAGCTGTTAAATTAGGTGCTACTACTTATGTTTTATCTCCAGATGAAATTGTTTCATTACTAAAAATTTTAACAAAATAATAAATAGATCAAGGGTAGCTAGTTTATGGAAAATAATTTCTCTAATGAGACAGTAGAAATTCTTGTTGTTGAAGATAGTCGCACACAAGCAGAACAACTTAGATATATATTAGAAAGTTATAATTATAGGGTAAGAGTTGCTTATAATGGGCAATTAGCAATTGATGAAATGATGAAACATTGTCCAACGCTAGTTATTAGCGATATTGTTATGCCAGTGATGGATGGTTATAAGATGTGTCGTTATATTAAATCTAATGAATCATTAAAGCATGTTCCTATTATTTTAGTGACAAGCCTCTCTAGCATTGAGGATGTGATAAAAAGTTTAGAATCTGAGGCAAATCATTTTATTAGAAAACCTTATGAAGAAAGTTACTTACTTGCTCGAATTAGAGATATTCTTACAACTCAAAAATTACGTAGAGATGATGTTGTAAATGAAGGAATTAAGCTACATTTTTCTGGTCAGACATATATGTTTAAGTCTGATCAACAACAAATGTTAGATTTATTAATTTCAGCTTTTGAGAATGCTGTTTATCAAACACAGCAATTAACAGAAAAACAAATAGAATTAACAGAACTAAACCAGCAATTAGAAGAGAAGACCAAAGAATTAGAAAAGGCTAAACAATTGGCTGAAAGTGCTACTCAAGCAAAATCAGAATTTTTAGCAAATATGAGTCATGAAATTCGCACTCCAATGAATGCAATTATTGGATTTACAGGACTACTTTTAGATACAAGTCTAGATAGTGAGCAACTAGACTATGTGAAAACACTTCGCACTAGTGGGGATTCGCTGCTTTCAATTATCAATGATATTTTAGATTTTTCTAAAATTGAGTCTGGCAAACTTGAATTAGAACATGCCACGTTTGATTTAAGAGGTTGTGTTGAAAGTGCATTAGAATTATTGGCCTCTAAAGCAAATGAAAAGGCATTAGAATTAGTCTATTTTATAGATCCATTTGTACCAAATAATTTAATAGGAGATGTTACTAGGCTTCGTCAAATTTTGGTTAATTTGCTAAGCAATGCAATAAAATTTACTAGCCAGGGGGAAGTAGCCTTATTTGTTAAAGTGTTAGAACAACGCAAAATAGGGGAAAAACTTTCTTACAAATTAGAATTTTCTGTTAAAGATAAAGGGATTGGAATTCCAAAAGATAGAATTAACCAATTATTTAAGTCTTTTACTCAAGTAGATAGTTCTATTGCTCGTCATTATGGTGGTTCAGGCTTAGGACTAGCTATTAGTAAACAGTTATGTGAAATGATGGGGGGGGCAATTGGTGTAGAAAGTGAAATGGGCAAGGGTTCAACTTTTCGCTTTACTATTAGTGCTTTTAGCTCTGAAAGTCCTACTCCAGAGTATTTACAACCTAATTTAACTAAGTTTTTAGGTAAAAATTTATTATTAGCAACTAGTAATGCTACTAGACAGGAAATGATAGAAAAGCAATTAAAGTTTTGGGCAATAACCACTAAAACTACAAATAACTTGGCTCAAGCACTAGATTTTATTAAAGGATCAGAACTATTAGACTTATTTATTTTAGATACAAATTTAGTAGACATAGACAATAAAGAATTAATTGAAAGTATACAAAAAGTTGCCCTACGCTTACCTATCATATTATTGATCCCAGTAGGAGAAAGCAAGAAAGTAGCTTTATTTGATAAAGCAAAAGCTAAAACAGCTTTACATAAACCAATTAAAGTTGACCAACTTTTTGAAGCTCTTAATGATATGTTGCTTAACAAAACAACTACAACACCAATTATAAGTAGTACATTTGATAAAGCTTTAGGGCAAAAAACACCATTAAAAATACTGCTAGCAGAAGATAATTTAATAAATCAAAAAATGGCATTATTAATTTTAAGCAAAATGGGATATCGTGCAGATTTAGCAGCTAATGGTTTAGAAGTGATAGATGCGCTAATGCGGCAAAAATATGATGTAGTTTTAATGGATGTCCAAATGCCAGAAATGGACGGACTAGCAGCAACAAAATTTATCTTAAAACAATGGCCGCAAAGAATAGATAGACCTAGAATTATTGCTATGACTGCTAGTGCAAGACAAGAAGATAAAGATCTATGTTTAGCTGCTGGGATGGATGAGTATGTTAGTAAACCCATTGATATAAACGAGTTACAACAAGTTTTAGAAAAATGTCATAATAGCAAACCAGAAATAAAAATTTTAGATGAAAACTTGCCAGTACTTGACCTAAATATTTTAGAATCTTTGCAAATGCTTGCGGATGAAGACGATACTATTTTAGTTATAGAAGTAATAGACTCTTTTCTAAATCAAAGCTCACAGCAACTAATAATGCTAAAAAAAGCTATTTTGACTGCGGAGTTAAAAACAGTTGAAAGAATAGCTCATAGCTTAAAAGGTTCTTGCGGTTATATGGGAGCTAGCCGATTATTAAAGGCTTTTAGTAATTTAGAAAAACAAATATCTTCAAGTGAATTAACAAATAGTTCACAACTCTGTGAGCTATTAACCAAAGAGTTTGAGCTAGTTAAAGAGCAATTGATAATTTATAAATCTAAGTTTTTATAAGCTATCATCAATGGGTAAAACAAGAGGTGGCTCAATTAAAAAGTCAAGAGTTTGAATAGTTTCTAAAGCTTTGGCTAGCTGTTGTTGTGTTGTAGGTTCAAGCATTGTAATAAAAGATAAATAATCTCGCTGTTTATATACTTTTTCCTGATAAATTGAATCTAGGCTAATATTATTATCTGAAAGGATTGTGGCTAATTTAGCAATAATCCCTGGCTTATCGGCAACAGTAAATCTTAAAAAATATGCTAAAGCTTTGGAAGAAATGGCTATCTCTTCTTGATGTACAAGGTTTTGATAGCCAAAAGTTGGGCAAATGCCAGGGCTATTAACAGCTATTTCTCTAGCAATGCGGATAATGTCGGAAACAATGGCTACACCAGTTGGGCCGCTACCAGCACCACGACCATAATAAAAAGTTTGTCCCCCTGCTTCACCTGTTAACATTATGGCGTTAAAGCTACCATTTACTTTGGCTAGCAGACTATTTCTAGGTACTAATGTAGGAGCAACAGAAAGTATTAATTCTTGATTTACAAGTCTAGCACTACAAATTAATTTAATTGTACAGCGCGATTGTGCAGCATAAGCAAAATCTGCTGGAGTAAGTTTAGTAATTCCTTGTGTAGGGATTTTTTTAACATCTACATAACGTCCAAAACAAAGCATTGTCAAAATTGCTAGTTTGTCACGAGCATCTAAGCCTTCAATATCTAAAGTAGGGTCAGCTTCGGCATAACCTAGTTTTTGTGCTTCTGCAAGTGTAGTGGAAAACAAAGCTCCAGAATTTTCCATTTCTGTCAAAATAAAATTAGTTGTTCCATTTAAGATGCCACAAATAGAAACTACTTTTTCTGCTGCTATACCTTCTCTAATTGCGTTTAGAATTGGGATTCCACCAGCTACAGAAGCTTCTATGGCTAAAGATACTTTTTGACTTTGAGCTAGTTCTGCAAGTGCTGGGCCATCGCTAGCAAGCAAAAGCTTATTAGCTGTTACTACGGATTTACCTTGAGCCATTGCTTGACGAATATAGCTATTAGCAGGCTCGCGCCCTCCCATTACTTCTACAACAATATCAATATCTGGGTCATTTATTACTTGAGTCACATCTGTTGTAAAACTTACATTATCCTTTACCCATCTAGTGTCACGGTTTGCAATATTAGGACTAGCTATAGTTTTAATTTTTAGTTTTGGGCTAAGACGTTTAGAAATTTCTGTGTTATGTTCTTGCAAAATTTTAACTGCTCCTGATCCAACCGTACCAAATCCTAAAAAACCAATATTGATGACTTCTCTAGACATGCGCTCTCCTAAAATTTGTAAGCTATTTGTGCTGATAAATTATTCTGATAAAACATTAGAAACAGTTTTTAACAACTCCTCAGCCGTGTATGGTTTTGGTAAAAATGCTTTAATACAATTATTTATTGATGTAGTTGATTTACTGTAAATAACGCCACTAGAAATAATAGCTTTGATATTTGGATTAAGTTTTTCCATTATTCGTAACATTACAGCACCTTCCATTATAGGCATTACCATATCTGTAATTACTAGCTCAATAGAGTCTTTATTTTCTGCATAAGTTGCAACTGCTTCTACTCCATCACTTGCTACAAGTGTTTTATATCCAAAGCTTTCCAAAGATGCCTGTGTTATTTGTTGAATAGATAATTCATCATCCACAATTAATACTAATTTACCTTGACCATAGAAGTTTTTTGCATCTACGCTTTGTTGTGGTGACGGTTGAAGACTTGGTGAATTGCTTGCAGGTAAATAAAGCTTAAATATAGTGCCTTTTTTTAGCTCACTAGAAACTTTAATAAATCCTTTATGATGGCTGATAATAAGGCTGACCGTAGATAAACCTAAACCAGTACCTTTGCCAGGTTCTTTAGTAGTAAAAAAAGGATCATAAATTTGGCTAATATGCTCAGGTGCAATTCCAATACCTGTATCTTTAACAGAAATAAGTACATATTGTCCTGGCGGTATTTCTGTTGTTACAGCAAAAGCAGAATCTATAACAACGTTTTCTGCTTTAATTTCTAGGTTTCCTCCTTCAGTCATTGCATCTCTTGCGTTTATTGCTAAATTCATCAAAAGTTGATGAATCTGTGTTGCATCTGCAAAAATATTAAATAAATTATTTGCAATATTTATAGAAGTATTTATTGATTTTGGAAAAATTTGTAAAAGTATTTTTTCTATATCCAATAAAATATGTTTAACAGAAATATCTGCAAATTCTCCTTTAGCTCCTTTAGCAAAAGCTAAAATTTGTTTTACAAGATCTGCCCCACGTAAAGTAACACTTTCAATTATATTAATGATAGAGGCACTTTTTTCTGGAGAAATTTGTTTTTTTTAGTAAATCTGTAGACATTAAAATTGGAGCAAGAATATTATTTAAATCATGTGCTATTCCACTTGCTAACTTTCCTAAACTTTCTAAACGCTGCGCTTGTAGGAATTGAGTCTCTAATTTTTTCTTTTTTGTAATATCTGTATGTACTGCCAAAATGGATATAGGCACATTTTTACTGTCATACATTAGCGTTAAACGACACTCAATAATAATTTTATTATCTTTAGTTTGTAGTTCTAGCTCTTTTTCCCAGTAACCATCCGTCAGGAGAATTTCTAATAAATCATTATAATTAACCTGATCAGACTTAAATAACTCGCTATAATCTGCCTTTTCTACGATTTCTTGAGAGGGCCAACCATAAATTTTTTCTGCTGCTTTGTTCCAAAATAAAATAGTATTTTCAAAGTCATAAACAATAATTGCATCTTTAGTTATATCTAAAAGTGCTGCTTGTTGTTTTATTTTTTCTTCTGCTTCTTTACACTTGGTTAAATCAAGAATAAATGCCACGGTTTCTTGATGGTTTTCGTCTAAAGTGGCGACACTAACTAATACAGGAACAAGTCTACCCTCTTTGTGAATATATTCCTTTTCAAATGTAGCAAAACTTTTTCCTGTTGATAACTGTTTAGCTGTTTGCTTAAAAAGGTCTTGATATTTTTCAGGCGTAATTTTTCTAATATTTAGGCTATTTGATAGTAGATCTTCTTTTGTGTATCCAATTAAACTTAAGAAAGACTCATTAGCATCTTTGATATTGCCATGAATATCACCAAAAGCTACTCCAATGATGTTGGAGTCAATTAGGTTTTTAAAACGCTCTTGAACAACTTCTATTGCTTTAAGTTCTTTTGATTTCATATCTTCAATAATACTATAGAAGACGAAATTATGATAAAACTCTTATTGCTAAAAATGCTACTAGGTAGCTTTTAGTATTTTTAATTGTTATTATCAAAACGGCCTTTTTTAGAAGGTTGTTACAAAACTTTAAAGTTAAATATTCGAGTAAACTCTTATATATTAATGTGCTTTTAAGGAATCCATATTAACTTAAAAATAAAAATATTGTAAATAATTTTTCTATAAGTAATATATCTAGGCAGGTTTAATTATTAACTAGATAAACCAGGTAAATCTTCTGTATCATTACACTAGTAAATAAAAGTACAAAGTTGATAAGTTAAGGATATTTAGCGGGCTTGGCTATAAATATAATAAAGTCTTTACTATAATAAGCGTTTTTAACCTCTCTACCTTAATTAATACACGTCGCGGAAAGGAAATCTAACTGCATGAGCAAAGAGACCTTGACCATTACGGATAATCGTACTGGTAAAACTTATGAAATCGCTATTAAAGATGGCACTATTAAGGCAATGGATTTACGCCAAATTACAGTAGATGACGATGATTTTGGATTAATGAGTTATGATCCAGCTTTTACTAATACTGCTTCTTGTAAGAGCAAAATAACTTTTATTGATGGAGATAAAGGAATTTTGCGCTACCGAGGTTATCCAATCGAACAATTAGCAGAAAAAAGTACTTATTTAGAAACCGCTTATTTGATACTTAATGGCGAACTGCCCACCGAGCAGCAACTTGTTGATTGGACACATAAAATAACCAATCACACAATGATTCATGAAAATATTAAAAAATTTATAGATGGTTTCCGTTATGATGCTCACCCTATGGGAATGCTACTTAGTGTTGTAGGGGCATTATCAACTTTTTATCCAGCAGCAAAAAACATTTCTGATGCTAAAGTACGTCGCCAAGAAACTGAGCGTTTAATTGCTAAAATGCCAACCATTGCAGCATTTTGCTATCGTCATATTATGGGTTTTCCTTTTGCTTACCCAGATAATGACTTAAGTTATTCAGGTAATTTTCTTAATATGCTCTTTAAGATGACAGAGATTAAATATAAACCAAATCCTGTCTTAGAACGTGCTTTAGATGTTTTATTTATCCTACACGCCGATCATGAACAAAACTGTTCTACTAATGCAATGCGTAGTGTTGCTAGTTCTGAAGTAGATCCTTATGCTGCAATGGCTGGGGCTATTGCAGCACTTTATGGGCCTCTTCATGGTGGAGCTAATGAAGCTGTATTAAGAATGTTGACTGAAATTGGTAGTAAAAACAATATTCCTGACTTTATTAAACGTGTAAAAGGTGGAGAAGGCCGCTTAATGGGCTTTGGTCATCGTGTTTATAAAAATTATGACCCACGTGCCAAAATAATTAAAGAAACTGCTGACCAAGTCTTTGAAGTAACAGGACGTAACCCACTACTAGACATAGCTTTAGAACTAGAAAAAATCGCTTTAGAAGATGAATACTTTATTAAACGTAAGCTTTATCCTAATGTTGATTTCTATTCAGGTCTAATTTATCAAGCAATGGGTTTCCCTGTAGATATGTTCCCAGTCCTTTTTGCTATTCCACGTACAGTTGGCTGGCTATCCCAATGGGAAGAAATGATGGAAGACAAAGAGCAAAAGATTGCACGTCCTAGACAAATTTACTTAGGCTATGATAGCCGTGATTATATACCTATGGGCGAACGTTCTTAATTAATTTAATTAATTTGTGTACATAATAGTAAAGCCTAGAGTTAAGTTTCTAGGCTTTTTTATTGTTCGTTTTCGGACAATAATTTTCTGAAATTGAACAATAAGACCTCCTACCTAAAAAATTAAAGCAAAATAACTATCTAATTTAATAAGACTTATTCCTAATCTATAGGCTAATAACATCTTGGCATAATAGTTGTTAGGTCATTTTGTCTAACAAATAATTGATCTGTGGGGAATCTATGGAAAAGCTTTGGCAAGATCTCCGATATGGTTTTCGTATGCTAAGAAAAAGCCCAATGTTTACCATTGTTGCACTTCTTTCTTTAGCTATTGGAATTGGTAGTAACACTACAATTTTTACTTTAGTACATACGGTTTTACTAAGACCTATTCCAATGATAAGCGAGCCAGAAAATCTAGTAGCAATCTACACTACAGATACAAAAAACAATATGGATTATATGCCAACTGCTTATCTTAATTACTTGGATTTTAAGCAAAATAACAACACATTAACTGATATACTGGGAGCTACTTTTCTTAGAGTTTCTTTTGATAAAAATATAGAAGTAGAACAAATTAATGGGCTTATTGTTACTGGAAATTATTTTGATGTTTTAGCTGTAAAACCTGCTTTAGGACGCTTTTTTCTCCCTGTTGAAGATCAAAATTTTGGACTATATCCAGTAGTAGTAATTAGTTATGAATTTTGGCAAAAACAATTTGGTGGTGATAGCAGCATACTTGGTAAAGAAATTATCTTAAATCGAGAAAGCTTTACTGTGATTGGAGTTGCTCCCCAAGGTTTTCAAGGTGCAACAGTGCTTGGAACTGTAGATTGTTGGCTACCTTTAATGATGCACTAACAAATTACTCATGGAATTTCTCAAGAATGGTTTACGGATAGACGCGCATTACAATTTTTTCTTGTTGGCCGCTTAAAATCAGGTGTTAGCCTATCAGAAGCAGAAATTTCACTAAAAACTATTGCTAAACGTTTGGAAGTAGAATTTCCTAAGACAAATGAATATCGTAGTGTTAAAGTCATACCTTTTTCAGAGTCAACTATAGCCCCACAACTGCGGGGCAATGTTGTTTTAGCTAGTTATTTATTGATGGGAGCAGTAGGGGTAGTTTTACTAATTGCTTGTGCTAATGTTGCTAACCTGCTTTTAGTTCGTGCTAACGGTCGAAAAACTGAAATTGCTGTTCGCCTTTGTCTTGGTGCTAGTCGAGGCCGTTTATTCCAGCAATTAATTATAGAAAGTTTACTAATATCTTTAATGGGTGGACTTCTAGGACTAATACTAGCAGGTTGGAACAAAGATTTAATTTTAGCTATTAGTCCGCCGGGCCTTGCTCAGCTAGACTTAAGCTTAAATAAAACTGTACTAATTTTTACTTTTCTGGTCTCTCTTTTAACAGGTCTAATTTTTGGCTTAGTTCCTGCTCTTCAAATGTCTAACCCTAATCTAATGACAGAGTTAAAAAGTAGAATTGGCTTTAGCAATAACAACCGGGGGTTTTTCCAAATACGTAATGCTTTGGTGATTGTACAGATTGCTTTATCAGTAACAGCTTTAATTATTGCTGGTCTTTTCCTTCGTAGTTTATATAATGCCCAACAAATAAACTTAGGTATAGAGACTAATCAACTAATAACAATAGCTTTTGACTTAGATTACCAAAATTATAATAGACAAAAAGGTTTACAATTTATTAAAGAAGTAGAAGAACAAATAGAAGCATTGCCAGGAGTTGAACAAGCTGTTTTTGCTGCTAATTGGCCGCTTGCACTACGTAATCGTTTTAATACTCGTAATGTTTCTGTAGTTGGTGAAGAAATCCGAGCAGAAAACCAAAGGCTTTTAATTATGTCTGACCGTGTTGGTGTAGGCTATTTTGCTACTATGGGGATTTCTTTAGTACAAGGAAGGGACTTTTCTTCTATAGATAAAGAGGATTCCCCACATGTTGCAATAATTAATGAAGCTATGGCAGACAAACTTTGGCCCGGTCAAAATCCTATTGGTAGAAAAATCAGCGTTTACGCTGAAAAAAATATTAAAGAAATAGTAGGAGTTGTTAAAAATACTAAATATTACTTTACAGTTGGTCAAGATATACAACCAATTATTTATTTTCCACTTGAGCAAACTTATGCTGGGGATATAGCTTTATATATTCGTACTAAGGCAGATCCTGAAGCTTTAAACAAGAGTATTAAAGGAGTAATCCAAAAAATTGATCCAAAATTACCACTAGAAAACTTTCAATTAGTTTCCTCTAGCATAAGGCAATCTTTATGGGCACCTAGAACTAGTGCGATACTTTTATTAGTATTTGCTGCTGTGGCATTACTACTTGCTATGATGGGACTTTATGGAGTAATTGCTTATTGGGTTAGCCAAAGAACCCATGAAATAGGTGTTAGAATGGCTTTAGGTGCTAAACACCAGGATTTAATAGCCATGATCTTAAAACAAGCAGGAGCATTAATTTTAACAGGCTTAACTATTGGAGTTGGGGCCGGTATAATTTTGGCAAAAGTGTTTTCAAGCCTTCTTTATGATATAGAAGTTTTTGATCCTATAGCATTTATTGTTGCACCAGCGATTTTAACTTTGGTTGCTTTCCTTGCTAGCTATATACCTGCTCGCCGAGTAAGCAAAGTTGATCCAATTATTGCCCTAAGATGTGAATAAAATCTAAATAAGACTTAATTGTTGGTGCTAGGGTAGTTATATTAGCTAATAGGAATAGATAAAGAGAATGCTGACCCTACACCAACTTGACTTTTTACAGAAACATTACCTTTATGAGCTAATGCAATATTTTTTACTATAGCTAAACCTAAACCAATCCCTAATTGGCCGCTACGGTTTGAAGCCTGATAATAAGGGTCAAAAATATAGGATTGTTCTTCTTCAGAAATACCTGAGCCAGAATCAATTACAGTAAAAGTTAAATTATTGTCTGAGTCTAACAAACGAGCCTCAAACCAAATATTTCCATTTTCAGGAGTGTATTTTATAGCATTATTAAGTAAGTTAATTAATGCACGTTGCAAATAATGTACATCAACTATTATAGGTTTTAGATCTGCTTGACAGCCAAAATTAAGTCTAATTTGCTTTTCAAGTGCTGAGTTATAACATTCTTCTACAACTTTAGACATTAATTCTTGAGGAATAATTGCTGTCTTATTTAGCTGTAAGGGTAATTGCTCCATTCTAAATAAATCTAACAACTCAGTGACTAAATGAATAACTTGACCACAACTATCATGTGCTGCTGAAATCAAAGAAATCATATTTGGGGTTAGTTTGATTTCTGCTTTTTGTCGAGATTTTATTAGAAAAAGATCTAAAGTCCCTAAAACTGTAGTCATAGGCGAGCGAATGTCATGCACTAACATAGCAACAAATTGTTGGCGGGTTCGGTCTAAGGTTTTACCAGTATTTGCAAATTGTGTTTTTTCTAAATTGTTATTTTGGCTAACGTCTGTCTTTTGAATTGGATATAAATAATTCTTAAGAAATTCACTGGCAAAACTTAAAATTGGTAAAATATTTTTATTAGTAGGAAGTTGGTTATTTTCTGGACTACCAACAAATATCAGCCCAAGTAGCTTTTGATTTTTTCCAAGTAATGGAACAACTATTCCATTACCTTTTTGCCATTTGTCAGGCTGAGAACTAGTTACAGAAAAAAGCTGACATACTTGCCCAAGTAAGTTTTGATTAGCTTCTGTTAAATAGTAGCAACTACCAAAAGGATCTATCTTAAATATTTTATGAGATTGGCATAATTTCTTAAATGCTTGATAAGATAGTGTAAAATTGCTTAATAGATTTTTACTTTTACTAGTAACTCTAGAGTTACTAGCTATTAAGTTATTTTTTTCGGAAAATAAAACTCCAATAATTTCTTGATAATCACTATATTTAGCAATAGATTTAACAGTTTGTTGAAGCAAAAGTAAATTTTTTCTTTCTAATTGCTTAATTAATTCATTTTCAGAAACAACAGATGTTTTCTTATCTGTTTCTATAACTTTATTAGCTATATTTACTCTATTTACTTCTTTACCAACTTCTATTATTCCAAGAGCTTTAATTTCATTATTATTTTCTATCATGATATTTTCCTACTTATTAGCAGTTTCTTCTTCATCTGATTTTAATAATTCTATAGTAACTTTACCAAAAGACGGTTTTGCAGTAATTAATAAAGGTATTCTTTGTTTATCATCACTTACCCAAACACGTATTGAGTATTTATCAGAAAGCACTTTTTCTTGATCTTCAAGCCTAACAATTAGCTCACGAGCAGTTGTTTTTCCTGTGGGTGAATTGATTTCCTCAACACTTCCTAAAGCTACTTCTATAAAAGAAGTCTTTTTATCTGAAGCATTAAAAAGAGCTATTCTTTCACCTTCAGGATTTAAGCTTGCTGTACGAATTGCCCATAAAATAGAACTAAGATCATGTGTTTTTGGCAAGATTGCAATAGGCTTTTCATTTGCAACCTTAACAGTATGTTTTTCTTGATCATAAATTAAAACGCTTTGTTCCGGTTTTGTTCCTTGTTGGAGTTGTCGTTCTACTATGGTTGGTAAATTGGTTTTAGTGTCTACAAAAGCAGTGTAATGATTATTTAACTCAAAAAGATCTCTAGCTAATCCAACTGTTGCTAATTTTAACTCTAAACGGTAAAAAGGCTTGTTTTCTTTTGTTGCCTTTTCTGTTTGTAGCGACATTTTAGCAGCTAATAAATTATTCCATTTGATTGCGTAATTTAACTTTTCGCCTATTTGTAGTGCGCTTGCTTTAACAACTTCTTTGTTTTTATCAGCAAAAACATAATTTGTTGTAGGTAGTAAAATGATAGTAAAAAGAAGTAATAAAATAACTAATTTTTTCATGATGGATTCCTACTTAGGTAAAAGTTAGAGTGTAGCAATTATTTAAGTTCTATGCAATAACTCATCTTTTAGTAGATGCTAAAGATAATTAGGTTGCCATTAGTATTAGGTTGATAGACTTTCTAAACTAGCAACTATTTCTGCTGCTGCTTTTGCGGGGTTAGGATGTGCTAAAATGGGGCGACCAATTACTAGATAATCTGAGCCAGCTTTTAAGGCTTCTTCTGGGGTCATAACTCTTTTTTGATCTTGAGTGTCTGATTGTGCTGGTCGTAGTCCAGGTGTAAGAATTACAAAAGGAGATTGTGTAGCATTTCTAATTAAAGTTATCTCTTGTGCTGATGCTACTACACCATCTAAACCAGCTTTTTGAGTAAGTTTTGCTAGTCTAACTACTAAGTTAGAAAGATTTTCATTAATAGCTAGATCGTTAAGCGAAGCTTGGTCATGACTTGTAAGCACTGTAACAGCAAGAATTAGCGGTTTGGTTAAGTTTTCTTTTGTTGCTACCTTTTCGCATTCTTCTGCTACTTGGCGCATCATTTCTAGCCCGCCTAACGCATGGACATTACAAATAGACACACCTAGACGCATTGCAGCAACAACTGCATTAGAGACTGTATTAGGTATGTCATGATATTTTAGGTCTAAAAAGACTTTTGCCCCACGTCCTATAATTTCTTTAACAAGTTCTGGGCCTACAGATGTAAAAAGTTGGCTACCAATCTTAAAAAGTCCAACAAAAGGTTTTAATTCTTCTACAAGTGAAATAGCCTGCTTGCGACTATCTACATCAAGTGCAACAACTAAACGATCTTTAGCGGAGAGTTTCATAAATTATTATTTTCTTTAGGTTTATGTAAACAAACTCGGTTACGGCCAGTTTGTTTAGCTTCATAAAGAGCAAAATCAGCAGCTTCAATTAAATTATTAGCTAAGGAGCTATCATTAGGAAAATCTGCTACTCCTATGCTAATAGTGATATGCAGATGGGAATCTGGATCATGAATTGAAGCAGGAAAATTATATTTTTCCATAGCTTCTCTAACTCTTTCGGCGGCCTCTGCACCTTTATCTTTAGGGGTTTCTGGCAAAATAGCAATAAATTCTTCACCACCATATCTAGCTAAAACATCAGAGTCCCGAAGCGTTTGTTGAATTACTTTAGCTGTATGACGCAAAACTTCACTACCAATTAAATGTCCATAGGTGTCATTGACTTTCTTAAAAAAGTCTATATCCATCATTAAGATACAAAACTCATGTCTATGTCTTTGTGAGCGGACAATTTCTCTTTCTAACTCTAAGGAAAAACTCTTACGTGTAAGTAGCCCAGTTAAATCATCATGAACAATTAATTCATGGACGCGCTTTTGGTACTCAACTTCTAATTCATCTAGCATAGCAAACTTAAAAAGTTGCCGACCAATTTTTATTTTATCTCCATCTTGAAGCAAACGACTTTCTTGTTGTGGTACAGTAAAACCATTTAGTAATGTTCCATTAGTGCTTCCTAGATCAGAAAGCCAATATTGTTTATCACCATTATCTGTAGTAATAGAAAAAACTTGGGCATGTACACGCGAAGACACATCATCATCTAGTGGGAGATCTACTACATCGCTATCACGGCCAATTACTAACTTGGCGCGGTCAATCCTTACCACCGTACCAAGTTTATCTCCACATAAGAAGATTAGAGCGGCATGATGTTTTTTGGGGACGAATATTCCGCTGATTCTTAATTGTTGAGTTTTATTGCTGTTATCCACGGAGAATACTATACCCTTAAAAGTAGTTATATCGCAACATGTATAAAGTATCTGAAAAAATCTTTAAAATCTTTGTCAGATATTTTGCAAGATAAAATTAAATAACGCAAATAATAAAATGGGAAGCAATTTTATCAAGAACTTTGCTAATAATGCTAGCATTTTCTCTAAGAGATTTGCGGCTTTTCTGCATAGTAACTTGACGATAAATTATTGGGACAATAGAATTTTTATGTGAGAAAATCAAACCAAAATTAATAAGTAATGTTATTGCTAGTTGTTAGGAGTTTTAATGAGTAATTCTGCTAGTTTATCAAGCATAGAACCAAGTCTTGAACTTAGTGTAAAGTTAGTTGCTGAAGCACATTTACCTACAGAGGTAGGGGATTTTCGTATCTTAGGGATTCGTAGTAAGGTTGATAGCCAGGAATTTGTTGTTTTAGTCAAAGGTGAACTAAAAACTAACGAACCAACACTTGTAAGAATCCATTCTCAATGTTTGACAGGAGATGTTTTTCATTCTATTAAGTGTGATTGTGGACGACAATTACAAGCAGCAATGAAAAAAGTTGCTACAGCAGGCTTAGGTGTAATAATTTATCATCCGCAGGAAGGCAGAGGGATAGGTATTATTAATAAAATTCGTGCTTACGCGCTTCAAGATCAAGGTGCTGATACCGTAGAAGCTAATTTACGTCTGGGTTTTGATGTAGATGAAAGACAATATGACCAATGTAGTGACATTATTAAGTTGTTAGGCATTACCCATAAAACTTATGTCAAACAATCCAGATAAACTATCTGCTTTGCAACAAGCCGGAATTACTGCTGAACGTGTGCCACTGGAAATAGAACTAACTACAACATCACCTGCGTTAGATTACTTAAAAACCAAAAAGAAAAAATGGGGCATTTATTGTCAGAAGTCTAAATAATATAGATAGCAAAAATGCTATCTATGGAGAAACTTTATGTTGCCAATCTACAAGGCAAGTTTGACAGATAGTTACAACAGACAAATAAAAGACTTACGTATTTCTATTACTGATCGTTGTAATTTTCGCTGTGTCTATTGTATGCCTGAAACCGGCGTTCAATGGAAAGATAAGTCAGAGATCCTTTCCTATGAGGAATTAATTTATTTAGCAAAAATCTTTGTTTCTTTAGGTGTTACTAAACTACGTGTAACAGGCGGTGAACCACTTCTTAGACGTGGTGTAGTTAAATTTATTAAGGAATTATCTAAAATTGACGGTTTAGAAGACTTAGCCTTAACAACAAATGCTTATTTTCTTCCTGAATTTGCAGAAAAATTAGCTGCTGCTGGACTAAAAAGAATTAGTATTAGTATTGATTCCTTAAAACCAAAAGCTTTTGAGTTACTTACAAAAGTTGACGCACTTGCACGAGTTTTAGCTGGAATTGAAGCAGCGCAACAATGGCATTTAACACCAATTAAAGTTAATATGGTAGTAATGCGCCATATTAATGAAAATGAAATTGTTGATTTTGCTCGTTTTGCTAGAGAAAAAAACTTAATAGCTCGATATATTGAATATATGCCTTTAGATGGGCCAGGGGAGTGGAACAAAGATTTAGTAGTTTCTGGTCAAGAAATTTTTGACAAAATTAATGTTGTTTATCCATTAAAACCATTAATTGCTAATCATAAAAGTGAAACTGCTCAGCGTTTTGGCTTTGCTGATGGCGTAGGCGG
This sequence comes from Blastocatellia bacterium, assembly GCA_016713405.1. Lineage (NCBI taxonomy): Bacteria > Pseudomonadati > Acidobacteriota > Blastocatellia > Blastocatellia bacterium. The sequence continues at coordinate 137,163 of JADJPF010000020.1, forward strand.
AGAAATAGGAATTATTGCACCAGTTACACAACCTTTTTGTGGTGCTTGTAGCCGGATACGCCTTACAGCAGATGGACAAATCCGAACTTGCTTATTTTCACTAACTGAACATAACTTACGCGATTTGCTAAGAAATGGTGTAAGTGAACAACAAATAAAAAATTTTATAATTAGTGCTGTACTAAAAAAAGAAGTTGGACATAAAATTAATGATCCAGATTTTATTGCCCCAGAAAGAACAATGTCTTGTATTGGTGGCTAGCGTTTACAAGATAAAAAGGTAAAAATTTATTATGGCAAAGTGGTTTGGTAAAAAAGATCAAAAGTTAAATCTTAATCCTGGCGAATTTGAAGTTCTTACCACCCAAGCACAGCGGGCTTGGTGGGAAAATGGCAAGATAATTATGACCAATCATCGGCTTTTTGGTTTCCAGCAGTTCGTAGCAAACAAAGTTCCCCTACAGTAGAAGTTGATATGGAAAAAGTACTAGGTTGTGTAGAAAAACGCTCTTGGTACTATTTATTAACAAAACCCTCTTTACGCATTTTGCTAACCTCTGGTAAGTCTATGGATTTTCATAATATTAAAGACTTTGGAGGGGTAAAAAGCAATGTTGAACGTTTTATGGGACGTGAACGCTATGTTCCAGGATCATTATTTACTGAGTAAAATTGCGGGGTGAAGTTATGCCACACCTAGAAGTTTGTAATTGTGCTTCTTGTTTTTTTATTAGGCAAAACGAATATGAACAACGGGAATTTATTCATGTTCAAAAAGAAAAATTAAAAACTTTTCTTCTTACATATTCTTATTGCTATTGGCTTGTTATTACCCTTTCTTTTATTTTAGCAAAAGTATATTTTCATATTTCTACAACAATTATTTTATCTTTATTTGGATTTTATATAACTGGTATACTTTTATTTGTTATTTTATCAAATTATGCTTTTGCTATTTCTTATCTAGGCTATCTACTAAAACCAAAAGATGCTATAAGCCATATACTAGCAATATCATTAGTTTATTCTTTTTTTATAAGTTTACCTTTTCCAAAATTTGATCTTTATGGATTTTTCCTTTGCATATTTATATTATTTGGCCTTCATTTAGCTTGTTTTTGTATGGGTTATATTGTTCGCGTTGCAAAAAATAGACAACTTAATCCTATAAGTTAAATATTATTTATAAATTAAATATTTTTCTCTTAGTCTGATAAACTCATCAACACCGCCTGACCAAGAATTTTCTATCTCATCAATAGACATATTTGCTTCAATTTGCTTTCTAACTTTGTCTGTCCCAAAAATTACATCAATAGGCAATTTGTCATGCACATATTCATAAGGCGGTTGTTTCCACTCAAACTTATCTGTGTAAAGATGATAAATTGTGCTTAAAATTGCTACTGCTGTAATTACTGATTTGTAAGTTTGCCTATCAGTTATATGAAGTTGTAGCCCACCACATAATTGACCAACATGCTTATGGAAAGTAGGCTGGTAATAAGTTGGACGAAAATAAACACCAGGTAAGTGTAAATTATTTAGCTCTTCAGTTAGTTTATATGGGTCAATATAGGGTGCGCCAATTAGCTCAAATGGGCGAGTTGTCCCGCGACCCTCAGAAACCATTGTCCCTTCAAAAATTACCATTCCTGGATAAACCGTTGCTGTATCAAGTGTTGGCATATTTGGCGAAGGCAAAATCCAAGGAATATTGCTTTCTGACCACCACATCGAACGCTTCCAACCTTGCATTGGTACTACGTTTAACTTGCAGTTAATTCCAAAAGCGTCATTAAACATTAATGCTAGTTCGGCTACTGTCATTGCGTGACGCATTGCAATAGGAAATAAGCCAACAAAAGAAGCAAATTCTGATTCTAAAATATTTCCCTCTACTAGCTCTCCTCCAATTGGATTAGGGCGATCTAGCACCACCATTTCCTTACCATATTTAGCGCAAGCTTGCATTGCATGTGCCATAGTATAAATAAATGTATAAACTCTAGTTCCTACATCTTGAATATCAAAAACCAGCACATCAATATTTTTAAGCATTTCTTCTGTAGGGACACGAGTTTTTCCATATAAACTATAAACTGTTAGGTTAGTGCGGCTGTCCTTAAAGCCTTCCCACTCAATCATATTGTCTTGAGTCTCGCCGCGAATACCATGTTGAGGGCCAAAAAGCGTGGTTAGATTAAATTCTGAACATTTGTAAAAACTATCTGCGGCGTGTTCAAATTGTTGATTTATAGAAGCAGGATTAACTATTAATCCTACACGCTTACCACGTAGTAAATCTAAATGATCAGTAAAAATAGTTTCTAGCCCTAATTTCATAAAAAATCCTTTTGCTAATTGGAGTTGACTAGTTGAAGCAGGCTATCATATTAAATTAACTTTGTTGATTCAAACTTACTTAGTAGTGTGGAAAAAAACATGTCTTCAACAACCAATAGTTCTACAGGATCTTACGCTAATCAACTAGAAAAATTTGTTGCTCTTATGGACAAGCTTTGGCAAGAGCATTTAACATCGCCAACTATTGCAGGGCCAGAAAAATTTTATGCATGGGGGAATCTTGACTATGTAGTCATAATGTCAGAAAAAAAATTTGATGATCTTGTAGAGTTAAAGACTAAAATAGGTTGTTTGGAAATTAAAAAAGATACAGATGGAAAAATAAACTGCCAAATTGTAGAAGATAAAACATTTAGAAAAAAAACAACAAATCTTGAATTATCTAGCGATCCTCAAGAAATTTTAGAAAAAGCTATCATTGCGTTAAATCATTATTATTCAAAAAATATAGGCTAGCTAGCGTCGGGCAATCCAGCGCAATTGTTTTCTAGTCTTTTGGGCTATTTCAAACGCTTCATCCAAATCATCAGATAAAACTGTAAAATGCCCCATCTTACGCTTGGTTTTAGCCTTTTTCTTACCATAAAGATGTAAACAAACATTCGTGTCTGATAAAAGCCCTGTTGTGCCAGACAAATGATCACCTTTATGATCACCTAAAATATTGACCATAACCGCGGTTTTAGAAAGCATTCTAGGCGAGCCTAAAGGCAAGTTACAAATTGCCCGCAGTTGTTGTTCAAATTGGGAGCAAAGACAAGCGTCTATGCTGTAATGACCGCTGTTATGGGGACGTGGAGCTATTTCATTGACTAGGATTTCATCATTTTCTAGTAGAAACATTTCTACACAAAATACACCAACAATATTTAGATTTTGGGCAATTTGTCGGGCGATTTCTGTTGCTTGGTCTGCAACTTTAGCAGAAACAAAAGCTGGGACAAGGGTAGTGTCTAAAATATTTTCTACATGAATGTTTTCTGTTACAGGATAGGTGACTATTTGGTTATTTCTATCTCGAACGCAAATAATACCAAGCTCTTTGGTAAATTTAATCATTTTTTCCCAAATTAATGGGCGGTTTAGTAATTCTTGAAAAGCTAGTTGAGCTTGTTCAAGGTTGGTTACTTTAACTTGGCCTTTGCCATCATAACCACCATAAGCGGTTTTGATAATAGCAGGAAATCCAATTTTACTAGCAGCTTGTTCTAAATCTACAAGAGTGTTTACTGGGTAAAATGGAGCCGTATTAATCCCAATGCTTTGAACAAATTGTTTTTCTAAAATTCGATGTTGAGTAGTTTTTAGCACCTGACTACTAGGAAAAACCGGATAACCTGCTTCTTCTAAAGCTATTACAGAGCGAACATCAATATTTTCAAACTCATAAGTGACAACATCACAACGTTTGCCAAGTTTTAGGACAGACGCAATATCATCATAATTAGCAACAATATGTTTATCAGCAACCTGTGAGCAAGGCGCGTCTGGCGTTGGTTCAAGGACATGAACACGATAGCCCATTTGACGGGCTGCCAGGGCTAGCATTCTTCCAAGTTGACCACCGCCAAGAATACCTATGCGGCTACCTACTTCTAAAGCTTTAAGTTTTTTTCTAGTAGATAACATTACTTTCCTAGTTTTAAGGGTTAATTACAGCAAAAAATCCATCTTGACCGCCACCACCAAAAGAACTTTGTGCGCCGTTTAAAGTAGGAAAGTTAGTAGATTCGGTAACTCCAGTCAAATAAATTATTCCTGTATTTGTTATAACAACATTGGTTTCTCTGTCCATTCCATTGCCGCCAAAATAACTAGAGGAGATCGCACGACCTTGAGCATCAAAACTAGTAATATAAATGTCTGTTGCTCCAGATAAACTAGTTTGTAGAGCATTACGGGTTGGAAAATCAGCAGAAGCCGTTGTACCAACTAGGTAAACTTGACCGCTAGGATCTACAAAAGAAAACCCTAAACTTTGGTTGTTTTCATCTTGGCTACCACCTAAATAAGTAGAATAAACTACATCTCCATTGGCTCCAAACTTAGTAACAAATACATCAAAAAATGCTCCAAATCCGCCTCCAGACATTGCTTGAAACGCATTGCGAGTTGGAAAATCTATTGATTTAGTTCGACCTATTACGTAAGTATTACCTAATGAATCAACTGTAAAATTACCAACTTCTTGCATTAATTGCCCACCTAAATAAGTAGAAAAGATTAAACTGCCATCAGTAGCAAATTTAGCTACTACTAAAGTTTTATCTCCACGTTGGACAGATTGAAAAGCGTTTCTCAGTGGAAAATTAGGTGAATTACTTTCGCCTAACAAATAAATATTTCCATTTGTATCAGTTGTAATACGCAGTATAGTTTCTACTCTTTGACCACCAAGATAAGTTGTAAAAATAGGCTGTCCAAGCATATTTATTTTTGCTAGAAAAATATCTCCTGCTTGGCCGTAGGTTGATTGGAAGCTATTTCCTACCATAGGAAAATTACTAGAAAAAGTTGTTCCAGAAAGTAGTAAATTATTGGCATTATCTAAAGTTACTTTTAAGTCTAAATTAGAAGTTAATTCCCTATCATTACCACCAAAATAAGTTGAAAAGATAATGGCTCCCTGATCACTTAGCTTAGTGATAAATACATCATCATTGCCACCAAGTGTTGATTGAAAAGCACTTTGAATTGGGAAGTTAGGTGAGCCAGTTTTTCCTACTAAAGTAATATTGCCAGTTGTGTCTACAACAAAGTTACGGATGTCATCAAACCCGCTACCACCAAGGAAAGTGGAGTAAATAACTTCTCCACGAGGATTAAACTTTGTGATAAAGCCATCTGTCCCACCAGCAAATTTCTTTTGTCTTGCATTTCGTTTTGGAAAAGTTTTGCTTTCAGTTGTTCCTGCTACGTAGATATTACCTAATGGATCTAAGCTTAAACCAGCTATTTCTTCATTACCAATACCACCAAGGTAAGTTGAAAAAATAGCACTGCCATTAGAATTTAGCTTAGTAAGAAAAAGGTCTGAAACATTAGTGGCAACACCATCACGATTACCATATAAAGTTTGGAAAGCATTTAAGAGCTTAAATTCTCTAAAATTTGTAGTTCCTAACATAATAAAATTACCATTGTCATCTACTACAAATCTAAAAGGATCTAGTACTTCTCCGCCACCACCAAGATAAGTTGAATAAACAAGTCCACCATTAGCATCTAGTTTAATAACAAAAAATGTCTCTAACCGGGTTTTAGTATAAACCTCTTGGAGAGCATTTTTTAGCGGTAAATCACGGGAGTTGGTTGCACCTATTACATAGATATTTCCACTGTTATCAACCACCATTCTTAATGGTCGCTCCTCATTTTTACCACCTACGTAAGTTGAGTATAGTATTTGTCCGTTAGGATTAAGTTTTACTATTGTTAGCTCTCCTGAACCTTTGAAACGGTTTTGAACAGGGTTGACTAGGGGAAAATTGCTAGAACGACTACTACCAACAAGATAAAAATTGCCGGCTGAGTCTGTAAAATTTAGGTTAATAGCGTCTTGTCCATCGCCACCAATATAAGTTGCATAACTAATAACAGGATCAATTACTAGGGTATGATTTGGGTCATATTTAGCTAAATTAAAACTAACCGTGTTATCAGTAATTAAATAGCTACAATCAACAAATTGTTTATTATTGTTAATTACTTGATAAACAATAGGTTTATGCTGGCGGATAGTTTCATTAGCTACTGTTAAAATCAAGTCTCCATTATCAGCTAAAGCTAATTTTTCTATTCCGTTATAGCTAAGTTTAATTTGTTGAGGGTTGGTTTTTGAAGAAACTAGAAAATCATATTCTAGCTGTCCATTGTTTCCATAATAATTTAAGTCAATACCAGGATAGACTGATTTTGCTTGGATTTGTTTGTAGTGTTTAACTTGGGTCTGCCAATTTTTTTCATCATTTCCAATAAAATAATTACTTTTTCCTACAAGCGGATTTTCTGCTACTAGCTCACTTTGAGCATTAGAGTTGATGAAATTAATTTGGATTTGTTTGTTAGGATTTCCTTGACTATTTAGCAAAAGATTAATTTTATTAGCAGTTATTTCTGCCTGATAAGCCTTGGTTTTAGCAATAAATTGATTATTGTTAATGGCTTCAAAATAAACAGTTTTGTCTATATCTGCATTATTTTTGCTAGCAGCAACAGTGCTAGCTTCAGAACTAAACTTTAAAGGAATTTGACTAGGTAAAATAGGAAGGTTAAGAGAAAAAATAACCATTAAAGAGATAGATAATTTTAAGTAAGTCCATAATTTTTTTAGGCAATACATAAGTTTAGCTCCTTAAATTTTTTAGAGGCTTTTTCCTTTTGATGTGGATAATAGCTAAATTGTTGGTATTTTTATAAGCTTGTTTACGGAAAAGGTAAGCTATAGATTGCTAACTAATTGTATAAAAACAAGATAGCTGACTTAACAATAACAAAATTAATGTTAAATCAGCTATAGGTTAAAAACTAAAAGTAAACTTTAGAAGTTAATCATATGTCCAACTAAGCCATGAGCCGCTTCCTTGACAGCTTCGCTTAATGTTGGATGTGCATGAATATTTCGGGCGACTTCTTCAGCGGTTAATTCCCATTTTTGGGCTAAGGTTAGTTCGGGTAGCAGTTCTGTAACATCTGGCCCAATCATATGTCCACCTAGTAATTCACCATATTTTTTATCGCTAATTAATTTTACAAAGCCTGTAGCGTCACCTAAGCCGTGTGCTTTACCATTGGCTTGGAAAGGGAATTTGGCTACTTGGACATCATAGCCTTTTTCACGGGCTTGTTTTTCGGTATAACCAAAGCTGGCAACTTGAGGTTGGCAATAAGTTGCACGTGGCACCATATCAAAATTTATTTCTATGGTTTCAGCACCAGCAATATTTTCTGCTGCAATAACTCCCATTGATTCTGCTACGTGAGCAAGCATAAATTTTGCAGTAACATCACCAATAGCATAAATATGGGGGACGCTGGTTTGCATTTTGCCATTAATATTAATTGCGCCACGTTCGGTAAGTTTTACACCAGTGTTTTCTAGTCCATAGCCTTCAGTGCGAGGCTTAAAGCCTATAGCTTGAAGTATTTTATCTGCTTCTAAAACTTGTTGTGTACCATCAGGCCCGGTGACAGTAACACGAACATTTTTTCCTGTATCTTCAATATTATCAACGCGGGTTTTAGTCATTATTTTAATGCCGCTACGTTGATATTGTTTATGTAATTCTGCTGAAACTTCTTCATCTTCTAAAGGAACAACACGGTCTAAAAACTCTACAATTGTGACATCAACATCATAATTGTGCATTACATAAGCAAACTCTACTCCAATTGCACCAGCACCAGCAATAATAATGCTGCTAGGTAGATTATCTTGCATAATCTGTTCTTCGTAAGTGACAACTCTTTCACTTAGTTTTGAGCCAGGAATTAACCGAGTAGTTGTACCAGCCGCAATAATACAATGCTTAAATCTAATAATTTCTTCTCCACCTTTATTTAATTTGACTTGTAGGTTGTGTGGATCAAGAAAATTTGCCCAGCCTTCATATTCATCAATTTTATTTTTACGCATTAAAAAGTGGACACCTTTAACGCGGCCATCAGCAACTTTACGGCTACGGCGAAAAGCTTCGCCATAATCAAAAGACACTTTACCATCTACTTTAATACCAAAGGTTTTGGCCTCTTTTTTGAAAATATGGGCTAGTTCTGCATTTCTTAGTAATGCTTTGGAAGGAATACAACCAACATTTAAGCAAACACCACCCCAATATTGTTTTTCAACTATTGCGGTTTTTAGCCCTAGTTGGCTGGCTCGAATTGCTGCTACATAACCACCTGGGCCAGCACCTAAAACAACAACATCATATTCTTTCACGGTTAAAACCTCCTAAAAAGTTGAGAAAAATTAATTATAATAAAACCTATTTATAAAATCGCTATAATGGATTATAACCTAGTTTTTGTAAATGCTAATTGGTTGTGGATTAAGTACATTGTAAACTTATTTGCGAAATGAAATATCTTAAAATTTTGGGGGTGTTTGTGGAAAGATTTACTAACTTACAATCTATTGAGGATTTAACAGAGCTTTTTTGTAATGAGTGTGGCTTACTTGAAAGAAGAAAAAGCGGACGTTGCCCTACAGGACAAGCTACATGTGGTGCGCAAATTAATCAAATTTATCAATTACGTTCGGCTTACTCTGGCTTACCTATAGGAACTAAAGTAAGGATTAGAGACATTTTTTGGTCTATAAAACATGATTATGCTACGGTGACTATTGCAACAATGCAAAATAATCGTTTTGGAATGACTTGGACATTATTAGAGAAAGTCTAAAAGCTAATTTTAAGTACTATTCTAAAGGTAAAGTTGGGTTTACATCTGGAATTAAGATTTCTCCTACATCAATATTATCTAAGCAAAGACGGTAATTTTCCCATGCTTCTGTATCAAGTAAATAAAAATCATTAGCACGTAAAAACCAAAGCACTTTTTCTGGAGTAAAACCAAAAACTAGTGCTTTATAGCCGCCTATTTCCATAGCTAGACAAAGTTCGTCAAGTTGAGGATCTTTTAATATTACAGAAAATGTAGTATGTACAAACTTGCCGGTAACATGGCTTAGTCGGGTTTCAATATGTAGTATATCTGTGCGAGCATGAGAAATTAACCTAGCCTTAGGAAAATATTCTTGGACAGCGGCTAAAATCTGGGCATCAACAAAAGGGCCTGCAAGACGATTGATCGTGCGACCAATAATTGACGTTTTAAGCATTGTCCAAATGGCTGAGTTTTGATTTTTTCCTTGTTCTGACATCTTTTCCTCTTTTTTTGTACAGAATAACGAAAAAATTATTTTAGGCAAGACAAAAGAATCAAGTATTTGTAAAATTTTAAGAAGAAAAATAAAAAAATAAAGGCACCCATAGAAATTAAAATAAAAAATAGTTATGAGTAAAACAATTACAGAAATTACTTTAGGGCTAGAACAATTTTTGTTGATAATTTCAACTACTGCTATTAGTTATGATGAAATTTCCCCACATTATTTTCACAAGAACTTTTTCAACAACTAGAAGCAAAAAAACTTGTTTGGGAAAATAATTACACTTATGTTCCTAATATAATTCATATTTTTGTTCCAACGGTAAAACCTAAGAAAATACAGGATTTAGAAACAATTTTTTCTACCAAGGCATTTTACCAACATATTTATTCTTATATTCAAGCAAAAGGTTATAAGTTATTTGATTTTTTACGCACAGAAATAGATCTACTTCCTGGCGTAGCATCAAAAACAAAGTCAGGACGCTTAAAAAGTCGCTGTATGGTAAGAATAGAATGGCCTAATAGCAAGCAATCGCCCAGTGGGTTTGATGTTCTAGTTGAGGCTAATGCTTCGCGTATTATCAAAGTTGGACATCCAAAAACAGAAGTTTCACCTCTAGCATTGCTACAAACGGTTAATGCCCGTGCTTTTAGAGAGCATTACCTAATCGTTAAACCACTTACTTATTTAGGACGTTCACAGAATGTTTTTTCTGTTGAAGGTCTAGTACAAGAAAAAAATCATTTTGCTTTTTCTCGAACAGGAGATTCAATTAATAAATCTATTTCTCGTCGTCATGCTTGTATTGAATTTCGGGACGGGCAGTTTTTCTTAAAAGATTGTAATAGCCGCCGTGGAACAGCTATACAAAGATTTAAGCAAGGTTGGCAAGAATTAACTGTTCCGTCTAATGATATAGGAGTTCCTCTAGAAGATCATGACATCATTCGTTTAGGTAATGCTTTAGTTACATTTGAACATATTAAAATAGAACAACTACCAGATTTATTAAAGAGATTATTTTCCGAAGGCCATATAGATACAGGAATGTTACAGGATACAAAAGAAAGACAAGATAATTCTCAGCGTACATTTACTAAATTACTTAAATATTTTGATACATAAGTATTTCAGCTAGCGTATGCAGACAATCAGGACAAAACTTAGCTTGCTTTTTTTCTACTGCTTCTAAGTTAGCAGAAAAAGACATTACACAACGTTTGTTTAAGCAATGTCTAAGTCCGATAACGTGGCCTAATTCATGAGTTACTTCTTTGCAAAGAATGGAAATTAGGGAATCAAAATTTTGTGAGTTCAAGTCTGTTAATCTTGCTAAGGAAATAATAGCTATTCGGCCTGCTACTTCTGCTTCTCCAAAAACAAAAGTGCTGCCACTTGAAAATAAATCTTTAGAAAAAATTGCTATAGTACGGTAGTTATTAGGGGATAGGGGTTTAAGATAAGCTAAAATAGCAGTAGAGTCATATTGCTGGCGTTTTTTATTGTAAGCAAATTCTAAATTTAATTGTTTTATTTCTACTTTACATAAGGCATTAAATAAAGGCTCAAGATGATTAATTAATGAGTTAATTAATTCGTTTTTTATAGGTTGTAATAAAAGTAGAAGAATGTTTAATTTATTTGAGTTGTAATTTTGTGATAAGCTCATAAGTAATCAAGTAATAACCAGTAAGTAATAAAATTTTTTGGATAGAGACTGCGTAGCATTTTAGCCTTTTTATATTGGGTCGTGATAGAATCTTGCAACTTTCGTAGTTAGTCAAGGAGTTAGTCAATTTTATGGCCGATAAGACAAAAAAACATCCAGAAAATATTTTTGGTCGCTTTTATGTTGATGTTGAATGTATTGACTGTGATGTTTGTAGAGATACTGCCCCTAGTAATTTTACTCGCCAAGATGATGATGGATATTCTTATGTTTATAAACAACCTGAATCACCAGAAGAGGAAGAACAATGCCAAGAGGCAATGGATTCTTGCCCAGTAACAGCAATTGGAGATAATGGAGATTAGCCAATAGAATCAAAATTAAGTAACAAAAATAGAAGTTATTGAGTTATTTAATAAAGTGAGATGAAATTACTAGCATTTGCCCAACAAATAAGCTTATTTCTTCCCAAAGTTAAGACTTCTGTATGGATTTATGGGGAAAACTTTGATGATTTTGAAACTTTCCGAAAAGCTATTAGTGCCTTTCAAAACTATTTTCCTAAACAACATTGGGTTTTTACTTGCCCAGATTTAAGTAGTATTGCTTCCTTAAAAAGTCGTTATATTGATGATTTTATTTTTCTCACACCTTTAAGTATTGTTTTTTCAAGATTTTTCCAATCAACTAACCCAAGTGCATTAATAATTCTAAGATCTTATAAAGGGTTAAGTGAAAAAATAGTATTCTTTTTATTAAAAAATAATATTCCAATAATTTGGTTAAATATTGATAGAAAAACACTCTTAGAAATAACAAAATTATTTTCTAATAATGTTCTATCAAGTAAAGCCTGTTTATTTGTTAGTAAAGATAGTGAAATTGTAGAACAACTTAATAATAGAGGATTTAGCAAACAAACTATTTTAATAAATGATAATTTCTGGGATGAGATTTCTAAAAAAAATCAATTTGATTTATTAGAACAGCATTTATTTAATATAAATCAATTAGATAAAACAAGTGTGTTAATTCCAACATTTCGTGACAAAATAGGACAAAGTTACTTTTGGAAAAAAATAGCAAAGTATTTTTCTAAACATAGAATAGATACTTTAGAAGAGTTAAAACAAAAATTAGGTTATCCAGAAACAATTTTATGCTTAGGTAATGGCCCATCATCAGAGGATCCATTACTTTTTAATCTAAAATATGATGTTTTGTTTCGAGTAAATTTTATTTGGCAAGAGCGTAAGCTTTTTGATAATCCTGATGTTGTTTTTGTAGGTAGCCCAAAGACTTTTCAAAAAGTTAAAGGTTGCATCTATAGTATATCTACTATTAGAAAAGAAGAAGGAATGTTGCTACGTCGCCTTTGGACAGAGGGGCTAAGCCCAATGAGCTTTTTTACTATCGAAAGATTATTAGGTTTTTGTAATGATATAGAACATAATGATAAATTAAGCACAGGTATATTGATGTTGATGGTAGCTGTAGCTTTACAGCCTAAACGCTTAGTTATAGCTGGGATGGATTTATACCAGCATTCAGAAGGACGCTATCCCGGAGATTTACATTCAAATAACAAATATGCTCCTAACCATAATGTAGATTCTGAGTTAGAAGCTATTAGCCAAATCTTAAGTCAATATGACAAAGAATTAATGATTATTGGAGATATTTTATGGAAATCTTTAGTAGAATTAGGGATTAATTGTAGATAAACTTTTTTGTAACTTATGGAAACTATACAAGTTTATGTTGGTGCAACTGAAAAAGAGTTAATACCATTTAAGATATTAGAGTATTCTATTGTCAAAAATACAAAATCTATAGTTAATGTATTTCCTTTGTATCAAAGTAATATTAAAATACCTATTGCTAAAGATCCTAAAAATCAACCGTTTACAGCATTTTCTTTTCAGCGGTTTTTAATTCCTGAGATACAAAAATTTTCTGGTAAAGCTATTTATTTAGATTCAGATATGATTGTATTTCAAGATATCAAAAAGCTTTGGGAAATAGTTTTTGAGGGAGCAGAGCTTTTAAGTTTAAAGCAATTTAAGGCAACTTTAGCACAGCATAGTGTTTTGTTAATAGATTGTGAAAAACTTAAGTGGGATATAAAAGAAATAATCAAACAACTTGATCAAAATATATTTAGTTATAGAGAGTTAATGCAAGATTTAATTATTGCTAAAAATAAAGCCTACACTATTCCAGAAGAGTGGAATTCATTAGAAAACTTTGAAAAAGAAAAAACAGCTTTGCTTCATTTTACTAAAATTCATACTCAGCCCTGGCTTTCAACAAAAAATCCACTAAGCTATCTTTGGTTTCAACTTTTATTTGAGGCTATAGACAAAAATATTGTTTCTTTAGACCTTATTAAAGAACATATTAAAGCAGGATTTATTAGACCTTCTTTAGTTTGGCAGATTGAAAATAGGGTAGAAGATAGTCAAAAAATACCTTCAAAAATTATTCAAAAACTAGATAATAAATTCGTTAACCCGCTTATAAAAAAGCTTCCAATTTTAACAAGAGCAAAACTATTTTTGATAAATAATTGGGAAAACATAACTTTAAGGTAAATTTATGTCACTACTATCAAAACTTACACCTGACCAAGTTATTGAAAAACCTTTTCCACATATAGTAGTGGAAAATATCTTGGAACCTGCATTTTGTGAACAACTTATAAAAGAATTTCCTAAACTTAATAAATTTACTAAAGGTAAAAAATACAATGATAACCACAAAATTTATTTACCAGCTTATAGAGCTATCAATGATTCTACTTTGTCCGACTCTTGGAGAAAATTCACTATAGAACATTGTGAGGATGCGATTTGGAAAGATGCTCTTAGATTATTTAGACCTTATATACTTAAAGAATATCCAGATTTTGAACAAAGGTTTGCTTTGCTAGATGAACTAGAAACAGCACTTAGAGACAAAAGTACAAATTCAAATATTGCAAAAAATCAAGTCTTGTTAGACTCAAAAATATTAATACATACTCCTATTTTTAATCAAACTTGTGTACAACGACAGCCACACCTTAAGATATTAAAAACACTTTTTCTTTCGTATTTATCCTTAAAACCAGATGAGGATAAATCCGAAGGTGCAGAACATATTTTTTATTCATTAAAGCCAGGAAAAGAGTTGATTTTAGGCGATCATCAAGTTGTAGATATTGAACTGTTAAACATAGAAAAAGTTATTCCTTACAAAAAAAATACATTTGTTATATTTATGAATACACCAAATGCAATTCAAGGTGTTGCTGCACGTTCACCAAGTCCTATACCTTATATGGCGCATCATTTTACTATGCACGTAAAAGAAGCTTTATTTACCTGTAAACTTAAGCCAGGCGTGATGGCTTCAGAAATAGAAAACTTAATGCCTTGGTATAAAAAATATCCTAGAACAATAAAAAGAATGATTAATAATATGATCAGATAAATAATTTTTAATAGTAAATTATGAAAAAAGAAATTATTTGGAAAACACTTATAAATATTAGTAAAACACCATTACTAATAAAGGTTTTCCAGACAAAACCAATATTAAAAGCAACATTTTATCTTAAAATAAAACGAGCATTAAATAAGCCTCTTCCACCAGTACTTGTTTATCAAATGGGCAAGGTTGCGTCTTCCACCATTTACCAAGCATTAGTTAAAGATGAAGGTTTTATCACTTTTCATATTCATAGATTAAATCCAGTAAATATTATTAAACATCGACAAGATAGAATAGAAAAAGGTTGGCAAACTCCTGAAAAAATACACGAAATATTGTCACCTTTTGTTTATAATAATATAATAGAAAGTAAAATACCTGTAAAAATTATAACTCTTGTACGTGACCCTATTAGCAGAAATATTTCTGATTATTTTCAAGTGCTAGATCAAATTTGGGGTATAAAAGATGCCTACTCAAAATTATCATTAGAAGAGCTTACCCAAGGCTTTTTTGAAAAACATCTAGATTATGTTCCTTTGACCTGGTTTGATCTAGAATTTAAAGAAGTTCTAGGCGTGGATGTCTATCAATATAACTTTCCACAAGATAAAGGTTACTTACAAATTAAGTCAGGTTGTTATGATATTTTAATAATGAAACATAATCTAAATGATCAAATTAAGCAAGAAATCTTAAGAACATTTTTAGATAAAAGCTTTTCTTTGGTATCTAAAAATGTTGCTGATGAAAAAGGCTATGCTGATATTTACCGTAAGTTTTTGGCTACAGTTAAACTACCAGCAAGTTATATAAACAAAATGTTAGACTCAAAATATACTCAACATTTTTATAGCAGCAAAGAAATCAAAAAGTTAAAAGAAAAATGGCTAAAAAACTCTTAACAAAATAAATCTATGGACTCCATTATTAAGAATGTAACTAAATCACAAATCGTAGAAGAACCTTTTCCACACTTGGTTTTACAAAATGCTTTAGCAGAAGAGTTGTATAAAAAATTAGCTTTAAGCTATCCATCCTTAGAAATAATTACTAAAATAAAAACTCCTGAAAGTAATAAACGCTTTAATTTATCAACATCACATGCCCTTAATTCACTTACAATTAGCTCTTTGTGGGGAGATTTTTTAAAGACTCATACTTCACAGGATTTTTTTGACAAGTTTTTAGACTTATTTAAAGAACATATCTTAAAAATCTATCCACATTTTGAAAATAAAGTAGGAAAATTAGATAAACTAACTACAGGCATAAGAGGAATAAATACATTTTCCCAAGCAAAAGTCTTGCTAGATGCTCAATTTGCTATCAATACACCTGTTTTTGGAAAGCCAACTTCTATAAGAGGCACTCATTTAGATAGACCAAATAAGCTTTTTACAGGTCTTTATTATTTCCGACATCCCGAAGATAGTTCTAAAGGTGGAGATCTTGAGGTTTGTAGATTAAAAAAACAAGATTTAATCCTGCATGAAAAAGAAATGGATAGCCAATATTTTGAAGTAATAAAAACTATTAAATATCAGCCAAATACTTTAGTATTATTTCTTAATACAGTTAATTCTTTTCATGGTGTTACAGTACGTGAGGTGACAACTTTTCCCAGGCTTTTTATAAATTTGCTTGGCGAAGTTCAAGATCCTTTGTTTAGTTTAGGTAAAGAGCAAATTAGTTTACAAAAAAAAATACAAAGGTTTTTTGTAAAGAAAGTTAAAAGATTAGTTTATGGATAAAAATAGCCTAATAAATTATGAAAAGTTAGCAGAATTTGATAAAAAAATGTTTTATGAAAAAGAAACGTTTCCCTTTGCTTCCTTTTATGAACTGCTAACACCTACAAGCTTTCAGCAGTTAGTAAGTGATTTTCCTAGTATAGAAAAATTTAAGAAAAATGAAAATCTTACAAGAAAATACAATCAACGGCCCCATAATAGATATTACTTAAGCTATAAGAAATCTATAGAAAAGGGTGATAATTTAGGCTTTATAAAACATGAAGAGTTATCAAAAAGTTGGCAACAGTTTATTAATGAGTTAGAAAGCATAAAATATCAACAATTTATAAAACGGCTTTTGGGAGTTTCTCCTTTTGACTTGAAGTATGTTTTGCATATTGGAATAAATGGTTCTGAAGTTTCACCACACTGTGATGTAGAAGATAAACTTGGAACACACCTTTTTTATTTTAATACTAGACAGGATTGGCAAGAAGAATGGGGAGGTGCAACTGTAATTTTAGGTCAAAAACAAATTTCTGCCCTAAATCCAGATTTTAGCGACTTTAAGACAAAAACTCCTGTTCCATTTTTAGATAACTATAGTTTTCTTTTTAAGAACGTCCCACAATCCTGGCATGGCGTAGAGCGTCTTAACTGTCCTGAAGGAAAACACCGTAGAATTTTTTCTGTTATTTTTGAGACACCTACTAGCGTCTCAAAAACTATTAAAAATAAACTTGAATGGTTATTAAAGAGTTTTTAAGCAAAAGCTTTAAAATGATAATGGGTTATACTTAAGTCTATAAGCCTATGTATAACCCAACTTTGTAAGAATGCTTACTTTGGTAAAGTTCTAGAAATTAAGTCTATGGCTTTTTGTTCGCCTTCACTAACTTTGCTTCCTACACCTAAAAAACTACCTGAAGCGTTAGCTATTTGATTACAATAGATTAATATATTTTCTCTTCGGGCAGACTTTTCTGTTTCTGGAAGTTTTTCAAAAACTTTAGCTAATAATTCTAAGTTTGTTTGGAAAAAACTGTCTGAAGGACTTTCTATTAGCCACTTATCTATTTGTTTTTGTACAGCACTGTCTGACTTTATTCCCTTAAATTCTAATGCCTTTAATAGCTCTTCTTTCTCTCTACTACTAATGCTACCATCACCCCAAGCGACTTTAACTAATGGCAATAGTTCGACTAATTTTACTGTTTCTGCTGTATATTCCTGCTTTTGCAGAGCTACTAATAGCTCATCATCACTAATACCAATAATTCGTCCCATTTCTTCACGTTGTTTTTTTAATTCTTCTTCTCTACGAAGCCTATCACGTGTTTCTTCTTCTTGTTTACGAATATATTGTTCTTCACTAAGATTTCTGTAATCTTCTGTTATATCTTTGTTTGACATTGCAACTCCTTAAAATTTTTTTAGAAAATAGTAATAAACTTTAATTTACTGCTTAGGTAAAACAAAATCATCTGAAAGCACTTTTATCATATCTTCATGGATTAATTTGTTAGTAGCAAGCACCTCTAAAGTACGTGTTTTAGGCGGGTATAACTCAAAATCGCTTCCATCAAATCTAGTTATTTTTCCACCTGCTTCAGCAATTATTAGTATTCCCGCAGCAGCATCCCAGGGGCCTAGGTGCATTTCCCAGAAACCATCAAAACGACCAGCAGCAGTATAGCAAAGATCCAATGCAGCAGAACCATCCCGACGCACTGCACGAGCAGTTAAAGCAAACCGCGAAAAATAATTTAAGTTATTATTAGAATTAGTTTTAATATCATAGGGAAAGCCTGTTACTAAAAGAGCATCTTTTAATAGGGCGGTTTCAGATACATGAATTGCTCGATTATTAAGTGTTGCTCCTAGTCCTTTTTCAGCAACAAAAAGTTCATCTCGAGTTGGATCATAAACTACACCTAAAACTAATTTTCCTGCATATTCTAGCGCGATTGATACACAAAAAATTGGATAACCATGTGCATAATTAGTTGTTCCATCTAGTGGGTCAACTATCCAACGATAATCCGAATTAGAAGCCGTAAATCCACCTTCTTCCGCTAGAATTTGATGTTTAGGATAATGAGAACCTACTTGTTCCTTAATATATTTTTCCGAAAGTAAGTCTACTTCTGTAACTAAGTCTATTTGCCCTTTATGACTAATTGTAATTTTACGTCCAAAGTAGTCTCTTAAGATTTTACCTGCTTCAATAGCAGTTGAGATAGCAAAATTTCGCATCCAATTTTTACCTTATTAGTTAGTTTATATCAGAAACAATTGTTACTTTCCCTTCAGTCAAACTATAAATACCACCAGCAATTTTTAACTTATTATCATTTACTAAGTTAGTTAATATCTCACTACGTTTAGGCAAATTCTCTACAATTAATTTAACATTTTCCTCAGCAGTTTTATTTACTAAATCAGACCCTAGAGTTTTTGCTTTTGCTAGAGCAGGTTTAATTTCATTAACAATAAATTGTTTATTTCCAGTAGCAGGCTCTTCTTTAGTTGCAGTTAAAACAGCATCACAATTTTCATGACCTACAACCATAATTAAAGATGTGCCTAGTTTTTCTGCTGCATATTCCATACTTCCAACAACAACAGATTTGTCTAGGACATTTCCATCTGTACGAATAACAAAAAGATCTCCTACAGATTGATCAAAAAATAACTCTGGAATAACTCTAGAGTCAGAACAAGTTAAAATAATTGTATGAGGATTTTGCCCTTTTGCTAGTTCAGCCAATTTAGCTTTAGTTAAATCTCGTGGAGCAAAATTACCATTAATATAGCGATCATTACCTTGCAAGAGTTTATCTAGTGCTGATTTAGCGTCTGTATCAGGAAGATTGTTTGTTTCAGTAGTGGGATTGGGGTTAGTTTGATTATTATTTGGCTGATTTGTAGGAGCGTTATTAGTATTACCTTTTTTGCAACCTGCTAAAAATAAAACACTAATAGACACTATAAGAATTAATAAATATATTCGATGTTTTGTTGATGTAAAATTAATAATATTTAATTTTGGCACAGCTATATTTCCCCCAAATAATTGATAATGGAAAGATTATAATTGTCATTGTGACCATTCTATGGCTAGTTGCAAGCTTTTGTAAAGGTTAGCAGATAGACTTAAACTCTGTCCCAATGTTCACGAATGTAATCAAGGTCTGTTTGTTCACTTAAATAGTATTCTAAATAACCACAACTTATACAAATATATCGAAGAACCATCGAAGCATCTTTACTTATCACTCCATCTTTTAGTGTAACTCTGTCACTAGATTTTGGACTAGCATCTTTACAGTAAATTTCTTTTCCTGAACATTTTACACATATACCATTTTTCATTTAACTACCTTCTTAATAAAAAATACTAGGTTGGTTATAGCAGCAAATTTGTTTTTTAAGGTGTAAGAGCATCCTACAACAATTTGTCTATCAACTAAAAGCAGAAAGTTGCTAAAGTAGGTTTTGTGAGCTTGACAACAATAAAAAAAGCGGCTAATTTGTCGTTTTGTCTTTAATCGAAAATAAACTAAATTGTGGTGCTAAAACATGTTTGATGCCCTTTCTGATAAAATCAAGAAGGTCTTAAAAAATCTACGCGGCCAAGATCAACTCACAGTTGAACATATTGATATAGCAATGCGTGAAATCCGCATAGCTCTATTAGAAGCAGACGTAAATTTTAAGGTAGTAAAACAATTTGTTGAAACAGTGAAGGAAAAAGCCATTGGACAAAAGGTTTTAGAGTCTCTTTCACCTGAACAACAAGTAGTTAAAATTGTCTATGACGAATTAGTAGAAATTCTAGGTGGTAGTAGTTCCCGCTTAGTCTTTACCCAAAGAAGTCCCAATGTAGTAATGATTGTTGGCTTACAAGGTTCTGGTAAGACTACCTCTACTGGTAAGTTAGCTAAATTCTTAGCTAAAAACCAAGGTCGTCATCCGTTGTTAGTTTCTGTAGACGTTTATCGTCCTGCTGCACGCGATCAACTATCTGTAATTGCTCGTGATATTGGGCAGCCAGTTTTTGAAGCTCCTGAATTAAATGATCCTTTAGAAATATGCCGTGCAGCTTATAAACATGCCCAACAAATGGGGTATGATACCTTAATGGTAGATACTGCTGGAAGACTCCATATTGATGATCAACTAATGGAAGAGCTTAGTTCAATAAAACGCGAACTAGTGCCAGTAGAAATCTTGTTTGTTGCTGATGCAATGACAGGTCAAGATGCTGTAAAAAGTGCTACTGAGTTTCATAACCGTATAGGCACTACTGGCGTAATTCTTACCAAGATGGATGGTGATGCCAGAGGCGGTGCGGCTCTTTCAATTAAAGTAGTTACAGGTCAACCAGTTAAGTTTGTTGGTATTGGGGAAAAATATGATGCTTTAGATGCTTTCTTCCCTGATCGTGTAGCACAAAGAATCCTTGGAATGGGTGATGTGCTAACTTTAATTGAAAAAGTCCAACAAGAAGTTGACGAAGAAGAAGCAATGGCACTCCAGCAAAAAATGATGGAAGATCGTTTTACGCTGGAAGATTACCGAATGCAGCTAAAACAAATGGAAAAATTAGGCTCGGTAGATAAACTACTCAAGATGCTTCCTGAAGGCATGATGCGTAGTTTAATGGGGTTTGTTCCTAAAATTAGCACTGAGCAAGCAGAACAAATGCAGCGTAAGCTAAAAATGACCGAAGCTATTATTAATTCCATGACAATAAAAGAACGCGGAAATCATCATATAATTGATGTTTCTCGTCGTCGTCGAATTGCTAAAGGTAGCGGAACATCAATTAAGCAAGTTAATGATTTAATTGATGAATATATCCAAATGCGTAAGATTATGCGTTCAATGACTCGCGGAGGCTTACTAGGTGGATTTGGTGGTAAATTATTAGGTGGCGGCGGAATACTAGGCGGCGGTCGTACTGGTGGAAGCGCGCGTAAGAAAAAGAAAAAACGTTAATTAATTTATTTTATATAATTAATTTTTAACCTTTAGGAGGTTGATCTTGTTAGCAATTAGATTATCCAGAAAGGGAGCAAAAAAACATCCCTTCTATCGCATCATCGTAACAGAAAAAGAAAGCAAGCGAGATGGTCGCTTTTTAGAAATAGTTGGTTATTATAATCCTTGTAGAGAACCTAACCAACTACACTTAAAACAAGATAGAGTTAGTTATTGGCTAAAAAATGGTGCGCAGCCTACTGATACAGTAAGCCAATTACTAAAAAAATATCAGCCTGCGCCAGAAAAAGCTTAAAATAAGGAAATTTATTGAGCTTTATTAAATTAGGTAGTAGCCAAGAACTAGTGGCAAGTGTTAGCATACATTCATCAATAGCAAATTTTAATAAATTTTAAGCTTTTGCTAACGAGGATTTTTTCGGCTAGTGTTTTGTACTTTTCTTAGTAACTTAATCAAGACCAGGGATTGAAAGTAAACTATTCTTTAGTGAAGGAGGCGGCGTAATCCCTAACTTACTTAAGTTAGGCTGTTTGTGCCAATAATTGACATGAAAGAACTCATTGAGATAATAGGAAAAGCTTTAGTTGATTATCCAGAGCAAGTAGAAGTCAAAGAGGTTGAAGGTGAAGCTACCACTGTCCTAGAACTCAGAGTAGCACAAGCCGACCTAGGTAAAGTCATAGGTAAACAAGGACGTACTGCCCGGGCAATCCGTACAATTCTAGGAGCTTCTGGAATGAAACTAAGAAAGCGTTTTGTTTTGGAGATCTTAGAGTAGTGCGATCATCGCGTGCTAATATAAAAACTCAGGAAAAGGCAAAGCCCGCAAAAACTTTGCCTTCTGATGTTTCTTTACCCCAACCATCTATAAACCCTTCTGAGCTAATTACTATTGCTCGAATTATTCGCCCTCAAGGAATTAAGGGCGAAGTTATTGCTACTATTGAAACAGATTTTCCAGAACGCTTTGAAGATTTATCAAGTGTCTTTCTAGTATTTCCTGATAATCAAATTAAAGAACTGGAATTAATAGACTTCTGGTTCCATAAAGACCGTATTGTTTTTGCCTTTGAATCTATAAATTCACGTAATGAAGCAGAGCTTTTAAGGAATGTAACTGTAAAAGTTCCTGTCTCTGAAATAGTAGACCTACCTGAAGATCATTATTATGAATTCGACCTTATTGGTTGCCAAGTAATAACAAATAATGGGCAAGTTTTGGGTCAAGTAAAAAGCCTTTTACAAACAGGTGCAGCCCCTCTTTTAGTAGTAAATGGGGCAAAAGAATATCTTATTCCTCTAGCTGAAGATATTTGCACTGAAATAAATACAGAAGAAAAGAAAATTATAGTAAATCCTCCTGAAGGGTTGTTAGATTTATAAATAGACAAACCCTAAAGGACTTGTCTATTGTCAATTGCCGCTATGCGGCAATAAAAGGTTAAAAACTTGTTTTTTAAGCCCCTGGCTTTTGCTAATAGACCAGTCTTTTACGGCTGGTCTTAAAGTTTTATCTTATTAATTTCTTATGCAGATCGACATTATTACTATCTTTCCTGAAATCTTTCAAAGCCCCTTTGAACATGGAATAATTCGCCGCGCCCAACTGCAAAATTTAATAAAGATTAATATTCATAATTTAAGAGATTTTACTTATGATCGGCATCATGTTGTAGATGATCGTCCTTTTGGCGGTGGTGAAGGTATGGTCTTAAAGCCTGAACCTATGTTTAGAGCTATTGAATACTTAACCCATAATGTTAATAACCATTCTGTTACTTTACTTACTCCTCAAGGAAAAACTTTTAACCAAGAATTAGCTGAAAGATTAAGTAAATTAGATAGGTTAATTTTAATTTGTGGACGCTATGAAGGTGTAGACGAGCGAGTTAATGAGTCTTTAGTTACAGATGAAATTTCTATTGGGGATTATGTGCTTTCAGGAGGCGAATTTGCAGCATTAATTGTTGTTGATGCCCTTGTTCGACTGATTCCTAATGCTTTAGGCTGTGCAGACTCAACAGCAAATGAATCTTTTAGTAGTGGGTTGCTAGACTCGCCTGTTTATACTCGTCCGGCAATATATAGAAATAAGACAGTTCCAGCAATTTTACAAAATGGTAATCATAAAGAAATTGCTCGTTGGCGACGACGTAAAGCATTAGAAAAAACTTGGCTAGTTCGTCCAGATTTGCTAGAAAAAGCAAATTTAAGCAAAGAAGACTTAAAGATTTTACAGGAAATAAAAAGTAAATTTCCTAAATAAATTAGTAGGTTTAGCATGAAGTTTGCCAACCCCAATTTACTTTGGCTTTTACTAGCAAATTTGCTAATCCTTTATCTTTGGTATCGCCAGCTTAAAAAGCCAAAGACAATAAAATTCTCCAGTCTAACAAACTTAAAAGTAGCTAATCTTAAACCAAGTCTGCGTCAACGTTTAAGACACCTTCCTGTTATTTTACGAGTAATTGCTTTTTCCTGTCTAATAATTGCATTAGCTAGACCTCAGTCTTTATCAAGAGTTGAGCAAATTAAAACAGAGCTTGCAGATATTATTGTTACTGTAGATACTTCGCTTAGTATGGGAGCTTTAGATTTTCAAACTGCTAATAGGCTTTCTGTTGCTAAAGAAATAATTTCTGAATTTATAGATAGACGCGAGTCTGACCGCCTAGGTCTTATTAGTTTTGCTGCTTATAGCCAACTGCGCTGTCCTTTAACTTTAGATTATGAGCTATTAAAAACTTTACTTAAAAACGTTGATTTAGTTGATAGAACTGATATTGAAGGAAATGGTACAGCAATAGGTATTGCTATTGCTAGTAGTGTCAATCATTTACGTCATTCTGACGCTAAAAGTCGTGTAGTTATTTTGCTAACAGATGGTGACAATAATGTTACTACTATTGAGCCACGAACTGCCGCAGAAATAGCCCAAGTATTAGGAATAAAAATTTATACTATTGGTATTGGTACAAGTGGAATGGTAAAAATGCCAAGCTTAAATATTGGTGATCCACCTGGTACATATACCTTACAACCTTCTACTTTTAATGAGAATGTTTTACGAGAGATTGCTAACTCTACAGGTGGCAAATATTATCGCGCTACCAATCGTCAAGCATTAGAGGATATTTTTCAAGAAATAGATAAGCTAGAGCGGACTGCTGTAGATGTAAAACGCTATGAGCATTATAGCGAAGATTTTTTTTATTGGTTGATTATGTCTATTTGTGTTTTAATCTTGGAAATAAGTTTACAACATAGCTATCTACGTGTCTTACCTTAATTTAATTAATTATGATCACTACTAGTTACTTAGATCTTAGTACTAATAAAGTAATTAATAATATTTCTATAGATAACATCAATAAATTAAAAACTAAGAAAGAAAATATTATTTGGACAGATGTAACTGATCCAACAAATGAAGATTTTTTATCTTTAGCTAAAGAATTTGGTTTTCATCCACTTTCAATTGAAGATTGTATTAAAGGACATCAGCGGCCTAAAATTGAGGAATACACTGGTTATTATTTTATGGTGGTGTATGAAGCTGATTTTGTAGATGACAATACGCATTTAGAATTAAAAGAAATAGGAATCTTTTTGGGAGCAAATTTTCTTGTTACTGTCCGTCGTCAACCAATTAATGCAATAACTCTAGTCAACCGTCTTTGGCCGGAATGGGCAAGCCGTAGTGTAGTAGGCACAGGAACTTTAGCTTATTTGCTTATTGATGCTGTAGTTGATAACTATATGATTATTTTAGACAGTATTAGCGATTTAATTGACGATTTAGAGGACAAATTATTTACAGATTTTCAGCCTAATTTAATAGAAGAAATTTTTCGAGTTAAAAAAAATCTTCTTTACCTACGCCGCTTTATTTCGCCTCTTAGAGATGTCTTAAATGTGATGTTAAGACGTGAACAACCTATTTTTTCTACAGAAACTTATGTTTATTTTCAAGATGTTTTTGACCATGCTATTAGAGTTGCAGATAACATTGACTCGTTACGAGATATCTTAAGCTCTATTATGGACGTTTATTTATCACTTTCAGGTAATCGAATGAACATAATAATGAAACGGTTAACCTCAATCTCTACAATTTTAATGTCTGTAACTTTAATAGCAGGTATTTATGGAATGAATTTTGATTTTATGCCTGAGCTAAAATGGCGTTATGGTTATACTTATGCTTTATCATCAATGGTAATAATTGGAATAGCTCTATATTTTTACTTAAGGAAGATTAAATGGCTTTAAGACGAGCAAAGAAGAAAATTAAGTCTCAAAAAGAGCTAGAAAACATTGTTAACAATACAAATAACGATAGCGAAGGGGTAATTAAAGTTGATACAGGTATGTTAAAATTACCTATTCAGCTAATGGAAGAAGAATCTGATGAAAGCCGACCCTTTTGGCAAATAGAGCCAGCCATTTTAGTTATTTTTATTTTAGCAATAGTATTTATAAGTTTTATTACAGTGCTAATTTCTCAAATGCCTGTGCCAAGTAAATAAATTGGTAGTGATAAAAAATAAGGTTGAACACCCGTTCAATGTCACTAGAATTTAAGGTTTAGGAATGGCTTATAACTAAAATAAATTATTCTTCAGTATTACTTTTTGCACACTATGTAATTATTTATGTAGAATTTACTAATCATTTAGCTACTAATGGAATACAGAATTACAAAAGAGTTGCAAAAAATTCTCCTTCTTTAAAAGTAGTAGAATAATTTAATATTGTTGTAATTTGCAAAATTACCTGGATTATAACTAACCCTAAAAGACGCAATTTTAAAAACTATGGATGAAAAAATAAAAAAAATACTATTTCGGGATAAAAAAGTAGAAGAAAATTTTGAAGCTTCTAAAAATTCTACAAATGAACAACAATTGATTATTCATAAAACTACTACTGCTCAAAGATGTGAGATTTGCCACCAATCAGATATGTTTAACATAGAAACAGGAGAATGTAGGCGTTGTGGCAACATTCCTGTAGCTAAAATTCAAACACAGCCAACAAATGAAATTCAACCAACAGGTTTAAGCACTAGGTTAGTTTTAATTACTACAACCATAATGTTTGTTGTAGGAAGCTTGATTTATAGTTTGTTAGTTGCAGGGCGGTTAGATCAAACAGCAGCTTTATTTATTGGATTGCCTGCTGTGTTAGCAATTTTAACTACTTTTATTCGTAAACAAAAAACTTTTACAGGCGCAATATTAAAAGGAATGACTTTTACATTACTATTAACCTGTATATTTTCTACGGTTGTGTTAGGTGATGGAGTAATTTGTATTGTTATGGCAATACCAGTTTTTTATGCTGTTGGCTCAGTAATAGGGGCAATATTAGATATTGTAACTAAAAATTCTAAGAACCGTTCAAAAGGCCCGCTACCAGCTTTAATTTTACTCCCTTTTTTAATAATGAGTTTAGAAGGAATTAATAGTAATCTCTCTTTTTCACGTGATGAAATTGTGGTTGTAGAAAAAATCATCCCAACAGATCAATTAACCGTAGCTAAATCCTTAAGCATGACACCTAAATTTAATAAGGAACTTCCTTTTTACTTAAAATTGCAATTTCCTCGTCCAGTAAGAACTAGCGGTAGCGGTTTAGCTTTTGGGGATCAAAGAATAATCCATTTTGCAGGAGGAGAAGGAAAACCAGGAGACTTAATATTAAGTGTAAAAGAATCACAAATTTATAATTCTATTGATACAGTAAGTTTTGTAAAATTTGGGGTAGTTTCAGATAAAAGTGCAATTGCTCATTGGCTTGCATGGCAAGAATCTACAATAGAATGGCAATCTATTGATTCAACTAATACAAAAGTACGTTGGACAATTAAATATCAACGTTTGCTAGATCCAGCCTGGTACTTTGGCCCTTGGGAGCGTTATGCTGTTGGGCTTTCAGCCGAATATCTAATTGATAACTTAACTAATCTTTAAGCTTATGTTTGATTTTAATGATATTTTGCTAATGAAATTATCTTAAAACGTAATTTATGTTTGCTACTACCTAGTTCTATTGCTTTGATCTTGCTAGCTCTAAAACGACCAAGTAAAAAAATACGTGTTGGAGCATTTTTAGCTAGTCTTTGGGTTTTAGCAAGTTTAGTCCCCTTTCAAGTATTAGTTAACTATTTTGATTGGTGGGATTTTGATGTCCAAAAAGGAACTTTATTTAGCATTCCTGTAGATTTGCTATTTGCCTGGATTTTGCTTTGGGGTGTTATACCTGTTTTTACCTCTCTAAATTTGCGCTTACCTATTTGGTTTATATTAATGCTAGTATTTGACTTATTGTTAATGCCTCTATGTTTTCCTTTGCTTAAACTTAATCAAAATTGGGTAATAGGCGAATTTTTAGCTTTATTTCTTTGTTTTGTGCCTGCTCAACTTCTTGCGCGTTGGACAATAGAAGAAAGACATTTGCCATCACGAGCTTTTTTACAAGTTATTTGCTTTAGTATTTTATTTCTTTTTGTTATACCACTAACTATTTTTGAGCAAATAGGCGGCGGATGGAAAGTACTTTTCTTGCGTCCAAAGTGGTTAAATAGCCGAACTTGCCAACTTTGAGCTATACCTATAGTTTTAGGTTTAAGTGCTGTACAAGAATTTCTAGAATCTGGTAAAGGAACCCCTTTCCCTTATGATGCTCCTAAAAAATTAGTGACAACTTCCCTTTATGCTTATGTTGCTAACCCTATGCAGCTATCCGTAACCTTAATATTTTTTGGTTATGGACTTATATTAAATCATTTTTGGTTATTTTTTGGTGGAGTGGTAGCTTTTTCTTATGGTGTAGGATTAGCACGTTGGGATGAAAATCAAGAGTTGGAAATTAGGTTTGGTCAAGAGTGGCTAAATTACCGTAAAGTAGTAAGACAATGGCTACCAAGTTGGCGACCCTGGCATGCTAGCTTAAATAACAAAAATATTTTTCCTGCAAGGCTTTATTATGATGAAGGTTGTAATCAATGTAGTGAGTTAGCACATTGGTTTGAGAAACGTAATCCAGTAGGTCTAATGTTGATCCCTGCACAAGACCACCCAAGCAAAGACTTAAAACGCCTAACCTATGATCCAATGAATGGTAATAGTGATAAATCAGGCGTTTGTGCTTTTGCCAAAGCTCTAGAGCATATAAACCTGGCTTGGGCATTAATAGGCTCTTTTATGCGCCTACCTTTCATTAGTCAATTTTTACAATTAGTTTCTGATCTAACAGATGGCGAACCTCGCCAAGTGTGTCGTAGGACTAAAACTTTATCCAATACAACAAATATAGACAATTAATAACTTATTTAGTTAATATTAATCCTACTTAAAACCAAAATGTGTTATCCATAAATTTCAATTTATTAAAAATATTGGGAGTAATCTATGAGGCGAAATAAAACCTGGGGTATGAATTTTTTTTTAGTTTTACTACTTTTCTCTTTTATTACAAATAATCCTCAACCTGTTTGGGCCCAAACCGGAGCCACAACAGCTAGTGCTACTGGTACTGTTACAGATGAACAAGGTGCGGTAATTCCTCAAGCTACAGTGGTAGCAAGAAATCTACAAACAAACCTAACAAGAGAAGTTCAAACTGATGAAGAAGGCTCGTTTTTACTTAATCAATTACCTCCAGGTAATTATGAAATTTCAGCCTTTGTATCTGGTTTTAATAAACGTATTGCCAGATTTGATTTAGTTTTAGGTACTGTTGGCTATTGCAATTTTATTTTGCAAGTTGATGCTGGTCAAACTGAGGTAATAGAAATTGTTGCTAGTAGTGGAGTTGATGAGTCTAAAACCGCAAGTAGCTCAAATAATGATCGAGGTCGTATAGATACTCTTCCAATTAACCGCCGAAATTTCTTAGACTTTTCTTTGACTTCACCACGTGTAACTCCAGACCGCACACCTCAACAAGGTGTTGCTGCTAGTTCTGGACTTTCTTTTAATGGTCTGCCTGCTCGTACTAACTCTATTACAATAGATGGTCTAGATAATAATGATGCTGGCCCAGGTGCAGTGCGTTCAACATTTAGCCAAGAAGCTGTGCAGGAATTTCAAGTTGTGTCTGATAGCTTTAGTGCTGAATTTGGTAAGGCACTTGGCGGAATCATTAACATTGTTACCCGTGGTGGAAGTAATGACCTACATAGCACTTTATTCTTTCTTAATCGAGGTGAATCAATTGCTGCTCGTAATGCTTTTGCTGACTTTAAGCCTAAATTTAAGCAATTTCAGTTTGGTGCTACACTAGGTGGTGCAATTAAAAAAAATAAAGCTTTTTACTTTACTTCCTTTGAACGCTTATCTGTAAAACAAAATGCTATTGTTGGTATCTCTGATGACACATTAAGATCAATTAACAGCCAAGGCTTTCCAATACGAAATGGTGCAATTCCCTTTGGCATAGGGACTTCCACCTTTTTATTAAGGACAGATATTCAAATTTCTCCAAATAATACTCTTTATGCTCGCTATAATTATGGACGTACATTTAATGGGGCTGGAGAGCCTTTTGGCGATTTAATTACAGGTTCACGGGTGGCTGATACTACAGGAGGGCGACAATCCTTAGATGATAATTCTATAGCCTTTAATAATACTTATATCAATCCTGGTTTGAGTTTAGTCAATGAAACAAGAGTTCTTTATAGCCGACGTAATCAAACTATTGACCCAATAGATAACCGAGGCCCTCAAGTAAATTTAGTTGCTCCAGAAGGATTAGTAGTATTTGGTACAGGTACATTACTCCCACAACCAAGACTTCAGAACCTTTTCCAAGTGCTTAATAATGTTAGTCTTAGCCGAGGCCGCAATCAAATTAAGTTTGGCATTGATTATTCCAGAGATAGCATAGGGGAAGATGGCTTAGTACCAGTATTTAATAATGGTTTTGCCTTTTTCCCTCAATTAGATTTAAGACCAAACGGAGGCCCATTTTTTACTGGACTACAAGCTTTTGACCCATCAAGACGTACACCTGAGCAAAGAGCCTTCTTAAATTTTCTTGCTGGGGCATTACCAGCAACTATTCCTGGTTTTCCTTTTTTACCTTTAGCTGATATTGGTATCCCAGCAGCCTTTGCACAAGGCTTTGTTAATAATGATGCTGTTGGAGGCGTTACACGTAATACTTTTGCAGCATTCTTTCAAGATGATATTAAAATCAATGACCAGCTAATACTAAAACTAGGTGTACGCTATGATCGTAGCCGTATTGATGTACTAGATTCTAATAATGGAAATTTCTCTCCTAGAATATCTTTTTCCTATCGTCCTAAAAAGTTTTCTAAAGCTAATATTCATGGAGCTTATGGATTATTTTTTGCGGCTCCTATTTATGGATCTGCCTTTGTTTCTAATGAGTCTGTAAGCGGAGCATTAAAAATTCTTTTATTACAATTTCCTCTTTCCTTACCTTTTTATGCTTTACCAGATAAAAGATTACCTATTTCTTCAACCTTACCGCCTGGAGTAAACCTAATTCCACAATTAAGCCTAGAGTTTGTTAATCAAAGCAATCCACGTGCTAGTTATACCCAACAAGCTAATTTTGGCATAGATTATTTTATGGGGAATAATATGGTTCTTTCAACAAGTTATACTTTTGTTCGTGGATTAAAAATTCTTTCCCAACGAAATATTAATCCTATTGTAAGACCAATACCGGGTGATCCTACTAATAGCGCGATAATGGGAAGAATTGATACTACTCGTGGGGATATTTTTGAGTTTACTAATGCCTATGATAGTTACTACAATGCTTTTACTGTATCATTTAATCGTAGGTTGAGCCAAAGAATAGGATTTTTAAGTAGCTATACTTTTGCAAAGTCAATAGATAATTTTATTGATATTCGTAATGAGCTACAACAATCTAATGATCCTACTAATCCGCGTGGTGAGAGAGGTTTATCACTCCAAGACATTCGTAGTCGATTTGTTTTTTCAGGTACTTGGGACTTAAGCTATACCAAAAACCCATTATTAAGAGATTTTCAAGTTTCAGGTATAGTTAATCTTGAATCTGGCCGTCCTTATAATTTATTAGCAGGTGTAGACCTTAATCTAAATGGTGATAATCCTCCAGGAGATCGGCCCTTAGATGGTAGCCTTAGTGTTGCCCGTAATAGTGGTTTAACACCTGGTTTTGCCAATGTGGATATGAGATTGACACGTAAGTTTACAATTAGCGAAAAATATTTTTTACAATTTTATGTAGAAGCATTTAATTTATTTAACAGAGTTAATATCAGCGATGTTAATCCAATTTTTGCTCCTGATACTACTGGAAATTTTAATTTACCTGCTAAAGATGGCAGCCGCTTTATTGCAACTCCAGATAGGTTTAGGGCCGCTTTTTCGCCACGTCAATTTCAAGTTGGATTAAGAGTTTCTTTCTAATAAATGTAATTATTACCTAAAATAGCCAAAAAACATTTAGTTACAAACTGAGATGTTTTTTGGCTATTTAATTTTAACTATGATTTGTAAAAAATGCGGAATGCCAGAAGTTGTGTATTTAACAACACAATATCAATATATAGAATCAGGGCTAGAAAATATTTATCTAGAAAATGTCCCTATAATAAGTTGTGAAAGGTGTTTAACTAAACGCCCACAAATAATAGAAACAGATTTATTGGATATAACCATTGCAGAATCACTAATCTTAAAACCCTTTCCTTTGATTGGTTCTGAGTTAAGGTTTCTAAGAAAAAATTTAGGATGTTCCCTAAATCAATGGGCAAGGCTTTTACATTTTGATGAAAAAAGCTTGCTAGATTTAGAAATGGATGAAGAAACCATCTCACCACAATTTGACTTACTAAATAGGCTGATTTATACCAAGTTATTAGAAGAAAAAGCAGGACAAATTATTATTAATAATTTGATGGATAAATTTTTAGCTATAGATTTTCAGCATTCAGATAACCTAATAGTATTGATTAACTTAGATATTCCTCCAAAATACTATTATTTACAGCCTAATCTTGTTTAGTTAATAAAATAGCTTAAATAAAACTTTGCTATAGTTCTTTTTCCTTAGATTGACGTAAATTTCGCTAACCATTAAGATTAACAAAATTATTTACCGCCAAATAACATTCTTTAGGAGTTCAACAAGTGAAATCAAGCAGGTATCTTTCTTTTACATTTCTGCTTTTAAGCAGCACATTTATGTTAGGTTGTGGAGAAAATTCAAACACTACAACTACTTCATCTAGCCCAACACCAACTAGTACTAGCGATAGTAAAAGCACTGTTAAAGCTATAGCAATTGACCCAGCCGCTAGCAATATCAACACTAATGACATGATGGAGCATATCAAAAAATTAGCTTCAGATGAGTTTGAAGGTCGTGGGCCAAATAGCAAAGGCGAAGAATTAACTATTAAATACTTAACAGAAGTATCCCAAAAACTAGGCTTAAAGCCAGGTAATCCAGACGGAACATTTGTTCAAAAAGTCCCGCTAGTTAGTTATGAAATTGACCCAAAAGTAGAAATGAAATTCTCTGCCGCAGATAAAACCACTAACTTAAAATTCCGAGATGAGTTTGTAGCCTGGACACGTCAACTAGTAGATAAAGTTGATATGAACGGAGATTTAGTCTTTGTTGGTTATGGTGCTGAGGCCCCAGAGTATCAATGGGATGACTTTAAGGGCGAAGACTTAAAAGGTAAAATACTAGTAATGTTAATTAATGATCCACCTTTACCAGATGATAAAATGTTTGGTGGTAAAGCAATGACTTATTATGGACGTTGGACATATAAGTTTGAACAAGCAGCAAAAAAAGGTGCTGCCGGCTGTATTATTATTCATGAAACTGGCCCGGCAGGTTATCCTTGGGAAGTTGTAAAAAATAGTTGGGGTAGCGGTGGTTTTACCTTTAGCGACAGCAACAACAACTTATCGCTTTGCCCTGTAGAGTCATGGATGACTTTTGATAAAGCTAAAGAAGTCTTTCAATTAGCTGGAAAAGATTTAGAAGAATTAAAAAAAGAAGCTCTAAAAAAAGAATTTAAGCCCGTTAATTTAGGTGTAAAAGCTTCTCTAAGCTTAAAAAATAAGTACAAAAAAATTGAATCCAACAACTTTATTGCCAAATTAGAAGGCTCTGACCCAGAGCTTAAGAATGAATATGTAGTTTTTACTGCACATTGGGATCATTTTGGTATTGGAATACCTGTCAATAATGACAAGATTTATAACGGTGCTAAAGATAATGCAACCGGCACAGCAGGACTTTTAGAGCTAGCTAAAACCTATACAAAACTCTCCACACCTCCAAAACGCTCATTATTATTTTTAGCTGTTACAGCCGAGGAGCGCGGTTTATTGGGTTCAGCCTACTATGCCCAAAATCCTCTTTATCCATTAGCAAAAACAACCGCTGTTATCAATATGGATAGTATGAATGTTTGGGGCAAAACCAAAGATATAATCGTAGTTGGACTAGGTAATTCAACCTTAGATGATTATGTTCAAGGCGTTGCAGCAACACAAAATCGAACCGTCAAACCTGACCAAGAGCCAGAAAAAGGTTATTTTTATCGCTCAGACCATTTTAGTTTTGCTAAACAAGGTGTTCCTGCTCTTAATGCTGGCGAAGGTGAAGAATATATTGGTAAACCTGCTGGTGAAGGTAAAAAACTTTCTGATGAATATACAGCTAAGGACTATCATAAACCTTCGGATGACATCAAACCTAATTGGGATTTAAGCGGTGCGGTAGAAGATTTGCAAATGCTTTTCCAAATAGGCTATGAAGTAGCCAATGCTAAACAGATACCTGCTTGGCGAGATGGAACCGAATTTAAAGCTAAACGTGAAGAATCATTAAAGAGTGGTAAATAAGCTTTTAGAAAGGAATTTTATGGCGAGAAGAATTGATAATCTTTCAAATTTAATTAGTGCTGCACGAGGTGACAAAACAGTAGATTTAGTTTTACGTAATGTAAAAATGATCAATGTTTTTACTGCTGAAATCTACCAAACTAATGTAGCTATTGATAATGGTGTAATTGTTGGAATGGGTTCTGCATATCGTTGGCAAAAAGAAGAGGATTTGAAAGGTCTTTATCTCTCGCCAGGCTTTATTGATTCACACGTGCACATTGAAAGCTCAATGTTAACCGTCCCGCGTTTTGCGCGTGCAGTCGTAGCACGCGGGACAACTTCGGTAATTTGTGACCCACACGAGATTGCTAATGTTTTAGGAATTGATGGGTTAAAATTTATGATTGATTCTAGCCAAGGTGTCCCGCTAAATGTATTTTTTATGCTTCCTTCCTGCGTACCTGCTACAGGACTAGAAACTTCTGGCGCGACACTTTCGGCCCAAGACCTAGCACCTTTTATTAATCATCCTCAAGTTTTAGGGCTAGCGGAAATGATGAACTTTCCAGGCGTAGTTAATGCAGATAAAGATGTAATGGAAAAACTAGCTCTTGGAGGACATAAACGCCTGGATGGACACGCTCCAGGGCTTTCAGGTCTGGCACTTTGCGCTTATGTTGCTAGTGGGATTGCCTCCGATCATGAATGCACTAGTATTGCTGAAGCAAAAGAAAAAATGCGTGTTGGTATGTATATAATGCTAAGAGAAGGTACAGCAGCAAAAAACCTTTCTGATCTTTTACCCTTGGTTACACTGGAAAACGAGCGACGTTGTTTATTAGTCACAGATGACCGACACCCAAACGATATTTTAGAAGAAGGTCATATTGATTTTCTCCTGCGAACCGCAATAGCAAAAGGGATGCCTCCGTTAAGTGCTATTCGTATGGCTACACTTAATGCTGCTGAATATTTTCGTATTGAGCGAACCGGAGCAATTGCTCCAGGCTATTTTGCTGATTTAGTAGCTTTTGATTCGCTAGAAAATATCCAACCTCGTCGAGTTTATAAAGATGGTCAGCTAATAGCTATTGATGGACAGCTAACCTTGCCACCACTTGAGAGCCAATCAATTCAAGCAAAGAGGTCTGTTAATCTTGGTACTTTAAGCCCAGCAGATTTTCTTATTCAAGCCCGTAGCCGACACGCTCATATTATAGGCTTAGGTAAACATCAGCTTTATACAGAAGATTTTATTGGCGAACCAGCAATTGAAAATGACCAAGTTGTTTCTGATACCAAACAAGATTTACTAAAAATTACTGTAGTTGAACGTCATAAGGGTACAGGAAGAAGAGGTATGGGATTAGTTCAGGGATTTGGGCTTCAACGAGGGGCTTTAGCTGCTTCTGTTGCGCATGATTCGCATAATATTATTGCTATTGGGGCAGATGATGAAAGCATTTATAGGGCTGTTAGCAAAGTTGCAGAAATGCAGGGCGGAATTGCTGCTGTTGATGGCGAGAAGGTAGAAGCGGCCTTGGAACTTTCTATTGCAGGGCTAATGTCTAATGAGCCGATAGAAAAAGTGAGTGCAGGTATGAATGAGCTTAAACGCGCTAGCGGTCGGTTGGGCTGTAGACTAGAAGATCCTTTTATGACTATGTCGTTTTTAGCATTGCCTGTAATTCCTAAATTAAAAATCACCGATAAAGGCTTAGTAGATGTTACTAAATTTCAATTAGTAGATTTATTTGTGGCTGATTAGTTAATAATTTGGGGAAAATACTAGATAACAAAATACCAAAAGAAGTTATAAACAAGCTTGAACAAGCTCAAAAAATAGTGGTTTTTACTGGTGCTGGAATTTCAGCATCGGCTAAACTGCCGACTTTAAGCGGGCCAAATAGCACACCTGTCTGGGAATTTAATTTTATTGCTGACCTGCTTTCAGCAGAAAAAATTACTGGAAAATCTGTTTTACACCTTCGGTTACTAGACGATTTACTAGCAAAAACTCGTGCTGCTAAACCTACACCAGCACATTTAGCTTTAGCTAAACTTGCAACAAAATTTCCTAGTCTCCACATCATTACACAAAATTTTGATGATTTACATCAACGCTCTAATAACACTAACCTCAATAATTGCTTAATGTTACATGGAGAAATTACAAAATCTCATTGCTTAAAATGTAGCTCTAAACAAATTATAGAGACTAGCTATAAGGAACATTGGAAAAGTAAATGCTTATGCGGAGGTGATTGGCGGACAGATATTTTGCTTTTTGATGAAGCAATGTCAGAAAGTCTTTGGCAAAAGGCAGAAAACTTAGCTGAAAACACGGATGTATTTATTTCTATTGGTAGTTCTGGGGAAATTATGCCAGGTGGCTTATTACCAGCAATTGCACGACGTAGAGGAGCATTTTTAATAGAGTCTAATTTAATTACTACTGAAATAACTCCACATTTTTATTTTACAATTTTAGGCACTAGTGATAATACGGTTACACAACTTGTAAGCTATTTTAATTAGCTATAATTAGCTATTTGCACACCAAAGTTTTACTTGATAAGGTAGTTCTACTATTCCACTAACACTATTTTTTATTAATAAATCTTGTAATTCACTGGTAAATAAAGACATGTCTTCATCACTCAGCGCATTACGAACATAAGAAAACGAACGAGTTAACCCTATAAAATCATCTATGCTTAAGCTTTCACTATGAGAAAACCTATAAAACTCAATATCAGTAAATAGTTGAGAGTCTTCTATTATTTTTCCCCAATCCTGAGACTGATAACCGCCTTTATATTTGGGGTTGTATTTGGTGATTAATTCTTCGACTTCAGCCAAGTAGGGCGCAGTCAATTGATCCCGATTATTCCAATAAATAGCAAATCCTCCGTTTGGTTTAAGGATTCTCTTAAATTCATTAAAGGCTTTTTTAGGGTTAAACCAATGAAAGGCTTGAGCGCAGTTGATAAAATCTATAGTTTTGTCAGATAATGCTATTTCTTCAGCACTGGATTGTATAAAAAAAGTGGGCAAACCCAAGGACTGACAAGACTTTTGGCCTAGTTGCAACATTTCTAAACTAGGATCAAGCCCTATAACTTTAATATTTTGCTGAGCAAAAGGAATGCTTGCGCGTGCTGTACCACAACCAACATCTGCAATAAGACTATTGCTAGATAGCTTAAAACGCTCTATTAATAGCTCAAAAAGAGCCATTGGATAATCTGGGCGAAACTTATGATATTCTGTTGCACAGGTGTTAAATTGTGAGTTCATAAGAGAAATACTAACATTAGTGAGAAAAAAAAGTCATGCAAGAGTTAAAAATAAAACGCTTAGTTAATACAGCACAACTTCCAACACAAATGACAGTTGGAAGTGCTGGACTAGATCTTTATGCTGCAAAAGAAACAATTATTCCTGCTGCAAAAGTAAATAAAGAAGGTTTTGTAGATATTGGGCGAGCAACGGTTTCTACAGGAATTGCTGTAGAAATTCCGCTTGGGCTGGTAGGTCGTGTGGGAAGTCGCTCAGGGCTATCGGTAAAACATAATTTAGAAGTTGGAGCAGGCTGGATTGATAGTGATTATCGAGGAGAAATTTTAGTAGAGCTAAAAAATTTTAGCGCACACCCGTTTTTAGTAAATCCGGGTGAGCGCGTTGCTCAATTAGTCTTATTAAAGTTAGGAGAATATATTCTGACAGAAGTAGAAGAACTTAATCCAACTAAGCGTGGAGCAGGAGGTTTTGGTTCAACAGGAGTTGGTTAAAAAATTTTCCAGCATTTTTCCAAAATTTGTTAGCTCGTTCAAAATGTAACCCTATTAGCCAGGTATCATTTTGGTGTTGTACCCAACAGGCTTTTGCTGAAGTTTGATTGGGAAGAGAATTATCACAGGTAAAAACTTGTAGTTCTTGACCAACTTCTACAGGTCTATTTAAGGAAACACAAGCACCAGAAAGACTCACATTGTGAGTTAAAGCTATTGCAACAAAAAACTTTCCATTGCTATCATGCTCCTTGAATTTTCAAAGGTATTTCTTCTGAATGGCGAGGCTCTTTGCGTCGGTTTTTTGATTCAGACATTAAATCCCATCCTATAAGTTTTAGAATTAAGGATTTGGCAATAAGCATTTAGCGTTATCAATTTGCTTGTTATTTTAGTGTCAGCCTATACGAGCAATTTTGCCAAATCGTTCTTAATAATTTGTTTTATTAACTTTGGCGATTGTAGCAAAGAAAAATTTTTTATTGGCAAACTTTAATGGAATTTTTATGTAGTATTAAGCTCTTATTAATTTAAGGGCTTTTAGCTTTATTAAAATATATGTCTATCAAAATGCAATAAATTGTTGCTTGACCTAGGAAAACTTAGTATTCTTATTAAAATTGCCTACTAAGTTATTCTTTGGCAAAAGATAAGTTTGCAAAAGGATTTGCTACTCTTAAAATCAATTTAACATTGCCAGACTTTTTCTTATAAAGTAAGGAGAGATAGATTTTGTCCAATGCTCAACTGGATTTTGAACAAATGATGGATAGATTTTCTCATTGTTTACGCTCTCCTCTTACTTCAATCAGAGGTGCAGCTAGTGTATTAAACCAAACAGATTTGGATTTAGATGAGGATTCAAAAAAGAACTAACCTCTATTATAAATGATGAAGCAGAACGACTTAGCAAAACTATTGATAAGTTGCTTTGGCTAGTTCGTATCCAAACAAATAAAGTTTCAATATATTGTGAAAAAACAAATTTGCTAAAGTTAATTACTGAAACAATAGAAAAACTTAATCAATTACTAAAAGAAGATTTATCAAATAGGATAAATTTAAGTGTAGAATCAACAATTTGGGCAACAATAGATAAAGAATTAATTAAACTTGTGCTATTTTATCTAATAGAAAACGCAGTGGTGTATTCACCAGGTAAT
Source organism: Blastocatellia bacterium (assembly GCA_016713405.1). Lineage (NCBI taxonomy): Bacteria > Pseudomonadati > Acidobacteriota > Blastocatellia > Blastocatellia bacterium. The sequence goes on from JADJPF010000020.1 coordinate 176,156, forward strand.
AGTAAAGTATCAATTGTTGTTAGAGAAGAGATAAACAAAATTCAAATCTCCATTATAGATCAAGGTTGTGGTATTGCTTTAGATAAACAAGAAGAGATTTTTAGCCCACTATATCGCCCTACACAACAACTTGACCGATTACCTAAAGTTGGAATGAGTCTAGCTATTTGTCGTGGCTTAATGGCAGCACATAAAGGAGCTATTTCCTTAAAAAGTCAACTTAATGAAGGAACAACTGTTAATATTGAATTACCAAATTAATGTAGCTAAAACTAATATTGTTACTTAGGTAAAATATATGAATATTCTAGTTATAGATGATGAAATCCAGATTTTGCGCACTCTGCGAAGTTCTTTAAGTGCTTATGGACATAAAGTTAATATTGCTTTAGGTGGACAAGCAGGTCTAGATACATTAAATGAAGAAGTGCCAGATTTAGTAATTTTAGATTTGTCTATGCCAGGTATGGATGGATTTGAAGTTTGCCGCCGCATTCGTAGTTTTTCTAAAGTACCAGTAATTGTGCTTTCTGCTAGAGAGACAGAAAGAGACAAGGTTTTAGCCTTAGATAGTGGTGCAGATGATTTTGTTAATAAACCATTTGGTATTAATGAGCTTCTAGCACGTATTCGAGCCATTATGAGACGAATCAATGATTCTGCTTCTGAAGTAGGGCATGTTGTAGTAGGAAAATTAGATTTAGATTTTGATCGTCATATAGTTACTTTGGATGGAAAAAGACTTAAGCTTTCGCCTACAGAATATAATTTACTAAAAACTTTAGCTGCTAACATTGGTCAAGTTGTTCGCCATGAAACTTTGCTTGCCCGTGTTTGGGGAGCAGATTATAAGGCAGATAATGAAAATTTACGTGTAGCAGTTAATCATTTACGCCGTAAAATTGAAGTTGACCCTTCACAACCTCGCTATATCATTACTGAACCCTGGGTTGGATATCGTCTTTGTGACCCAAATGAAGAAAATGATCAAAATAATGTGTAAGGAGTTTTCTTTAGTTAAATGAAGAAAACAATAGACCTATCCTAATTATCTAGTAATAAACCCCTAGTCTACATCTGAAAAAACATTTATAAAACTTTAATGTCTTGTTTATTGGTTATTAACGCCTACGGTGTTATTCTAGTCAAGACATAAACAAGATTATTTTGGTTCTTAAAAGGAGATTATCAAAACATATGATGCCACAAATGAGTTCAGTAAAATATGATAGCAACTTACTTACCTCTCGTGAGAGTGAAGTATTACGATTAATTGCTGAAGGTGCTACTAGTAAGGAAATAGGGCAAAAATTAGGAATTAGTTATAAAACAGCCGATGCACACCGAGAAAATATTAAAAAGAAATTGCATGTTAGCTCTATTGCACATCTAGTGCGCTATGCCATTATGATAGGTTTAGTCAAACCAGAGTATACATTGCAATAAGTTAGAAGTAGTAAAAGTTTCCTTAAGTTTATCCCTAGTTTACAATTCTGCCATTGTTATTAAGTTAACAATGGCAGTTTTTATCTTTGGCTAGAAAAATATTTTCTAACTTGTTAATATCGCTAAAACATTTTTAAGCATTAGTAGTTAATACAAATTAATACTTAATATAAGTATAATAAGTAAAATCTTAATTTAGAGGAAAGAATTAATGTTGACAGGAAAGCAGAAAAAGTTCTTACGCGCTCAAGCTCACCACTTAAAAGCAATTTTTCAAATAGGAAAATCAGGTGTAAGTGAAAATTTAGCTACACAAATAAGTTTAGCTTTAACAGCAAATGAGCTTGTAAAAATATCTATTTTGCAAAATTGTGAAACAGATCGTTATGAAGTTGCAGAAAATTTAGTACAAGCTACAGGAGCAGAATTAGTACAAGTTTTAGGAAAAACTTTGGTTCTTTATCGTGCTACTGATAATCGACAATATACATTACCATAAAAATTAGTAATTTTAGGAAGCTCTTTTGGGATTTCTTTTAGTTTGATTCCCTAACAGGGTTTTAGTAAAATGCCCAAACAAAGTTTCTTTTCTTCGCTTTAGTTTTAGCTTTAACATTTCTAGTATTTTTTCTAAGAAATAGGTAACTATGTATTGTCAATGTGGAACAGAGCTTGATTCTACAGCTAGTAGCTGTTCAAATTGTGGAACAGAAGTTAATGCTAAAGACTCAAGTGGCGAACTAAAAGTTGGCACAGTAATTTCTGATAAGTATGAAGTATTGAATCTACTTGGACGTGGTGGAATGGGTGAGGTTTATTTAGCAAAAGACCTTCAACTAGAGCGAATGATTGCTATTAAAACCTTATCAAAAGAATTAGCTGGAGAAGGAGAACATAAAGCCCGCTTTATTCGTGAAGCTCGCATGGCTTCTGCACTAAATCATCCAAATATTCTTACAGTTTATGAAGTAGGAACTTTTGGAAGTATTCTCTTTATGGCATCAGAATATGTTGAAGGGCAAACACTACGTCAAGTAATACGTGTTGGGCCAATTAGTCTAAAGGATTTTTTAGATATTGCTATTCAAGCTGCCCAGGGCTTAGCCGCAGCACACGAAGCGGGAATTATTCATCGGGACTTAAAACTAGAAAATTTTATCTTACGCCAAGATGGTTACTTAAAAGTATTAGATTTTGGTCTAGCAAAAACGGCTACTTCTAGTAATACTACATCTGATCCTGATGATGGGTTTAAGACAAAAGCAGGGTTAATTCTAGGCACCCCTCATTATATGTCCCCAGAACAAGCTAAGGGTAAAGCATTAGATGCTCGTTCTGATATTTTTTCCTTTGGAACAGTGCTTTATGAGCTTTTAACTAGGCAAATTGCTTTTGAAGCAGACAGTGATGTACAGGTTTTATTTAATGTAGTTTTTAGAGAAGCAGAACCCTTGCCCAATGAAATACCTTTTAGATTAAGAGAAATTATTCGACGAGCAATGCAGAAAAATCCTGATATTCGCTATCAATCTATGCAAACTATGCTAGAGGATTTAATAGCTTGTCGTGCAGAATTACAAGGAGCCTTACAATATAATACTAAAGCTCTTACTGCTTCATCCATCAAAGGAGCTACAGGTAAATTGTTGATGACAGGAATCAACAGTCGCTTTACTTCCTTTAATATTATTATGGATTCTAGCGAAATTACTGTATCTGCAACACCAAATTATGACCAATTTGTTGGACGTGATGCGGAAATAGGAATACTAAAAACAGAACTGCAACGTGCTTATGATGGAAAAGGTAGACCTATTTTAATTTTAGGTGATTCTGGTAGTGGTAAAACTCAATTACTTCTGCGCTTTCAACAATGGGCGCAAAGCCAAAATGCTGTTGTTGGATTAAGTAGTTTTTTTGATCAAAGTGGTAATCTTGGACATCCTTATCAAGCTGTTCTAGGCTTAATTGCTAGTGTCTTAAACTTTAAGGATACAGAAACTAGTGGCGGGAAAAAAGAACAAGAACAAGGTAAAAAAATAGCTAATCATATTAAAACCCAATTTAATATTGACCTACCCACAATATTACTAGAAAGCAGCTTACATAAAATTACAGAAATAGACCAATGGCAAGTTTTTGATGCTCTACGCCAAATCTTTGCACGTCTTACACAAGAACAACCCTTAGTTCTGCTTTTTGATAACCTACATTGGTCAAGCAATATAATTTTAGAATTAATAGGTTATGCTTTACGTAATTTGATAGGAGTAAAAATTCTTGTAGTAGCAACTGCTAGTGATGAAGAAGCTACTAGACCAGGATCTGCCCTTCGAGACTGGATATTAGCTCAAAGCCGCTATTTAACCTTTGAACAAATTAAATTAAAACCCTTTGACCCTTCTGCAATTAGAGCAATGCTAGAGGCTATTTTCCAACGAATAGAAATAGCTTCTGCCGAAATAGACCGACTTTATGAAATAACTAGCGGTAATCCATATTACTTAGTCGAGTTAATTAGATTATTAGTAAATAACAATAAAATTTCATTAGGTGAGGGTTGGTGGCTGTGTGAATCATTACAAGAAATAGAACTCCCAACTACAATTGGAATTGCTGTACAGTACAAATTAGAACAATGTTCTGATGAGATGAAAAATCTTTTAACACAAGCAGCCGTAATAGGAGAAACCTTTAATTTTGAAGTTTTAGCAGAACTAAGTGAAATGGATGAAGATGAGTTGGAGAAACTTATCTCTGAAGCAGTAAAAACTTTTTTAATTAAAGAGGAAAAAGGCTCTCGTGGAGATGATTACCGCTTTTACAACGCAACTATTAGACAAGTCCTTTATGAAGCTTTAAGTAAGCCACACAAACGCCGGCTGCATTCTCAAACTGCTGAAGCAATAAAAACTGTTTATCGTAGTAAATTAGCCCGTGTTGCCGGACGTTTAGCCTATCATTATAACGCTGCAAGTGAATGGCAAGAAGCTTTTGAGTTTGCTCGTAAAGCAATGGAACAAGCAATGGAGCAAGAAGCCTGGCGTAGTGTTGCTAGATATAGTCAATGGATAGAAGAAGCTGCACTAGCAATAGAAGAAAATCCAGAAGACTATAAACCTATTGATAAAGTGGTTCTAGCAGATCTAAAGCTAAAATGTTCTTTAGCTATGTTGAGGTTAGGCAATGTTGGACAAGCAGTTGCTCAAGCGCAACAGGGGTTAAAAATAGGTTTAGAACTAAATAACAACCATTTAATTGCTCGTGGTAAGGCCCGACTTTGTGAATTTGGTTGGTTTCAAGGTAAATTTGCTGATGCAATTAAATTAGGTGATGAAGGTCTTGTGGCTGCTGAACTTGCTCAAGATAGAGTTTCTGAAAGATATCTACATTTTCATTCTGGTATTGCTAATTGGAGATCTATGCCTTTTGAAATTGCCTTAAAACATTTAGGCAAAGCTTGTGAACTAGCAGAAGAAGATAAGGACAATCGGTTACTTGCTCAAGCAAGAACTTTCAATGCAGTAGTTTTACATTGTCGTGGTAATTGGCAAGAAGCCAATGGAATGATTAGAAAAGCTAGGGAACTAGCACAAAACAATAATGATTTTTTTGCAGAAAGTCGCCTTTATTCTGTTGGATCAGTCATTCAATACTATGAACGCCGCCATACAGAATTGCAAGAAGCCCATATAGACGCTATTGAGCTTATGCGTACTATTGGCTGGCGAATTGGCGAAGCCTACATGCACACTATGAAAGGCTTTGATTATCTTTCCCCTACAAATTTAGATATAAATCAAGCACGAGATTATTTGCAAAGAGCTATGGCTGTTTGTCAAGAAACAGGAGAAAAAGGTTTCCAACTCGTGATTGGAAGAGGAATGGCTAAAGTAGCAACGATTTTAGGTGATTATGATAGCGCAATTACAAAGCTAAAAGAATTACTTAATATTTTACGAATGATTGGAGATCTTTTGAACAAACTGCCACTTTATGCTGGCTAGCAGAAGCTTATGAGACTGCTGACAATTTAACAGAAGCTTTAAGTTTGTATCAAGAATGTCAATCTATTGCAGAAAAACTAGAATTTCCTTTTTGGCAATGGCAAGCTCTCTTTGGACAAGGTCGCTGTTTACAACAATTAGGAAAAAATAAAGAAGCTATTTCTAAACTTAGTGGCTCTTGTGCCATTATTGTTAAGTTACGTAAGCAATTTGCTAGTGAGCAAGAAGGAGCAAATTTTGTAGCTGAAACACAAGTAGTTTATGATTTACTAACTAATTTGACTGTTTAGGAAAAATATTAAATTGCTTCTAGTCAAATATTAGCCTAATATTCAAAAAGAATGTCAAAGCTGGGGGAACGAATATGCAGCGTTACAGGCCGCCGCAAAACAATATACAACCACCAAAAAAGAAATTAGACACTAAAAAAGAGATTAAAATTAAAGCTCAAGTCTTAGCTCATGAGTTTGCTAGCCAACTACCACCGGCTGAAGCACCAGATCCAGAGCTAGATGAGCGAATGATGTTACAATTTACACGCTCTCGTTTTAGTGTAGGTAGTACACACCTTCAAGGTAGTCTTGCCGATAGGTTAAAACAGGCCCTTAGCCCGTTTAAGTCACAAAATCAACCTACCCAAGCACAAGACTTTCAATCCGGCCCAGCACCAGAAGGGCTTGAAGCCGAACGTAGTTTTCGTTTACTTGCTCCTGCTCTTCAAGAGCATATAATGTCTATTGTTAATGCTAACCCTGATGACCAAATGTTAGTAGAACAAATACGCACTTTAATTAATGATGAGCTATTCCGATCCTTAAGTTTAGGTCTTCAAAGTGCTTTTGTTGATACATTAATTTGGAATGCAGAAGCTAACCTAAACTTTATGCTAGATTTTATGAGGGGTAAATGTTTCCAAACCTTCCTCTCAGATCCTAATTATACGGAAGAACAAAAAAGCTTTGAGCTTTCCTTTGTCGCAGACCTTTCCGTTTTAGCTAATAACAATCCTGATAGCATCTTAAATGATCAAAAATTTAAGGATCTAAATGGTGGTACACTAAACGCTATCATTGAAGAATTAAATTCCCACGAAGGCGATAGATTTTTAGATGCTAAATATCGCCAACTCTTAAGCAGCGTTGATTTTGTTGATATGCGTACTGAATACCAACAAGGCTTGGTAAGCGCGCTATCTCAATATCCAAAGGCAAAAGTAAGCGATATACTTCAATTCTTACGTAGTTCTGACTTTATTAAAATCTACTCTGAACCAGATATGGTTGTAGACGCATTTTTAGACACAGTTGCTAGATCTGAAAGTGCTGTGATCAATAGTTATGGTTAAAAAGCTAATTTATTGTGATTACAGATAGTTACTGGTCTTATGCACTGCTTTCTATCGCAGGTCTAATGGCTGGAGCAATAAATGCTGTTGCGGGGGAGGATCCTTAATTTCTTTCCCTAGTATGCTTTTCTTAGGCATCCCATCTATTGCAGCTAATGCTACCAATGCTGTAGCACTTTGGCCCGGTTCTTTAGCAAGTGTTTGGAGTTATAGACAAGATGCAAAGGGGCTTTGGCGTTTAATTGGTTTTTTAGTTGTCCCTTCAATTCTAGGCGCACTTTTTGGAGCATGGCTACTACTAAATACTCCTCAAAAGCTTTTTGATGCAGCAATCCCTTTATTAATTCTATTTGCTACTTTACTACTTTGTTTTCAAACTAAACTAAAAAAATACCTAAAAACAGATAACAACAACTTAAAACTAGCATTTCTTGTCCAACTTTTAGTTGCTATTTATGGAGGTTATTTTGGTGCTGGAATGGGAATTATGATGTTAGCCCTTCTAGGCATCTGTGTTTCAGGGGATATTAATCAACTTAACGCTATAAAAACATTTCTAGCTACTATAATTAATATAGTTGCTTCAGTGTTTTTTCTTTCTGCTGGAAGTATTTTGTTTTTACCTGCTCTAATTGTAACTTTTGGGGCAATTGTTGGCGGATATCTAGCTCCACAAATAGCAAGAAAAATTCAGCCAAGTTATGTCCGTTATTTTGTTATTACTATAGGTTTTGCTTTGACCTTAGTTGAATTTATTTGGTAAATTGAGAACAATAGAAACTACTAAATTAATCCTTGCCCTAAACTAATAATTTATAAACTTGAGGAGAAAAAATTTATGTCTAACTTTGTTGTAGGTCGTCCGTCTGCTAATGAACATGCTCCATATTATTCACTATATATTGACCGTATTAATGATGATGATATTGTAACTGTGCTAGAAAAACAACTTAGCAGTGTTTTAGCAACTTTAGATATTGCTATAGAAAGAAATTCTAATGTGCCTTATGAGGAAGGAAAATGGACAGTAAAACAATTAATTGGTCACATAAATGATTGTGAAAGAGTTATGTCTTATCGAGCCTTACGCTTTGCTCGTAACGACCTTACACCTTTAAGCGGCTTTGAACAGGATGATTATATCCCTACAGGAAATTTTGATGCTCGTTCTTGGCAAGAATTAAGAACGGAATTTGAACATATACGACAAGCTACAATAGATTTATTTCATCCACTAGAGAAGGACGCTTGGCATAGAAGCGGCAAAGCTAACGATAATGAAATTTCTGTTCGTGCCTTAGCCTATGTTATAGCTGGACATGTGGCACATCATATAAATATATTAGAAACTCGTTACTTAAATCTTGGGTAGAATCACTTAGGGAATACAGGAATAACAATTTATGAAAAGACAAGTATTTTTATTAGTGTTTTTTGTTTTATCCACTTTACTTGTTAATGCTCAAATCCAAGAAGATGATGAAGTTGGCACTAGGGGTAGCTTTTTAAGCACTCGTCCTGCTGTAACAAGCACTGTTAAATCAACTAAATCAATAACAAAAACTACTAAGCCAAAAACTAGCAGTAATAGCAATGTAGGCTTGGGCTATACACTTTACTTAAAAGGCAAAAATGAAAATCCTACTAGGGTTAGTCCTGCTCAAGAATTTAAGGAAGGTGATGCTATTCGTCTAGTATTTGAACCTAATATTGATGGGTATTTATATGTTTTTCATACAGAAAATGATAATAATCCAACAATGATTTTTCCTGACGCTCGTCTAAAACGAGGAGATAACTTAGTCCAAGCACATGTGCCTTATGAAGTTCCTGCTAGTGATGACCCAGATGATAGTTTGCGATGGTTTGTTTTTGATGAAAAAAGTGCTACAGAAAAACTCTATGTAGTTTTATCCAAAACACCTTTAACAGAAGTTCCTAGTGGTGAACAACTAGTTCGCTATTGCGAGCAAAAGCTTTGTCCTTGGCAACCCAACGAAAAGCTTTGGCAAGATATTAGTTCAAAAGCTAATCAAAATGTCAAAGTAAGTAAAAATGCTAGAGATCAAGGACAAGCACAAAGCGAAGGGGAAAAACGCTCTATTAAAGCTCTAACCGCACTAGAAAAAAAGGCTGCTTCACCAACAGTAATTTATCTTAGTCGCTCAACAGAGTTTAATCAGATAGTTACACCTATTAGTTTAATTCATAAGTAAAATTAGGTTTAAGGTTGTAAGTTATGAGTAAGTCTATATTTACCGACAATAATAAATTTTTAGCTAAAACAAAATATTCTCATTTACCAAAAGAATCTTTACCAACAATGTATGATTTACCTAGTGAAGAAATAGGAGATAGTGGAATGCCTGATGAGTTTCATTTTGTTCAATGTCAACTTCTTAAACAAACATTTCAACCCGCAAATTATCCTAAAGAGGAAATCTATTCTGCAATAGATATGAATCTTTATTTTGATGAAAATCATACAAATTGGTATAAACGCCCTGATTGGTTTGGAGTAGTTGGAGAATCTCAGTTTTATGCTAAAGAAGACCTAAAACATAGCTATGTGATTTGGCAAGAAGAAGTTGTACCAATAATTGTTGTAGAGATACTTTCACCTAGCACAGAAAAAGATGATTTAGGAAGAAGTGTAAGAGGTAGTAATGAACCTCCTACAAAATGGGAAGTCTACGAGCAAATCTTAGAGATTCCCTATTATGTAACTTACAGTCATGTAACTAATCAGATACGTGCTTTTAGGCTAGAAGATGGCAAATACATCCCTTTTCTACCTGATAGCCAGGGCCGTTATTTTATTCCTGATATTGAGCTTAGTTTGGGTCTTTGGTATGGGAAATATGAGAGGGCCACTTGTTTTTGGCTACGCTGGTTTGATAAACAAGGCAATTTAATCCTAATACCAGAAGAATTGCACGAAAAAGAACTAGCAAAAAAACAGCAAGAATTAATGCAGAAGGATCAAGAACTAATGCAGAAGGATCAAGTACTAATACAGAAGGATCAAGAACTAGTACAGAAGGATCAAGTACTAATGCAGAAGGATCAGGAACTAGTACAAAAAGATCGAGAAAAAGAAGCTTTAGCAAAGCAGCTAGAAATTCTTAACGCAAAACTTAAAGAGATGGGAATTAATCCAGATGCTCTAAAATAATTAGCATCTGGAAAAACTTTTTTTAATCTTTGGAAAAATGTTGCAAGCTTACTTAGAAAATACGTTCTTCACCACGAGCAAACATTCTTTGCTCATAAATTTAAGCAGAAAACTATGAATAAATTGGCTTTTTTTAATCTATAACCCTAAGTCGGGTCGTCAACAAGAGCGCGAATTAGCAATAAAAAATTTTATTGCTATGATGGAGCAAAAAGGTTTTTCCGTAGAAGCACGACGTACAGAACGAGCCTTTCATGCTACAGAACTTGCTAAAGAGGCTGTTGATAGACAGGTTGATTTAGTTGTTGCTAATGGTGGAGATGGAACGCTTAACGAAGTTTTGCAAACAATGGTTGGTTCTCAAGTTCCTTTGGCTGTTTGGCCCGGTGGAACAGCTAATGTTGTTGCGCTAGATCTTCAGTTGCCACGCAACCCAAAAGATATAGTAGATTTAATTGGCCGCAATGATAGCCGCTATCGTATCCACGTAGCAAAAGCAGGCTCTCGTTACTACTTTTTTACTGCTGGAATTGGCTTAGATGCAGAAATTATTGAAGCTGTAGATTCAGAGCTAAAAAAGCAAATTGGTAAAGGAGCCTTTTGGTTAGCGGGTTTTGCTCATTTAGTTAAATGGAACCCTACACCAATAAATTTGTTTATTGATGGTAAAACTTATCAAGGGACATTTGTTATTGTTGGTAAATCTTTTGGTTATGGTGGTACGCTTTCGCTCACTCCACACGCTCGGTTTGATGATGATATGTTGGATGTTTGTATTTTTTCAGGTACTAGCAAACTACAATATATCAGCTATTTAGCTTCCTGCTTAAATAAAAGTCAGTTAGATCGCAAAGGGGTTACTTACCCAAAAACTCGTAGGGTTGATGCTAGTTCTGTTGTTTCTCTACCTGTTCAAGCTGATGGTGAAGTTATAGGTAATCTACCAATGACTTTTGAAGTTATCCCTGATGCACTCACAATGGTTGTGCCGCCTGGAGTTTTAAGGCAAGACCGACAAATTAAAATATAAATTAACTTACTTATAAATAAATAATTTACGGCCAAGGAGCTAATTATGCGTTTTCTTATGGTGTGTATTTTAGTGCTTACTTTTGCTTTTAACACAGCAGCACAAAACTTAACAAATACAAATTCTGCAAATTTACCGAACCGAACCGCTATTAGTGAGGTTTCAGAATACAACAAAATTAGATTAACTGGTTTTGACGCGCTCTATAATATGGACTATTCAACAGCAAGAGCAAAATTTACTCAAATGACAGAACTATCGCCAGAAAATCCAGCAGGACATTTTTATCTTGCAACCAATTATTGGCTAGAGTTACTAAATTCTAGTCGCAGACTTCAAGCTAATCTTTATAGTAGTGACTCATTTTATGCTGAAACCGAAGAAAAAGTAGATGAAAAAGTAGATAAAGAATTTCGTCGCTTAGTTCAAGTAGCACTACAAAAAACAGAAGCACAACTTAAAAATAATCCTAAAGATACAGAAGCACTTTATTATAAAGGTGCTGCACATGGACTACTTGCTAGTTATGAGGCAACTGTTACACGTTCTTTTTTTTCTGCTCTACGTAACGGGTCAAAATCCGTTGATATACATCGAAAGCTAGTAGAAGTTAGCCCAAATTATTTTGATGCTTATTTAACTATTGGAATGTATGACTATGTAGTAGGTAGTCTACCTTTAACAGCAAAAGTTATAGGCACAATATTTGGTTTTCGTGGTTCTCGTGAACGTGGTTTAGGTGAACTTAACTTAGTTTCTAAACGTGGAATTTATGCGGCAGACGATGCTAAAGTTTTGTTAGTTGCTTTGTATGCAAGAGAGAAAAAATATTCTGAAATGTTAAATCTTTTGGATACATTAGCAGATAAATATCCCAAAAATTACTTATTTAAGGTGGAAAAAGCTGTTACACTTGTGAAACTTAATCGTGCTAAAGAAAGTTTTCAGTTGTTTGAAGAACTATTAAAAAATAAAAATGCACAAAAAATTGCAGACCTTGTTCATTATCAGTATGCTGAAGCTTTAACTAACCAAGGTCATAACAGCGAGGCTTTAGAACATTTACAAATGGTTAAAACAACTAATGTTGCTAGTAAAGAGCTTATTACTAGAGCTTACTTGCGTGCTGGTCAAGTGCTAGATTTAATGTCAAAACGTAGTGAAGCACTTTCAGAATACCAAGCAGTATTAAAGCGCGAAAATGTTTTTGACTCTCACGACCAAGCTAAAAAATACTTAAATAAACCCTATAGTGTTAGAAATTGATTTTTAGGAGTTAAGTTTTAATGAGTAGTAAATCCAAGGTAAAGTTGTTAGTTATCATATTGTTTTTAATAATAGGTTTTGGGAATGCCAATCTGGTAGCAGCGCAAGTTGCTACCAAAGCTGTACCAAAACCTATTGGTGTTGATAGCGAAGCCGTAAAACCAACTGAGAGAATACCTGTAGCTAAAACATCAGATTGGTATTATGAACGTGCATTGATTTACTATTTACAAGATCAACATGGCCGGGCAAACATAGAGCTTTACAAGGCTTTAGAACAAGACCCAACAAATGTTAATGCTAATTATTTATTAGGGCTGTTATTTAAAGAACGCGCTCTTTGGGATGATGCTTTTGACACATTTTTTCGTGTTATTGGGGCAAGTACAATAGAACATATTCCCGCTAGACTTGAACTAGCTTTAGCCTCTATAAAAGTAGAAAAATATTCTGTTGCTTTATTAAACCTAGAAAAAGTTGTTGGGTTAATGAAGCTAGATAAAAGCTATAAAGAAAATATAAGACAATTTCGCATTGACGTTGCTAATGACAAAGCAAAAGCGGATGCAAAGAAAAAAAGTAAATTAGATGTTAAATCATTATTAGAAAATTTTACCGAAGAAATATACTTAATATTAATGGATTCTCCAGCAACCTACCGGAAGTTTACAATAGATTTAGGTCTAATAGATCCAATAATTTACAATGAACTAGCCGAACTTTATAATGAAGAAGAAATGGAAGCTAAATCACTAGAAATTTTAAGCCAAGTTATTAACAAACGAGGGGGTTTTTCTCCTAGTGCTTTAGCGCAGGTAGGAGCAATATATCAACAACAAAATCGCAATAAAGAAGCTTTAGCTACTTATGAAAAAGTTGTTACTCAGTTAACTCTTTTAGGTTTTAGTGAAAAGGAAGGAGATTTTTCTACTGAAGAAATTGAGCAGCTACGAACAGGTAAAGCTCCTGAATCAAACAATAAAAAAACGGCTAAAGATTCTGAGAAAAACTAAATTGCTAAAAAGCGAAATTTGAGAGGCTAAAACTTTTAATAATGAGAAAATTTATAATCAATGTTGTTTTAATATTTTCTGTATTTTTCAGCTACTTACCTATAATTTTTGCAAATAATATTTTTAATAATAAAGAAAAACAAATAGCAATAGTAAATGTTTCAATAGTTGATGTAGAAAAAGGTGTGTTAGAGAAAAATAAAACTGTAATTATTAAAGATAATAAAATAGCTAAAATCCAAATCTCTAGCACAAATTCTTTGCCTAAAACAATAAAAATCATTGATGGAAAAGATTTATTTCTAATACCAGGTCTCTTTGATGCACATGTTCATTACTCTGACCCAGATACTTTTGGCCCGCTGTTTATTGCTAATGGTGTGACATTTGTTCGTGATACAGGCGGATTTACTGACCAAATAATTGAGCTACGAGACAAAATAAATAAACATGAAATATTAGGGCCGGAAATGGCTGTTACAGGTGCAATAGTAGATGGTAAACCTGCCATTTGGCCTTTTTCAGAGCCTTGTGACAGTCCCGAAGAAGGTCGCACAGCCGTCAAAAAGCTTTTTGATAAAGGCGTTAACCAAATTAAAGTTTACAGTTTATTAAAAAAAGAAGTTTTTCAAGCTATTGCAGATGAAGCACAAAAACTAGGAATAAAGATTGTTGGTCATATTCCCCGTCAAGTTACTTTGGATGAAGCTATGGCTGCTAAAATGGCTTCAAATGAGCATTTGACAGGGTTTAACAATAAATTTATTGAGATTTTAGAAGCTAACTCAACAGAAAAAGTTAACAAAGATGCTTATGTTGGATGGCAATTTTATCCACAAATCAAGCCCGAAACCTTGTCAGTACTTTTAAGTAAACTTGCAGCATCAAATATGGTGCAATGTCCTACTTTGGTTGTTAATGAGCGAATTGGACGATTAAAAGATCCTGCACTTAAAACAGACCCATTACTTGAGTATGTCCCAAATTATTTTCTTGAATTTTGGAAGCCAGAAAAAGATTTTCGTTTCCGTACTTGGACAGAAGAAACTTTTAAGAAAAATCAGCAAACCTTTCAAAATATGCTTTCACTGCTTGGGGAACTTCACAAAGCAGGAGTTCCTTTAGTTTGTGGCACAGATCTTAGTAATCCATACCTTGTAGCAGGCTTTTCACTTCACGAAGAAATGCGACTATTTCAACAAGCAAAAATTCCTAATGCAGATATTTTACGCGCTGCAACAATTAATACTGCAAAACTTTGTAATGTTAATGATCAGTTAGGGACTATTGCAGAAAATAAACTCGCTTCTATGGTACTGCTAAGAAAAAATCCTTTGGAAGACATTAAAAATACAAGTGAAATTTTTGGAGTATTTTTAGCAGGTGAATATTTTGATAGGGCAAAACTTGATGAGATGCTAACTAAAGTTAAAGCCAAAATTGCAGCAACAGCACCTAAAAAAATTGACCTAACAAGCAATTTAGCTGGTAAAGTTATTTTCCAAGGCCAATATAAAACCTATCTTTCTGGAGAAGAAGCTAGCATAGAGGATTTTGTTATTAGTCAAACAGAAACAGGTTATATAGTAAAATCCCACAACAAGCCAACTGGCGGAGGCTTTTCACCTTCATTAATCACTTACACGGCAGATAAAAGCTTTAATTTTCAGTCTGCTAAATTTGACTCTCAAACAGAACAACCGCTTACTGCTACATATTTGCTAAATGCTGGTGCAATTAAAATATCTGTAGAAGAAAAAGAGAAAAAATTTAGCCCAACAGCAGTTAATTTTGATGCTAACACAATAATTTCTTGTCCTTCTTATGCAATTAATTTTATTAACTTTAATAAAATTAACTTAAAGGTTGGAGAAAGTAAGACTTTTCCGCTACTTAGTTTTGGCTTTGGACTTCCTAGTTGGCAACTATTAAGTAGTGATTACACAATTACTTATGCTTCTGAAGGTGAAATAATTTTATCAGGCAAAACTATTTTTGCTCGTCGCTATGAAGTAGCCTTAAAAACACCACAGCAAACACTTAGCGGAGAAATTTTAATTAACAAACAAGGGCTAATGGTAGCTTCAACTTATAAAACTTCATTTGGAAAAATAGAAATTGTTTTAGATATTCCTTAAATTCTGGGAGCGCAGACATCTTGTCTGCAAATATAACTCTTATGATTGATGAAATAATAGAAAACCATCGTGACAAAACTTGGTGTAGAGAAGGGGATTTAGCAGTTGAAAATGTAGTTGATGCAGAAAATTTTGTTAAATCCGTAGGTTTTGCTTACACGCTTACAGATATGCGTTGGGCTTGTCCATCCCTCTACATCGCTGTTTGTGGACGGCGTGACGCAAGGATGCCAAAAAATGTACAAAAAGATCCAGAATCATCTCATGCTTGGGTATTAAAAGATGAAATACTTAGGCGAGGAAAAGTCTATTACGGCAAGCTATCCAACAAACGAGCAGCTTTTATTGCACCTAATTTATTAGCTTCGTTTTACAAAATATTTTCAATTCCTGAACCAGAGGAAAAAGAAAAACTATCGGCTGAAGCTTTAGCAATTTTGGCGGTTTTGCGTGAAGAATGGGAAATGGCTAGTAGCGATTTAAGAAAAGCTGCACAAATTAGCAACCGTACACAATTTTCTAAAGCAATAGACGAGTTACAAGGCTGTTTTAAGGTTATTGCAACAAATGTAGTCTATCAGCCAAAATTTACTTATATTTGGGGCTTGGTTGAAGGGCGTTTTGAAAAAGAATTATTAGAACCTGTTGTACCAATTACAAAACAAACAGCACTTAAAGAAATAGCTAGAGCTTATTTAAGTGCTGTTGGAGAAACGGCTTGCGGTGATTTAGCTAAAATTACAGGACTTTCAAGAGTTGATGCTGGAATAGGCAATCAAAGTTTAGTTACAGAAGGCTATAGCGTAAAATTAGGCACTGGCATTTATCGCCTTTCAAGTTTAGCAATTAGGTAATATTTTTATGAGTGAAGAAATTAAATTTTATAGCACAAAAGATGCTTATGGTTGTTTTTCAAACTTTGCTGCTTATCAAATTAAGCTAGATGGGAAAACTTGGCCGACAACAGAACATTATTTTCAAGCACAAAAATTTTATGATAGCGATTATCAAGAAAAAATTCGCCAAGAAAAATCTCCAACAATTGCTGCTCGTCTAGGTCGTAGTCGTAAAGTCAAAATCCGCTCTGATTGGGAATCAGTCAAAGAAAGCATTATGCGAAAAGCCCTAGTAGCAAAATTTACCCAACATCCAGAATTAACAAAAATTTTGTTAAACACAAATGATGCAATTTTGATCGAGCATACAACTAATGATAGCTATTGGGGTGATGGTGGAGATGGGACGGGAAAAAATCGTTTAGGTCACTTGCTTATGTCTGTACGCGAAGAACTGCGCCAAAAATAACTAAAACTAATCAAACTTATCTTCTAAAAAATCAAATTAACTTAAACTTTCTTAAAGACCTTTTTAAGTAGCTTCTAAATCTGTAATATATAAAAACTTTCATTGCTGGAAGCAGAAAAACTTTTTAGGAGATTACTATGCGCTATACAATGAAACAAAAGTGGTTTGGTTTACTAGATGATTTTTACATTAGAGATGATTCTGGTAAAGACAAATTTTTTGTTAAATCTGACAAAGGAGTTGCTCGTAATAGCTTTTCTTTTGCAGATATGACAGGAAAAGAAATTTTTGTTATAGAAGAAAAAAAAGCCGGAAAAAGCTATGAAATAATGCGTAATGATGTTGTTTATGCAAAAGTAGAAGAGCTTGACGGTCTTATACAAAAGGGGTTTAGGGTAGAAATAGATAATGATACAACTATAAAAATAGAAGGAAATATAGTTTCTTTTGAATATACTTTTAGCCGTGATGATAAGGAGGTTGCTAGAGTTTCTAAAGCTCGAATGGCTCTTACAGACACTTACGGCATAGAAGTTAATGAAAATGAAAATGATACACTTGTTTTAGCTTGCGTTGTAATTATAGATGTGGTCTATCACTCTGTGAAAGGCAATTTATATTCCCGCTAGAAATTAAACTGGGAGCGCACACATCTTGTGTGCATTCTCAGTTTTAACCTCATTAATCTTGCTAATCTTGTAAAAATTCCATAACAATCCTGTAAAACTCTTTTGGTGCTTCCGAATGAACCCAATGACCAACATTTGGCATAGTTACTATTTTAGCTTGAGTAAATAGCGAATTAATTAACGGATAATCGGATTCTTGAATATAAGGGGATTTTTCTCCACGAATAAATAAAGTTGGTCGGGAAAAAGTCTTTTCTCTAGTTATATTTTGGCTTAACACAGCATAATTTTTATAAATTCCTGATAAATTCATCTTCCAAGTAAATATCCCAGAATCATTTAAGTAAATATTTTTAAGAATAAATTGCCGAACACCAAAATCAGGTATTTTTGTAGTTAAACTTGCGTCTATATCTTTGCGACTAGTAAATTGTGTTAAGTCTATAGATAGCAATGTTTCAAGCAAAGTTTGATGACTAGGTGGATAATCTTTTGGTGCAATATCAGCAACAATCAATTTAGCTACCTTTTCAGGTGAGCGAAATGCAAATTCCATAGCAACTTTACCGCCCATTGAATGACCAAGTAAATAGACTTCTGGCAGATTTCTTTGCTCTAAAAAGACTGCTAAATCGTGAGCCATAACTGAATAATTAAACTCATCGCTATGAGGAGATCGGCCATGATTGCGCTGATCAAGCGAAAAAACTTTATAATGTTCTCCAAAACTTTTACTTAAAGTGTGCCAATTGTCTAAAGAGCCAAAAAGTCCATGCAAAATAATTAAAGGGTAGCCCGTGCCATAGATTAAATGATGAAGTTGCATAAACTATTCTCCAAAAATTTCTTCTTAGTCAATTTTCGTGTAGCAATATTATGCTTAAATCTACTACAATGTATCACTCTCACAAACTCAAGAAACTTCCATAATATCTTTTTGATGGCTAAAAATCTATCAAAGTTAAACTGCCTAGGAGGAAATGTTAATGCGACTTTTTGACTTTTTTGACTACCATGCTCGTGAATTTGGAAATGTAGAATATGTAATTCAAGGTGAGCGCAAATTAACCTATGCAGAAGCTTACAAGGCGGTAAATCAATTAGCTAATGCCTTTATTGAAGCGGGCTTGCAAGTAGGCGACCGAATTGCAATGCTATCAAAAAATAGTATTGAATATTTAATACTTTATTATGCTGCGGCTAAAGCAGGTGTGGTTCCTGTCCCTCTTAATTTTCGTCTTTCTCCTCCAGAATGGGTTTATATAATTAATGATTCTGGAGCAAAATTGTTAATAACTTCTGCTGCTTATGTAGATTCAATAGCTGCAATCAAGTCTGAGCTAACAACTGTTACTCAATATGTTTCAATTGATGCTGAAGAAAAAGAAGGTTGGTTAAATTATCATAATTGGGTAGCACGACAGCCTATAACCCCACCAAAAATGGCTATTGATGATAGTTGTGATGTTTATCAAATGTACACTAGCGGAACAACAGGACATCCAAAAGGCGCGGTTTTATCAAATCATGCAGTTACATCTAATTTAATGCAAATAGCTGCTTTTTTAGAGCGTGGAAGAGGCGAGAGATTTTTAATTGTTGCCCCGCTTTATCATGCTGCTGCGGTGGTTGGACGTTTAGTTCGTACTCACACGGGCGGGACCATCTATCTACAAGAGGACTTTAACCCTGTGGAAGTTGTGCGTGCAATTAGCGAAGAAAAATCATTCACGCTACTTTAGTTCCTGCAATGATCCAAAAAAATTTGATAGCTTACGTTATGTAGCTTACGGAGCATCTCCAATAGCTGAAAACACATTAAAAACAGCAATAGAAGTGTTTAAGTGTGATTTTGTACAAGTTTATGGGATGACAGAAACCACAGTTGCTATAACATCTTTGCTAGCTGAACCTCATAAAAGGGCTTTAAGCGATAAACCAGGCCTTTTACTTTCTGCTGGACGAGCTTTACCAGGAACAGAAATTCGTATTGTTGATGAAGATGATAATGATGTAGCTACTGGAGTTACAGGAGAAATTATTGCACGAGGCCCGCAATTAATGAAAGGCTATTGGAACAAGACAGAAGCAACGGCTGAGGCTTTGCGCGGTGGATGGATGCACACAGGCGACGCGGGCTATCTGGATGAAGACGGCTTTTTATATGTCCAAGATAGAGTCAAAGATATGATCATATCAGGAGGAGAAAATATTTATCCACGAGCAATTGAAGATATTCTTTATCAACATCCATCTGTTGCTGATGCTGCTGTAATAGGCGTTCCAAGTGAAAAATGGGGAGAAACCGTTAAAGCTATTGTAGTGCTTCGTAAAGATAAAACTGCAACTGCTGAAGAGATAATGGAATTTTGCCAAAGTCGCCTAGGTAAATTTGAATGTCCAACTTCAGTTGATTTTATTGCAATGCTGCCGCGTAACCCTAGCGGAAAGGTGTTGAAACGAGAACTTAGAGAACCTTACTGGGCAGGCCGTAAACGTAGAGTTTCTTAAACTTGTAGATGGTTTTTGTTAGTTTTTAGGGAATTAATAAATTGAAAAATCCTTATTGATTCCCTAATTAAATTCTCTAAAGAGTTCCCTAATTTTTAAATTACTTAATAAGAAATTTTTTCAATTTTATCATTGGAAATTGGCATCGTTATATAGCCTTAAAATGAAAAATTGTTTCTGAATAAGCAGCTTTATCTCTTTCTGTACGGTTTAATACAGGGCGTTTATGTTGATTAACAATTTGCATACCAGCAATTTCTGCAATTGTTGGGTATAAGTTATATTTGTCATTTGCTACTAAAAATACATCATAATTATTAGCTAAAAATCTTTTACAATTGTTTAATACATCAGCTATTGCTTGGGTATAATTTTGTTTTGCTTCTTGGCTTTGACCTTGTTGTAAAGAGCCTATTTCTAGTTTATCTCTACGTTCTATTTCAAATAGATCATAAGCATAAGCGTGTTGTTGATGATAATCTATTAAACCAACATATGGCGGGCTAGAAAAAATACCTTTGATTTTTTGATTACAAACTGAGTTGGCAAATTCTTTTGAAATTTGTTAAGTTCTGCCGCTATGTCAATTGTTCTACTGTCTCCAGAAAGACAAACTTGCCAGGTTTTAGTTCTTAATTTATCAAATTCTACTAATCTTTTAATAGTATCTTTACTATAGCTTTCCCACCATTTTATTATAGAAAAAAGAGGTTTACAGATTTTGCCATGTTTGGTGCAGTAATAAGTTGTTGTAACTGGTTCAATTAAAGTTGCTAAATCAGAATGTGTTGTTGCTCTACAACTGCGAATAGTGCGACTTAAAATAATGCGAATTATATTGTAGGTAGAAGAATTTTTTATTTTATTAATTTCAGATAAAACAACTTCTATTTCATCTCTAATATGTTTTGAATACCACTTGTCCAAAAATGTATCAGCTTTATTTTGGTGAAGTTGGATTTTATGCTCATCTAACAATTTATAGTAAATAGATAAGAACTCTTTTTCTTTTTCTATTCCATAACTTTTTTCATCGATTTCTTTGCGTTTTAGCTTATAGCGATAATCTGGAGTAGGAAAAAATTTACTATTAAACTCAAATAATTCTGCTAAAAGTTTTTGTTCAAACTCTACTACAGGTGAATTTTGTAAGAATATCTTTAGTTTATCAGTGATTTTTTTAATCTCGTTATGTATATCAACTAAATCATACTTGGTTAATTTAGCGGTTGCTATTTGTGCATTAAAGTCAGACACATCAACCCCAATAGAATGCATTCCTAGTTCACACGCTTGAACTAAAGTTGTACCGCTACCTGCAAATGGATCTAAAATAATATCGCCAGGCTTAAAATAAATGTTTTGCTTAAAACTGTCTGTGTGGCTATCCAAAAAATACTCTACTAGTTGTGGGATAAATTTTCCTTTGTAAGGGTGCAATCGATGAACATGTTTAGTTGTTTCAGATTCTTTATACTTATCAAATGATAAAGCCCAATTTAGATCATTACCTAACTGTTCTTTCCAGTTAACTTCTCTTTCTGTAGTAAAGTTATCATAGTAGTTAGTTAGTTCTGCTTTAGATACTTTGATTGTGCTATTTTCACTAAATTTAGTAATGAGTCCATACTGAATTAAGTAGGATATATTTGATGTTGTTACTTGTTTTTTTATATAGTTACTTGCCCATTCGCTAGCAGTTTTTATGTTTAATAAATCATTTTCTGGGGGTAAGGATTCTTCCATATTTGTTATTTAATTAATTTGAATAAAATAAAAGAAAGAATTTTGCCTATAGTATTCTTAATAGCATATAGAGTCAAGGTAGGCGTTAAATTTGAATACCAGTTAACAGAATTTGGTAAAAAATTTAGTAAAATTTTGGCTGATATTGACGAGCTAAACCATTTTATTGAGCAAAACTTAGGCTCTTAACCATTTTTCAGCTATTAAAAATTTGTGCTATGATACGTTTTTTCATAAAAAATGAAACTTAAACCAAGTAGTAAGGCATATTTAAAAGTGAGTGAGATAAATCAAAAAATACTTAATATTGCTTTTTATCGTTTTGTAGAACTATCAGATCTTGTAGATCTACGTAATTCTTTACGAGAATTAGGTCAAGAATTAAACCTTAAAGGGACTATTCTGCTTAGTAGCGAAGGGATAAATGGAAGTCTTGCAGGATTTGAGGAAAATATCAGAACTTTCCAACAATCAATCAAAAAATATCCTTTTGGTTCAAACCTAAATTATAAGGAAAGCTACTCAAACTTAGTTCCATATAAAAGATATTTGGTCAAATTAAAAAAAGAAATTATCCCAGCAGGTGATAATGATATAAAACCCGCAGTATTAACAGGCACTCATATAAGCCCTAGTGAATTAAAGCTATGGTTAGATGAAAATCGGGAGTTTGAATTTTTAGATACTAGAAATGAATTTGAAATTGAGTTTGGAACATTCAAAAAAGCTAAACAGTTGAATTTGAAACATTTCCGTGAGTTTTCAGAAAAACTAAAGTTACTGCCTGAAGAGTCTAAACTAAAGCCTATGGTAATGTTTTGTACAGGTGGAATTAGATGTGAAAAAGCCTCTGTAATTGCTATGAAATCAGGGTTTAAAGATGTTTATCAATTAGATGGTGGTATCTTAAAATACTTTGAAGAGTGCGGAGAAGCACACTATGAAGGG
The DNA here is from genome assembly GCA_016713405.1 of Blastocatellia bacterium. NCBI lineage: Bacteria > Pseudomonadati > Acidobacteriota > Blastocatellia > Blastocatellia bacterium. The sequence goes on from JADJPF010000020.1 coordinate 198,715, forward strand.
GAGTGCTTTGTTTTTGATGAAAGAATTAGTCTAGATAGTCATCTCCAAGCAAGATCTGAAAAGGCGGAAAACCTTAAAGACCTAGTACCAAACCCTAGGAAAGTTTATAAAAGTGAATAATTAGGAAATAGATTGTATGACTTTTGTATGGAATGAAAGCCATTTCTTTAAAAATTGGGCTAAACCCGGCCCTTGGGTTTCTCCTTTGGATAATCCTGATCTCCAACCAAATTCAGATGAAACTTTGGATGCTCTTTGTGGGCATTATAGAATCTTTCAGCTAAGTAAAGGTCATAGATATTCTACAGATGATTTGCTTACGGCATGGTATGGAACGGCATGGTGTCCTAGTGCTAGAAATGTCTTGGATCTTGGTAGTGGTACAGGTAGCGTGGGTATGAGTGTAGCTTGGAAGCTTCAAGGGGTTAGAGTAGTTGCTATTGAAGCACAAGAAATTAGCGTCCAGTTAGCACATAAATCAGTTAAATTTAATGGTTTAGAAAATCGTTATGAAATTCGTCATGGGGATCTTCGTGATCCTGCAATCCTTTCTAAAGATGAAAAATTTGATTTAATTTTAGGTAGCCCTCCTTATTTTCCAATGGATGCTGGTATTCATGGGGCGCATCCTCAAAAAATTGCTTGTAGATTTGAACTTCGTGGTTCCATCATTGATTATTGTAAAGTTGCTTCTGAGCATTTGGATTGGGGAGGTATGTTTGCTTGTATTTTTCCATTTCTTCCAGACCATCAAGCTAAACGTGTTATCAACGCAGCTAAAGAAGCAGGTCTTACAATTGTTCGTCAACGTCCAATTATATTTAAGGAAGGGGATTTGCCGCTACTTTCTGTTTTTGCAATGGTGCGCTCTGATCATTTACCAGAATCTTTTCGCAATCAAACTTGGCAAGAACCGCCTTTGATAATCCGAACCTTATCAGGCGACACTCACCCAGAATATAGTGCTGTTGCTCTTACAATGGGACTTCCACCTTGTTAATTTTTTCCACACACACCAACATAAAGAACTACATCGCTTGTAGGCAGATGTAGTTCTTTTGCTACGGCTTCTTCAAAAAATCCTCCTAGCGGAAGCGTAACTAAATTTTCTTGTGTAGAAAGTAAACAAAGATTTTGCATTAAATGGCCTGCTTCTAGTAAAAGAAAGCGGTAGCCTCGCTCACCATATTTTTTAGTGATTCTTGCCCCATCACCAACCAAGATCCAAAGCAGCGAACCGCCTTCAAAATGTACCATTGAAGGAATTAATTGTTTCCATCTATTGTAGTTAGCCCCTTTAGCTATTTGTGAAAGGTAATGTCCTTGACGATCATAATGATAAAGCCCGGAATCAATCCAGGATGTTTGAAAAATTGCTAAATAAAGCTCTAAAGATTGTAAATCGCCTGACGATGGAGTTGGCCCGCGAGAATTTTGGCCCGTAATGCCATGACTAAAAAAAAGTAGTCGACTAAGTGTTTTACAAGACAACATTTCTGTTTGAAACTTTCTAGCAGAACGACGAGACAAAAGAGTTTTTTCTAAATTTGACCAGAGTTTTGGCTTTACTTTTTCTAACTTCCATTGAGGATAGCCCGGATAAGTGCGTGAAGAGTGAATAGCACCTTCTTGTTCTACCTGAATTATTCCTTGAAAAAAATCAGGAAGTTTTGTTTGGTCAAGTTCATATCGATAGAAAAATTTTCTTTTTGAGTCCATAAATTTTAATTAACCAAGCATTTAAGCAAAAGGATGAGGAAGTATTTTTGACCAATCTTCTAAGCTTCTTGACTTCCATAACTTGCCGCCAAGATGCGGCCAATTATGATTGCCGTGTAAGGGCTGTAGCCCCGGAACGGCTACTTTTAACACTTGCCAGTTGGCAGTTTGATCAATATTTGTTGGTGTCATATTGCGAAATAATATTGGGTGCTTGACTCCAAGTTTTTCTGACAAAATATTAAGATTTTCTTGATCAAATATTGGCAAATTATTTATTTTTTTTGCCCTTTGTAAAACGGTTGAAGATAGCTTTTCTGGATAAATGCTATAGTAAACCGCGTGTTCGGAAAAGTCTGTTGGAATAATAGGTTTAGCTTTACCTTGAATGATTTCATCTTTCAAATACCTAACAAAGCCCCTGCCTTGAATAGCTTCTAAAATCGACTTTAGCCAACTCTCTTTTATAGTCTCACGACAGGCTGCACCTGCACTAAAACAGTAACCTTCTAGGTCTAAACCTTCAACACTTACAATTGTGACATTTGAGCTATAAGGCGAATCAATTCGGTAGAATTTATATGTAAGGTTAGGTCTGATAACCCTGCGTTTAATTTCTTGGTCAAGGAGTGAAAAAACAAAATTAGCTGGATATTCTTCTAGCGGGTAACTTTCCCACCAAGCCCCAATGATAGCGTCACGCTCGATTACTTCTTGAACTCCGCGTAGCAACACAGGATGACCTAAGCGGCCAGCAGAAAGACCTGTTGAAATAGAAGCACATAAGCTTTGGTGATTATCTGTTGTGCAACTTAACTCTGAACGAGGAAAAAGATAAGCAAGCTCTTCAGGTATCCAATAGGGAAGTCCACTAGCAAAGCTACGAAAACACACCCAATTACAAATTGTGTTGTTATCAAATTTAGTAAAAGGAAAATCTTTTTGGCTGTATTGCTCATCGTGAAATAAGACCCATTCATCAGGTTTTACAAGCATTTCATCTAAAGACCAAGAATTAATGCTTGCTTTAATAAATTGGTCTTGGGGCAAGGGGCTAGCTTGAAATCTTTCAATAGCTTCTCCAATACAAGCCATTCTTGCTGCTTCTTTTGTCCAAGCAGCACCACCAACATTTAAGCTTTTATTATTAAATCCAGAAGATGAAAGAGTTGCACCCCACATAAAAACTTCTGGGTCATAAGCTCTTGGAGCAATTTCACCAAAGCTAGTAAAAAGTCCTGTAAAACGGCTTTCTGTCCATAAATCAAGCTTTTTCATGGTTAAACACCTTGGCGGCACCCTGGACAATCAGGAGCTATAAAAACTTGATGAGAAGATATTTCTAAAGAACTTATTTCTAAAACATGAAGTCGATAAATGCTAGCGGGTAATTCGGTTTCTTGTAGAAACGAGAGTTTCCATAAAACCAATTGTTCTAGCATCTTAACGCCATAGTCAGGAAAATTTACAGCTTTAATAGATTTTGGAGCTTGTTCTATTAATTCTTGATAAATTTCTGGTGTTGGAGAAAGTTGCTTAAATTGGCTAATAAGACAAGCTAGACAAGCTCCAATATTAGGAAAAAATATTGGACTAACAAAACCTCTTGTCATTGCTCCATAACTTACCCATAAAAATAAAGAATTTTCCATCAATCTTTGTTGGTTAAAAGTTAATATTTGCTGGTAATCAAGACGATCTTGGCAAAGAATTTTTATTATATTTTTACTGTCTTTATTAAAATCTTTTTCCGCTAAATTTTGTAATAGCTCAAAGACTTTTCCACTACCAAAAATTTCTAGTTTGTAATTTTCTTTTGTAGCTATTTTTAATACAACATTTTCAATTAAAACACGCTCACCATAAAGCCTTTCTAAAATAGCTAAGGCTTGTTCTTTTAAGGGTTCGTCAAAGTTTTCTAATATTTCTTTAGTTAATTTGTTGCCATCAATTTTTGCAAGTAGAGAGGGAAGCCAGGAATCTAAATTTGCACCTGTTAAAGTGTAGCGATAATCTTCACCTGCAACTAATTTAACAATGTTTTGCTTGCTAATAATGGTAAAAGGAAAAGCAAACTTAAAAGATTTTTGTAAAATATCTTTCATTGCTTATTTAGTAGTTTTTAGTCTATTTTCTACAGCTTTAATTACAGGTTTTAGCTGGCTTAAAAATACATTATTTGTAACAAACTGTGGAAAAGGTGAAATTTGGGACTCTAGCGAATAGACCACCAAAGTTTTATCTGCTGAAATAGGCGTAATTGCCCAGCTACCACGATTAATTTTTACTACATCGCCTGGTTTATCCCAAGATGCAACATATTTTTCAGGGGTTTCTGAGTGGGTTATATCAACATCCATCGGCCAAGTGCCAATAATAGAAGTTACTTCGCCAGCCATATGAAAAATATTATTTTCTTTTTTCTCTACTTTACTTATCTTAATTGACCAAAATTTCCCGCCAAAAATTTCTGCAAAATGCTCATAGTCTGTCACTACTTGCCAAACGTCTTTAGCTGGATAATTTAGCACAGCATAACAATGGATTTCTTTTTGGCCCGTAGGAGTTAAAAAAAGCTGGGTGACAATGCCTTGTTCAACCGAAGTAGGGATTTTTGGAGTCGAACTAGCCCAACTACCTCTAATGGCAAAAGTAAAGAGCAAAATAGTAGAAATTATTGTTGCTGCTATCAGTAATTTGATAGCGATTGACTTTTTAGGTGGTATTTCTGTTTGATTTTCTTGATTTTCTGTAGACATTTTTTATTTATTTTTAGAAAACTCCTATTGCAATTGCACCTGTAATCATAACCATTATGCCAAGAATTATACCTATAAAACTACCACCAGCAATTTTTAGCAATGCCTTAAATGCTATATTGCGATCAGGAACAGCAAGCAAAGCTAAAAGTGAGATAAAAAATGTAGCTATTTGCATTATAGGTAACACTACGCCGAAATAAGCAATAGCTGTTAGTGCAATGTTAGAAGCAACAAGAAATGTTATAGGAAAGGATATTGCACTAAGAATGCCTAAAGTTACCCAATAGGCCATAGTTACTTTTTTAACAGATTCTTTGGCAATTTGAACATCATTTATTGCCTGGTTTTGTTGATTATAGTTATATTTAGGATATTGTCCGGCTATAAATTTTTGGTTAGAAATAGAATTAGACGCAGCTTTAGTAGCAATCGCAGCCCCAATAATTCCTCCTGCTGTATGAACACAACAGCAACAGCAACAACAACTTGTACAGCCCATACACATTGCAACAGCAGGACGGCTTTTACGCTCTGCTGGCAGCATTTCAAAATTGATAGTATTAGTGTTGTTTGTTGAAGAGTTGGTTTTAAAGAGTTTTAATTTATTTAACATAAGTTTTTCTATTAATGGGACAATTTTCCAAAGTCTAACACAGTATTATTTTTCTTTACAACGACTTAGATTAAATAAAATTAAATAAAGGTTGTAAAAAAGAAATAAGCAATTTTTCTAGTAATTTGAAAAATTGCTTATAGATGAGTAAAGAAAAACTAGTTAAATACAGCGTAAACTAAATATTCTATTATTTTAATCTTAAGCCCCAGCGGGGTGACAGATATGTAACGTAGGGTTTCAACTCTACGTATTATTCAGATTTTTTGTTGCTACGAGTTGCTTTCCAATTGCTAAAACGTCGCCAGGCTAAAGCAAAACCTGTGTAAACAAGCACACACGCGCCTAAAGATGCAATAAAGGCAATGATTTGTCCTGGTAGTCCTGCTGCTTCACCTGTATGTAACGAACGCACCCATGAACGAAGTTGACGACCTCGGTTAAGTTGCTCATAAGGTTCCCATTTAGTTATTTCTGCTGTAGTTGGATTAAGTGTTAATTGGGAACGAGAAAAAGGATTTAATGATTTTCCTTCATCAATAAAAAAAGAGACAGGCTGATTGGGATTTGTTGGAAGCCTAAGACTAATCATCTTCCAGGTAGGAGCAGTTTTTTCTGCCTGCGCCCAAAGTTGATTAAGGTTAGCAGGAATTTCTATTTTTGTTTCTCTATTTTGACCACTTTGAGCTTGGTTTGGTGGGCTAGGTGGGCGTTTAGGGGCCTCAGTACCTGTAATTGTGTAAATAAGATTATTTGCCCATTGGTAGGAAAAAACCATTCCTGTAGCAGTAATAATAACTAATATAGATAAAGACCAAAAGCCTATAACATTGTGCCAATTAAAATCACGCGCACGACCTTTTAAGTTTGATCTAAAAGTAGTTATTGGGCGTAAATGCTGACGGGTCAGCTTTTTAGGCCACCAGATATAAATACCTGTTATAGCTAAAAATAAAAATGCTGCATTACAAAATCCTGTAACAGCTTGACCAATAGCGCGATTTTCTCCATGCGTTGCAAGCCAGCGATGAAGATCTGTTGTCACATGAAAAAAAGCACGAGTTTTCTTTGAACCTTCGCCCAAAATATCGCCTGTGTAGGGATTTACATATAATATTCCTTCACGGCCTAAAGCAATGGTGCTAGCTAAGTCTTTGTCAGAATATGCGGTTACTCCAGTAGGCTTAAGTTTAGGGTTAGCCGCTTGTACTTTAGTAAATATTTCTTGTGGGCCTAGACGAGGAGTTTCTTGAGGCTGTACTATACGCATTTCTTTTTCAGCAAATTTAGTGATTTGTGATTCAAAAGCTAGTAAAACCCCAGTTATAGACATAATAAAAATTACTATTCCACCAACTAAACCAGCTATTAAGTGCAACCAAAAGATAAATTTACGAAATTTTTGCATATAACGATAAATCCTTTATTAAACAAATAATTACATAAAAGTAATTTATAAAATTAAACCTCTGCCCAGCGTCTTAATAAATTATGGTAAACGCCTGTAAGTTGTATAGCTGATGGATGATCTGGCAAATCTTTATTTAATTTTTGAATAGCTGTATCTAAATCAAAAAGTAGTGTTCGTTCTCCATCATCACGAACCATGCTTTGAATCCAAAAGAATGATGCAATACGTGAGCCTTCTGTAACTGGTCGGACGTGGTGGAGGCTGGTTGCTGGATACAAAATTAAATGTCCAGCAGGTAATTTAATTTGTTGGACTCCATAAGTATCTTCTATTACAAGCTCTCCGCCTTGATATTCATTTGGTTCACTAAAAAAAAGTGTAGCGGAAAGATCTGTGCGAATGTAATAAGCAGTATTTGGTACTTGGCGGATAGCATTATCAACGTGTGTTCCAAATGATTGGCCGCCTTGATAGCGGTTAAATAAAGGCGGAAAAACCTTAGCAGGTAATGCCGCCGAAATAAACAAAGCGTTTTTTTGTAACGAGGAAATAATTATTTGGCCTAGTTTTTGTGCTATTGGATGATCTTCTGGAATTTGTAAATTATTTTTAGCTTTTGCAGATTGATGGCCTGCTGTGATGCGGCCATCAACCCATTTAGCTTTGTCTAGCATTTGCCGAGCCTGTTTAACTTGCTCGGTGTTTAATACTTCTGGAATTGAGAGTAACACTAGCTAAATCTCCAACTATCGTAATTTGAAATTAAGTCCAACTTTAACCGAACGTCCTGCACCAGGCACTAAATGTGCTGGGTGAGGTTGATCAATGTAAAACTTGTTACTTAAATTGTAAACGTTGACTTGTATTTCAGCATGTTCATTAATTCTACGTTTAACAAACATATCTGCTACAGTGTAGCTATCTACTTTTCTAATGCGTCCTGTAATTGGGTCAGTTGGAGCAGTTGAGCTTGCATTACGGCTATCAACAAATCTTATGCTAACACCGGTATTTAAGCGGAAAGGTAAGTCATAGGTAGTGTTAATACTAGCTGTATTTTTTGGAACATTAGCTAATTGATTACCAACTGTGTCAGGGAAAAATCTGGAAGCAGAAACTTCACTATCCAAGAAAGCATAACTAGTATTGATTTGTAGTTTATCGGTTATTCTTCCATTGGTTTCAAACTCAAAACCATCAATTCTTTGCGCACCTGCTAGAACAGTTAACAAAGGATTTCTAGGATCTGTTTCACGAGCATTAGTTTTTTCTACTCTAAATGCAGCAGCACGAACAGAGAATCTTTTTGCTAGTAAATCCCATTTTGTGCCAACTTCAAAAGTTCTATTTTCTTCTGGTTTAATATTTGTAGTATTAGCATTAAGTGCAAACGCTTCAGCAGAAGGATTAAAAGATGTGCTATAGCTAAAATAAAGACTGCCAATTTCCATTGGTTTGATAACTAACGCACCACGATAAGTAGCAACTTCATCTAAACGGTTAAATTTACCTCGGTTTGGAGGAGTGCCAAGAAATTGCTCAAAATTTACATCAAAGCGGTCAAAGCGAACACCACCTACTAATTCAACTCTTTCTGCTAATTTTACTGTACCTAAGAAATAAGTAGCAAAGGTGGTGCTGGTAGTGCGAGTATTGGAAGTTGCTGTTGATATACCAGAAAAAGGCTCATTAGTATTTGGATTTAATAAACTTGCTGTAGGAACACCAGTAAAAGTAAGGCGTAAAACTTTAGAAGTTTCACGAGAACCTTCTAAGCCTGCAACTATAGTGTATTTGATAAAGCCTGTTTGAAATTTCGTAGTTACATCAAATTGATTTTGTAAAAAGACTCTTCCGCATCTATAGAAACTTGATTTCGATTTACCCTAATTTGATCAAGAGGTGTTGTTAAAGTAACGGTTCCTGTATTGCGTGGAGCGGTAATTAAGCCTTCACGAGTATATTTTGTATAACGTAGCTGGTTACGAATACCAAAATTATCATTAAATTGTTCTTCATATTTAATAGAGCCAATATCAACATTAGTTCTTAAGAAATTAGCATTTCTAAAACCATAGTAATTGCTTCTATCAACTGGTGCAGGGCGGTCAAATAAATAAAGAATTCCATAATCAGGAATATCATTAGCAGATTGATGGAAATAGTTAAGATTTATTTGTCTCTTTGTTCCAATACCAAAAGCTAAGGATGGAGCAAAACCATAACGGCGGTTTTCTGCAATGTCGCGTTCTGCAACTTGGGAATAATGTCCCATCAAATTAAGTCTAAAAGCTGTGTTTTTACCTAATTTAGCAACGGGTTCATTTATATCTAAAGTTACTCGCTTTGTTTCATCACTACCAAATTCTACTGTGCCATCAACAAAAGATCTTAATTGTGGGATTTTATAAGATTGGTTAACTGCACCACCTGTAGAACCACGTCCAACGGTTACAGATGAAGGGCCTTTTAATACTTCAACTTGTTCAACATTAAACGAATCACGGAAATAATTACCAAAATCACGCATTCCATCGATAAATAGGTCATTACGTGCGCCAAAACCACGAATTGTTAAATTATCGCCTTGGTTTCCACCTTCACCAGCCGCTAAACTTACACCTGCAACATTGCGTAGTGCATCACGCAGAGTTGTAACACCTTGATCTTGTAAGGTTTGCTTAGAAACAATATTAATAGTTTGTGGAGTATCTCTTAGAGGTTCAGTAAATTTTGGGGAAGTTAATATCTGGACATTATCAGTAACTTCTATTACATCGGAAGTCGCTGTAAGTTCAATAGATATTACTCCTGTACCAAGAGTTTTATAAGTAACATTTGTTCCTTTTAAGATTTGTTTTAATGCTTCTTCAGGTGAAAAACTTCCAGTAACGCCAGGTGAAGCAATATCTTTAATAGCATTATTTGAAATTAATATTTGTTGGCCTGTAGTTTTTTCAAAATCAGCTAATGCTGTCCCAACTGTGCTAGCAGGAATATTAAAGTTGTAATTTTTATTTTCTTGAGTTTGAGCGGCTAAAGTGGACAAATCCCAAGCATAAACAGGCTTAAAGGTGTTATCAAATGTTGGAAATATTAGCAATGTTCCTAGAGTACCAAGAGCTAATAAAGTTTTTGATTTTTTAGATTGCCTAGCTTGAAAAATCTTCTTTTTCATTGATTTACTTTCTCCTTAAAAAACGCCAAAAATTAGCAGATTTTGCTAATGGCAAGGTTATTATTTAAATAAAATGATTGAATGAAATAAACATTAAGAATAATGGTTGAATTAATCATATAAATTTAAGAAATAATAGTATTAACTAAATAATAAAGTAGTTAATTAGAAAGACAGAATAGCCTTAAAATAAATTTAAGAAGTTAAACTATTTAGCCCTTTTGTTATGAATAGATTGTTTGGTAATGAATAAGAAGTGTGGTAGGATAGGCCCCAGCACACCTCTTATTTGTTTGTGACCCACACAATACAAAGTTTGTGCAAAAGAACCTTTGATGTTGCCGCATCAAAGGTTCTAGTTACAAGCCGAACACGATTTTGAAAGTCTTTTTCAAAATCTTTACAAGATTAATATAACAGCTTTTTCTATGTCAATAAGTTTCTCCAATTTTTTTTAGCCAAGGATAAAAAATTAGAAAGAGGAATTTAGGAGAAATGTTTTTATTTACTAGCCAACACTTCTGTTTATAGAATCGTCTAACGAGTTGCACAACAGCTAATTTAACAAAAATTAGTATATAACTCATTGTAAATCAATAAATTATAAAGCTGTGTTAAAACACTTCTTTTTATAAGGAGAAATTAATGCTTTGCCAATCTAGCCTAAAAATCAAAAGCTTTTGTCTTGTGTTGATGCTTATTTTTTCTTTTTTACCTCTTAATATTTCAGCACAACAACAGCGTCCAAAGTTATCGCGTAATTCTGCTAATGAACGTTCTGAGTTTCGATTTAAGGTAAGTGTTTTGGTTAGTCGTAATAAAGATAGTTATTTATATAGTTATACTTTAGAACAACTTGATAATGGACGATTAAACTATAAATCAATAGAGAGGTTTAGATTAATTTTTCCTTGTGGTGAAAAAGCTTATAAGTCAATAGAAAATTTAGAGTCTGATGGATGGCAAGTTTCAGAATCAAGCGATTTTTATGATAGCAAAATAGGCAAAGGCAAGTTATCAGGGCTAGAATTTAGCCCTACTTACCCAATTATTCCTAATGGCGATGCTACAGCTATAGGGGATAAAAGTTTTGGATTTTCTTTTACTAGTAAATGCGCCCCTACTCGTGGACAATGGAAAGCCTTTGGTGAAGGCAAAGAAGACCTTGGTGAAATAGATGTTCCTTGTGGGTGTAATGAAAGTTTATCTAGTAATAATTCTAGTATTGGTGATCGTGGTCAAAGTAAATCTAATCCACCAAAAACTTTGCCAATTCCACAATCTCAAACAAGTAATTCTAATGATTCACAAGACGAAGTTAATAAAACAAGTAATAAATCCATAGATGATAAAATTACTGTTACTAGAAAAGAAATTATTATCTCTCCAGACACAATTCTAAAGCTAAGAATGAAGTCAGAGCTTAGTTCTGCTACGGCTAAAATAGGTGATAAATTTGAGGCCGAATTATTTGAAGATGTTAAAGCTAATCAATTATCGGTTTTACCTGCGGGATGTACAGTAATAGGACGAGTAATTTCTGTTGAACCAGCCAAAAAAGGAAATAAATCTGGAACTATTGGAATAAATTTTGAACGACTAGTTTTACCTTCTAAACGTGCAATAAGTGTTGTTGGAGAATTAACTAGCTTAAATAAAGACGAAAGTAAGATTGATAGCGAAGGCCATGTAGAAGGCTCTTCTGGCAAACGCACAGCCGTTTTTATTGGTGGAGGTGCTGCCGGAGGTGCTGCAATTGGCGCTATTGCTGGGGGTGGTAAGGGTGCTGGAATTGGTGCTGCAATTGGTGTAGGAGCAGGAGTGCTAGGAGTGCTACTTACTAAGGGTCAAGAAGCAATAGTAAAACCAGGTACAGAATTTGGACTGCTCTTAACACAACCCTTACGTATTGCTAATGCAAATTTAGCTGAGCAGCCTAAGTTTAGTGAAACTCAGCAAGATAAAATATTTACAGACTCTAACACTATATATCAAGCCCAAGTAAAACTAAAGGAATTAGGTTACTTAAACTCAATCCCTAGAAGCCGCATTAGTCCATCTGTAAAACGGGCTATTATCAGCTATCAAAATGATAACAATTTACGTCCAACAGGACTAATTGATTACCCTACAGCATTAAGCTTGGGTATTATAGATAACGAATAATTGACTAAGTGAATAATATAGTAATAGTTTTTTCTTTTTGCTTTGGTTGCGCTGAAAATAGTAGTTAGTTATAATGAGAATTTATTTTACTTGCTTGCCTGTTACCTACTAACAAACATCCTAAATTAAAGTAAGTAGAGCTAATATTTTTCATTGTTTTTGAAAGGGAGTTTTTAAAAAACTTATGGTTAAGCGTTTTTTTGCGGTTATATTAATGGTCTTTACATTAACTGTAATGACTTATGCCCAAGGTTCAGCAGTAAAAAGCACTGCTCAAGGCAATAGTAATTTGCCTACAGGTAAAGTTGCTATACTAGATTCCCGTGCTTTTGGCGAAGGAATTACAGAAATGAAAAAGCAACTAGACAAACTAGAAGGTGAATTTCAACCGCGTCTAAAAGAATTAGAAGGTTTGCAACAACAATTAGTCACCTTAGATGATGATGTAAGAAAAGAAAAAGATCCAACTGCTGGTAGGCAAAAGGCTGATAAATTACAATCATTGAAAAAAGAATTTGAACGCAAGAGAGAAGATTTTCAACAAGATTATCAAAAACGCTCACAAATTGCTTTAGGGCCTTTACAAGAAAAGGTGCTAAAATTTTTGGAAAGCTATGCTGCTACTCGAGACATTGTAGTAGTTTTTGATCTTGCTCCTGCTGCACAAGCTGGATTAGTATTCTTAAATCCAGGGACAAATATCACAGAAGATTTTATTAAAGAATATAACAAGCAAGTCTCTAGCGGCGCACCTCCTCAACCTCCACAATAATGTTGAGTAAGTTTATAAATGTAGAATTTGTATAACCTAAAAATTTATCATTTTGGTAAGTAGGTTTAGGTAAAAAATATAGTTTATTTTATGAGGTAGTATGATTAAAAAATTATTATTAATAGTTGTAATTTTACTTATTAGTTCAGTAAGTAGTTTTGCTCAAGGATCAGCAGTAAAATCAACTGCACAAAATAAAGCTGGTGGTGGCACTGGCTCAATAGCTCCTTTATCAGAAGGCAAAGTTGCTGTGATAGATTCACGTGCATTTGCTGAAGGAATTGGGGAAATGAAAAAGCAAATAGATAAATTAGAAGCTGAATTCCAACCACGTCGCCAAAAAATAGAAGGTTTGCAAAGCCAAATGGTTAAGTTAGAGGAAGAAATAAAAGCTGCTGGTGGAAATATAAAGCCAGAAGTTTTTAGCCAAAAACAAGACCAATTTAATGGCTTAAAAAAAGAATTTGAACGCGAAAAAGAAGATTATCAACAAGATGTAGAAAAACGCTCACAATTAGTATTAGGGCCTATTCAAGAAAAATTAAGTAAGTTTTTAGAGTCCTATGCTAGTCAACGTCAAATTGTTGTAATTTTTGATTTACCTGCTGCTGCACAAGGTGGGCTAGTATTTCTTAATCCCGCAATAAATGTTACAGAAGATTTTATTAAGGAATATAATAAGTTAAACCCTGTTGCAGGCGCACCACCTGAACCGGCACAAAAATAAAAGCTGCTTAACTTTTAAGCCACAGATAAAACTGTGGCTTAAAAATTTTACACTAGAAAAAAATCTTATGGAAATAATCTTAGACTCAACCCAAATACAACAAATTTTACCTCATCGCTATCCTTTTTTATTAATTGATCGAGTAATAGAATTTGATCCTGGAAAAAGTATTACAGCAATAAAAAATGTCACCTTCAATGAGCCTTTTTTTCAAGGGCATTTTCCTGACGCGCCTGTTATGCCCGGTGTATTAATAATTGAAGCAATGGCTCAAGCTGGAGGACTTGTACTACTTGGAACAATAGATGAACCTCAAACAAAAATAATGCTTTTTACTGGAATTGATAAAGCAAAGTTTCGCCGCCCAGTTGTACCAGGTGATACACTTAAGCTTAAAATGACGCTACTAAAGCTAAGAAGCCGTCTTTGTCGGCTCTGGGGCGAAGCTTATGTAGATGATAAGTTAGTAGCAGAAGCAGAAGTTAGCTCAATTATTGTTGATCGTAACTCTTTAGAATCAAAAAACCTTTGGATATTAATAAAATAACTAAAAAAAGCTAATTGTTTGGAGGCTTTACAAAAGTGGCAATACATCCTAGTGCGATTATTAGCCCTCAAGCAGAATTAGCCGAAACTGTTAAAGTAGGCCCTTATGCAATTATTGGTGATGGCGTAATTCTACATGACAATGTAGAAATTGGCGCACATGCTTGTGTAGAAGGGCCAACAGAAATTGGACAAGACAGTAAGCTTTTTCCTTATGCTTGTTTAGGGCAAATTCCTCAAGACTTAAAATATAAAGGTGAGGAAACAAAACTAATTGTTGGTAAAAGAAATGTTTTTCGTGAGTTTGTTACTGTTCATCGTGGCACGGTTGGCGGTGGTGGGCTAACAAAAGTTGGAGATGATAACTTTTTTATGGCTCAGTCCCATATTGCTCATGATTGTGTAGTTGGCAGTAATGTAATCTTTGCTAATGGTGCTTCTTTAGCTGGACATGTTGAAGTAGCTGACAATGTTACAATTGGAGCCTATAGCGGAATACATCAATTTTGCCGTATTGGTGAACATGCCTTTATAGGTGCTTATTCTGTAGTAGTAAAAGATGCTCTACCTTATGCTCGTTCTGTTGGAAATCATGCTAAATGCTATGGGCCAAATACTATTGGATTAAAACGTAGAGGTTTTTCTAGTGAATTACTTGGACAAATAGGACATGCTTTTAAGTTACTCCTTACATCTAAGTTAAACACTACACAGGCTTTAGAGCGAATTAAAACAGAATTAGAAGGCATTGCAGAAATAGATTATTTAATTAAATTTATAGAGTCTTCCCAACGAGGCGTAATTAAATAAATATCTAGGTGCTAATCGCTAACATTCAGGTTAAAATAAAAAAAATTTTGCTAATTTTGACTGGGAGGACAAATGTCTCAAACTTTTGAGAGTTCTTTAACAGAATTAGAAAAAATTGTTGCTGAAATGGAAACAGGCGATCTTCCCTTACAACGTGCCTTAGAACTATTTGAACGAGGCATAAACTTGTCGCGCTATTGTCAGCAGCAATTAGATGAAGCAGAACGAAGAGTTGAACTACTAGTCAAAGGGCAAGATGGCAGCATTTTAAGTAAACCTTTTTCTAACGAGAATGATTAGCCTACGACTAACCGTAACACACATGTCTGGCTTAAAACAGGATGAACGCGAGGCATTTACCGCGTTACCCTTAACTATTGGTCGCGCACCTGGTTCACAAATTCGTTTAGCTGCTAATGATACTCGGGCTTCTACTCGACATGCAGAAATTCTACTAGAAGGTAGAAGCGTAATCTTAAAAGACTTAAAATCTACTAATGGCACTTATATTAGTGGTAGACGAATTGACCAGGTTAAGTTAGCTAATGGGGATGTAGTAGAATTTGGTGTTGGCGGGCCTAAACTCAAGTTTGATTTTATTGTCCAAGAAACACCTGATCTAGTTAATCAAGCTACACCTTTAAGCATTGCTGCTAGTTTACAAAACCCCAAGCCTTCACTAGTAAAATCTGCTTCTAATCCTAGAGTTGTTCCTTTGGCATTGGTGCCAAATAATGACATAGCAGTTGCTTCAGTAGATAAACCCACTCCAGTTTCTAACTCTCCAGTAATAAATACTCCAGTATCAACCTCTAGTATGCTTATAGAAGAAAGGGAATTTCCTTTTCGTAATCGCTTTAAGTATGTACTTTTTAGCATAGGCTTTTTGCTACTAGTCTTAGCGGTGGCGTTATTTATTAAGCAAATCTTGATTTGGACAGTACCTTGCGCTCTAATAGGGTTGTTTTTAATTATGATGGGATTGAGTTTTTCCCGCATTAACATTACTGCTAATAGTAGAGGGATTCATTATCAAGGAATTTTACGTTCTACTATGATTAGTTGGGATGAAGTAGTAGAGTTAAAAGCTTTTCGTAGCCGCACCCGTCTGCTAACAGACCTTGTTTATGTAGTGCAAGGTCGCAATAATAGCATAGTTTTTTCCATTGAAGACTACCAAGATGGGCTAGAATTAGCTAATCTAATTGCTCGGCGTAGTCGGTTGGTCTGGTAAAATATATAAAAATTTGAGGATTCAATGACATTAGCAGAGTATTTGCAAGATCGTGGTCAAGAAGTTGATCGCTGGTTAGATAAACTATTACCTACAGAAAACACTCGACCTACAGAAATACATCAAGCAATGCGCTATAGTATGTTTGCAGGTGGTAAACGCCTACGTCCTATTTTAGTTATTGCTTCAGGGGAAGCTTTTCAAGTTGCACCAGAGCTACTTTATCCTATTGCTAGTGCTTTAGAAATGATTCATACCTACTCATTAATTCATGATGATTTACCAGCGATGGATAATGATGATCTTCGCCGAGGTCGTCCAACTTGTCATAAAGTTTATGGTGAAGCTATGGCAATCTTGGCTGGGGATGCTCTGCTTACACGTGCTTTTGAAGTGGTAGCAAAACTAGTTGTTCCACCAGAAAAACAACTTAATAAAATTGAAGTAATTACGGAAATTGCTAGTGCTGCTGGAACTATTAATGCACTAATTGGGGGACAGGTTGTAGACATTATTTCTGAAGGAAAACCAGTAACAGCAGAAACCTTAGATTATATTCATAGTGCTAAAACAGGAGCATTAATTACTGCATCCGTGCGAGTTGGTGCAATTATGGGTGGTGCAAACCCTGATGAACTTGAGCTAATAACTAATTATGGTAAAACTGCTGGGTTAGCTTTTCAGATTACGGATGATTTATTAGATGTATTGGCAACTAGTGAACAGTTAGGTAAAACTGCTGGAAAAGATGCTAATGTGCAAAAAGCAACTTATGTTGCTTTACATGGAATTGAAGCATCTCGTAAAAGGGCAAAGGAACTAGCGGAATCTGCTATTGCTTCAGTTAAAGCTTTATCAAGACCTGGTTGGGCGTTGGAGGAAATTGCCAGATTTTTTATTGAACGTGCTAGCTAAATTAGTTAACCTAAGCAAAATATTAATCATAACCTAAGCAAAACTTAAGATTTAGCCTTATTTTCTAGTGCTTTAACACGTTTGTTAGTGTTAGAAAGACCCTTAGTTAAGCCTTCACAAACAAAAGAAAGTCTTTCATTAATAGCTATTAAATGTGAGATAGCTTCCCTTGTTTCATCAAAACCTTCTCTCATATCCTGTCGAATTGTATACATTTCAGTTTGCATTCTGTGCATATCAGCTTGCATTCTATTAATATCTTGTTGCGCGATTTGTTGGCGGGCATCAAATTTAGCTTGTTGCTCTAAAAGAAATTCCATTGCTCTTTGGATTTTGTCGTCTGACATTTTAATATTCCTAGTGTGGCATAGATTTTGCTTATAACATAGCTTTCACTCCATATAGATGTCAAGAACTAAATAAACCTGCTAAAAATTTGTTGAAAATTTCCTTGAAATAGGCTGTTTTACCATTCAAAAATTGGGTTTGGATAAACAAAATTAGTAAAAGTAACTGTAGTGCTAATATCTAATGCACGTACATAGTGCCACCATCCATTAGGCAAAAATAGTACTTGTCCAGGGTTTAATATTCCTGTAATTACTGTAGCTTTTTGAAATAGCGGAAATCGTTCAAAATTAGGATTTTCACAGTCAACTTGGCTAAATACTGTGCGGTGATTATAGACTAAGTGTGTTTGCTCTGGAGCAACAAGCTTAATAAGTTTACGACCCATTACTTGAGCCATAAAAATATTTTGTCTGTCATGATGAAGTGGAGTAATAGTTCCAGCCGGGCCAAGCCAGAAAAATAGCTCGCTAGCCTTATGATCTGGGCGCAAAAATTCTGGAAATATTTCAATATCATCTAAAAGGGCTTTCATCTTAGCATTTTCAATTACATGATTATTTGCTGTCATATAATAATCATTAGTTTCACCGCCTTGTAAAATCATATCAATATATTTACCAAAGCTAATTTTTTGTTTTAGGTAGTCGGAATTTTCTTCATAAATGGGATCACGATTGCGGCCCATTTGAATTTCTACTATTTCATCTCCAAATTTGGATTTTAAGTAATCCAACGTCCATAAATTTAGTGCAGGCCAATTTTTCATTAATCCATTAATTACTACAGGAATATTTTTAGAATAATAAAGCTCTAAAAATTCTTCTCTTGAAAGATTTTCTTCTACAAAAATTCGACCATAAGAGCGTGATAAAAGACCAAGGTTATTTTGTAAATCCATCAAAGCTTCATGTTTTCTTTGTTTTTCTGCTATTCGATAGGCGGCAGCAATATAAGGATGAGAGCTAGCTTTTGTTACTTCTGTTTCTACAAGTTCAAGCTCAAAGCCTTCATTAACTAAAGTGCCAATTAAGATTTCATCAGAAACTCCTTTAATTTTGTTTTCAGCAATCCATTGTTGCCACTCTTGGGACAAAATAGCTTTTTTCTTTCTTGGCATATTTTTAAGGAGTCCTTTTTGTTGATAGGTTTGTAAAGAATTATCAAATGAAGGGTTATATTAACTTGATGCTAAATTGTCAAGTTAATGGCTAAAAATAATTTTATAGATACAATAAACTACCTAAGATTATACTAGTAAATTTTTTATAAATTTGAAATTTGGTTACAGAGGCTTTATTTTTTAATAGCTTTAGCTAATAATAAGTTGCCTTTTATTTCTATTATCAACTACCCAAAAAATTTTTGTTAATCTTTCCTATTAGTCGTACTAACATTTATTAAAATAATTTATTTTTAGGATAAATTCATAAGGAGATTTTTATAATGAAAAAAGATGGTAAAAGTTTAACAACAGCTTTACAAACAACAAATAAAACAGTTGTTAAACGTAGGGAATTTCTTGCCCAAGTAGGAGGGATAGCAATAACAACTACAATAGCAGCTAGCAACGGAATATCGCTTAGTACAGAAGTTAAGGCTAGTACAATAGAAACAAATAATATTATTAATCCACAGATTGCTATAGGCCCGGTGACAGGTAAAGCAAGAATAGATAAAGCATTTAAGATCCGTAAAACAGCAGCAAAATTAGCAAGAAAAGCTCCTATTCCTGCTCTTACTGATAATGGAGATGATGATAGATATCCTAATAGAATAGCTAGTTATACTAAGGCATTACCACATAATGATTTAGGGGAGGTTGATACTACTGCTTATACTACGTACTTAAAAGCTCTTAACACAGGTAAGGCAGATGATTTTAATGCTATTGCAATGGGAGGAACTCTTAGATTAGAAAACCCTCAAGGGGGCCAAGCCTTTTTGTTACAAGGGCTTGATCCTTCACAAGTTATCTTGCCACCAGCACCAAAATTTGATAGCGCGGAAGAAGCGGCTGAAATGGTAGAACTTTATTGGATGGCATTGACTAGAGATATTCCTTTTTCTCGTTATGATACAGATCCAACAATTGCTGCTGCTTGTGATGAGCTTTCCCAGTTGTCTGATTTTCGTGGGCCAAAACTCAGCGGACGAGTTACGCCACAAACAATTTTTAGAGGAACATCGCTTGGTGATATTACTGGGCCATATATTTCCCAATTTTTGCTTAGACCTTTTCAATATGGAGCATTTCCTTTTACTCAAAGATTTCGTATAGGTATGCCAGGTGTAGACCATATGGTTAAGTATGAAGATTGGCTATCGGTACAAAATGGTAGAGTTGTAACTAGAGATGTGTTTGATCCAACTCCTAGACTTATTTTTAGCGGTCGTGCTATAGGCGAAACAATACATAATGATCCGCTTTATCAACTACCCTATCATGCTGCTTTAATTTCTTTATCTTTAGGTGCAGCACGCGATAAAGCAAATCCTTACTTAAACTTAAAAACTACACAGCCATTTGTTACTTTTGGAGGGCCGTTTCTTTTTGCATTGATTGCAGATGCTTGTATTCGAGCTTTAACTTCAGTTTGGTATAACAAATGGTATGTTCACCGTCGCCTTAGACCAGAAGAATTTGGTGGACGTGTTCATAATATGATCACTGGAAAAGCAAACTATCCTATCAATCCAGAAGTTCTTAACTCCCGAGCAGTAGCAGACACTTTTTCTAAGTATGGAACTTATTTACTACCACAAGCTTTTCCTGAAGGCTGTCCAACTCATCCTGCTTATGGTGCAGGGCATGCTGCCTTTGGTGCTGCTGGCGTTACAGTTGTAAAAGCCTTTTTTGATGAGGATTTTGTTATCCCTAACCCTGTAATGCCTAATGATGATGGTACAACACTAGTTCCATTTGTTGGCCCACCTTTAACATTAGGTGGAGAACTAGATAAATTAGCCAGTAATATTGGAGTATGTAGAAATACTGCTGGAGTACATTGGCGTACAGATGCAAATACAGTAATAGGTGAAAGTATTGCTATAGGTATTTTATCTGAGCTTAGACAAAGTGGTTGTTTCTTAGAAGATTTTGGAGGCTTTAGCTTAACTAAATTTGATGGAACTAAAATCACTATCTAAGAAAAATTTTATTAAACTGTCTTCATTTGTCTAAAATTTAAGGAGAGGACGTTTTGAGAAACAAAATTTTCTCTCCTTATTTTTTTCTAGTAGCAAATCCGACATAAATAAATCCCAGAAACGAACAATTTTAACATTAAAAAGAGCTAAATCATTTTTGCTAATCTATTGTAAAATAAATAGTTAGCAAATAGGATTTTGTTGGCATAGAATTTGGTATAACTCTATATTGCTTTTGGTTATTAACCTAGCAGTGGAGTAACAAGAGATAATGGAAATCTTTTTACAAGACTTACGTTATGCCGTGAGGATGTTAACAAAAAATCCTGGCTTTACCTTTGTTGCTATAATGGCTTTGGCAATTGGGATTGGGGCCAATAGCGCGATTTTTAGCGTTATTAACACAGTACTGCTTAAGGAGTTACCTTATAAAGATCCTAATGAACTAGTAATGGTTTGGGAAACTAGTTCTACTATGGAAGAACAAAGACGTTCTGTATCTTTTCCTAATTTCCTGGACTGGCGAGAAAACAATCAAGTATTTGAGCATTTATCATCATTTCGTTATTCTAGTCGTAATCGTACTGATAGCACTAAAGTTACCCGAATCAATGTTGTTAGAGCTTACTATGATATATTTGAACTATTTAAGATTAATCCAAAACTAGGAAAAACTTTTTCTCTTGAACATTCCAAACAACAAACGGCTGATGTTGCTATTTTAAGTTACAAATATTGGGTAGAGAACTTTGATAGCGATGAAACAATTATAGGAAAAACAATCTTTCTTGATAAACAACCCCTTACTATTATTGGGGTCTTGCCATCTGACTTTAAATTTCCACTACGCTTTGACAGTCCTGATATTTGGCTCCCATTAATTGACGATTTAGAAGATAAAGAAAGAGATAATTATTATTTATTTGTCATAGGTAGACTAAAAAAAGGTATTAGCCTCTCAAAAGCGCAATTAAATTTAGAAACAATTGCTAAGGAACTAGAAAAAAAATACCCTGAAACTAATTTTGAACAAGGGGTAAATATCATAGAATTACGTGAACATATGGTGGGAAAAGTGCGGCCAGCACTTTATGCCCTGTTTGGTGCTGTAGTTTTAGTATTATTAATTGCTTGTGCTAATGTAGCTAATCTTTTATTAGCTAGAGCGGTTACTAGAGAAAAGGAAATTGCTGTACGTATTGCTTTAGGAGCTAGTCGTCTTAGATTAATTCGTCAGTTTTTAACAGAAAGTCTTTTACTAGCGGCTTTAGGTGGGCTTTTAGGCTTGATTTTAGCAATGTGGGGCGTAGACGCATTGCTATCGCTTAACCAAAATATTTCCAGACTAGGTAATTTTTCTTTAGATTTTAGAGTCTTAAGTTTTACCTTTATTATTTCTGTTATTACAGGAATAGTTTTTGGTTTAATTCCAGCTTTACAAACTTCTAATCCAAACTTAAATATTTCACTAAAAGAGGTTAGAACTAGTTCTATTAGCCCAAATCGCCAAAGAGTTAGAAATATTTTTGTTGTTTCAGAAATTGCTCTAGCTCTAGCTCTATTAATAAGTTCTGGATTAATGATTAAAAGTTTTTGGCAACTTCAAAGACTAGACCTTGGATTTGAAAGTAGCAATATTTTAACAGCTAAATTTTCTTTACCTTCTTCAATGGCTGAATTTGATGAAGCTAATAAAAAGACATCATTTTTCCAACAAGTTTTAGAAGAAATTAATAATCTTCCTCAAGTAGAAAAAGCTGCTTTGACTTCCCCTCTACCCTTAGCAATGGCAGGGGTTTCTTTATCTTTAGTAATTGAAAAGCGACCCCCTAAATTACTTAGTCAAGCTCCTTTAATTGCATGGCATATTGTTAGTGAAAATTATTTTGAAACCTTAAAAATTCCAATGGTTTTAGGTAGAGAATTTAATAGTCAAGACAATGAAAAATCTAGCAAAGTAGTAATAATTAATCAGGCACTTGCAAATAAGTTTTTTCCTAATGAAAACCCAATAGGTGAATGGGTGACAATAGGTCTTTATAATACTAAATGCCAAATTATTGGAGTAGCAAGCAATAGTAGAAACCAAATATTTTCCGATCATATAAAACCAGAGTTTTATACCCCTTATCTGCAAACGCCATGGAATGAAATGGCTCTAGTAATACGCACTAAAACAGATCCTAAAGATTTAATTGCTACAATTCATAAGCGTGTTCATACAATAGATAGAAATATCCCTATTTTTAATGTTAAAACAATAGATGAAATGCTTTCAGATATGATTTTTGAGCCACGGTTTAACACTTTGCTTTTAACTTTATTTGCCTTTGTTGCCCTAATATTAGCCTCTATTGGTATTTATAGCGTAATGTCTTATTCGGTTGGTCAAAGAACTCATGAAATAGGGGTACGTCTAGCTTTAGGAGCGCAAAAACAAGATATTGTTAAACTAGTCATTACTCAAGGAATTTTACTAGCCATTATTGGGATTTTATCAGGTCTTACAATTGCTTATGGGTTAACTCGATTTTTATCAGGTCTACTTTTTGGAGTTAGTTCTACAGATTTACTTACTTTTTTTAGTGTAACTGTATTTTTACTATTGGTGGTAATCCTAGCCTGCTATATCCCTGCTCGTCGGGCTATGCGTGTAGATCCAATAACAGCTTTAAGACGTGAATAATTGCTAAAGCTAGTTAAATCAACTAAATATCAATAACCTTAACCTACCTTTTAATTCCTTTATAATTAACGGATTACGCTTAATATATACCGTATTATTAATTATATGTTAATTAATTTGACACTAATAAAAGTTATTTTACAGTAGTATAACCAGTTGTAAAATAAACTTGTTAGAGCAAATAATATTTATGGTGTATACTAGCTATACGTTTAATCTAAAAAATTTAATTCTTAGTTATTTAAGTTTAGGACAAATTATTAATAAGCTGCCTGGATAGTAAGTAGTGTATATTGAATAAGTTAGGAATTTATTAATTTATCTTTAATCAATAATTTAACTTAATAAATTATATTTGGAATAATATTTGCGTAGATTTGTAAAAGAGTAGTCATAGCAAATTGCAAATTAGAAACCTATAACCTAAAACTTAGAGGAGTAAAATAAAAATGCGAAGATATTTATATTTAACAATGTTTTTCTTTGGATTATTTGTAGCAGTATTTTCAATAAATAGTAATCAATCACAAGCAGCGAAAAAAACGTTCAATAAGGGAAGCCAACAAGAATTAAATTTAGCTAAAGATATAAGTTATCAATACTTAGCAAAATATACAGAAAATTATGGAATAGATAGTACAAAAGATTTAAGAGTAAGTAATGTGGTAGTAGATGATTTATCAATGGCACATACAAAAATGCAACAAACTTACAAGGGAGTGCCAGTATTTGGTGGAGAAACAATAGTACACTTAAATTCAGATGGTTCATTATTTAACATAACAGATTCATTAGTATCCAAAATAAATATTAATACAGAAGCAAAATTAACAGAAGCAGATGCTTTAGCAAAAGCATATGAAGCATTTGGATGTGGTGATTGTTTAACAGCCCAGCCAAAAGTAGATATGTTTGTTTTAAGACATAAAAAGAAAGATCATTTAGTTTACAGAGTACAACTAGAGCGAATTGATGGAAGTAGCGAAACAGCAATGCCAGTATATTTTATTGATGCTCAAACAGGTAAGAAAGTATGGGAATACAATAACTTACAAACAGCAAGTGCAACTGTTACTGGTACATCTACTTATTATGGAACATTAAGTTTAACTGGTTTCCAAAGTGGTACTACTTTTTATCTAGAAGATGTTGGCCGTAAAGTTGGTACTTTTAATTTTAACAATACTACTTCTAGCGTTTCTCGTGCTTCTGACACAGATGGCAACTTTAATGCTACAAACCAAAGAGCTATGATGGATGCTCAATATGGTATTGCTGCAACCTATGATTACTTTAAGAATGTACACGGTCGTAATGGTATTGATGGTGCAGGTGGCCCAGCCTTTTACACTTCTATTGATGGAACTACCGGTTTGATTTCCGCTAGAGTTCACTACAGCACAAATTACAACAACGCATTTTGGAACGGCCAAAATATGACTTTTGGTGATGGTAATGGTTCAACATTTAGTGCATTAACAACGATTGATATATGCGGACACGAATTAACACACGGAGTAACAGAACGTACAGCAGGATTGGTTTATTCAAATGAATCAGGAGCATTGAATGAATCAATGTCAGATGTTTTTGGTGTAATGGTAGATAGGTCAGTAAGAGGAGAAAGTGCAAACACTTGGAAGATAGGTGAAGAATGCTTTACACCAGCAAACGGAACAAATGATGCACTGCGTTATATGGATAATCCACACTTAGCAGGAAATGGTGGATTTACAAGTGATGACGACCCAGACCACTATTCAGAAAGATATACAGGAACAGCAGACAATGGTGGAGTACATATTAACTCAGGCATACCAAACAATGTATTTTATCTAGTAGCCAAAGGTGGAACACACCATAGAGGCGGCTCAATGACAGGAATAGGAGCAGATAAAGCGGCAGCAATTTGGTATAGAGCATTAACATCATTTATGACCTCAAGTACCAACTTTGCAGGAGCAAGAACAGCAACCTTGAATGCAGCAACAGCACTTTATGGAACAGGAAGCACAGAATATAATGCAGTATGTAGTGCTTGGGCATTATGCGGAGTAGGAACAAGCTGTACAACTCCACCACCACCACCACCACCAACCGGCGGGGGCGAATTATTAGTTAATGGTGGATTTGAAACAAGTTTAACACCTTGGGTAGGAAGTGGAACAGGAGCATTATATATTGCAAATGGTAGCTCACCACACTCAGGAACAGGATATGCTTATTTTGGAAATGCAAACAGCAGAACAGGACAAACATATCAACAAATAACAATTCCAAGTGGAACATCTCCAACATTAAGCTTCTACTTGAATGTAACATCAGCAGAAACAACAACAACAACACAGTATGATAGATTGTTTGTTGAAGTTCGTAACAGTGCTGGAACTTTACTTAGTACACTAGGAACATTTAGCAACCTAAACAAGACTGCTGCTTCTACTAGTTACACACAAAGAAGCTTTAGTTTAGCTAGCTTTGCTGGTCAAACAGTTCGTATTCAATTCCGTGTTAGCACAGATAGAAGTTCTATCACTACCTTCCGTGTTGATACTGCTTCTGTTAAATAAGTATTTTTAAGCGTAGTTTATCTATATTAATAAAAGGCTAGGGTAATTGCTCTAGCCTTTTAATTTTATTGGATTTTTTAATTTAATGTATATCCTGTATACATCTATTAATTTAAGTTTTTTACAAAACCCTAGTATGTATCTTCAGCATATTTACTGCTAATAAAATAACTACTACAAATAAATTTATAATACCTTATAAGACATTTGTTTAGAAATAGTTATAACATTTATAATATCATTCAATTTAATATATCAAAATCAAATAGGTTTATATAGCAATCCATTGTCAAGTTACTTGACAGTAGTAATTTTTGTTTACACTCTTATAACTATAAGACAAACAATAAGTTATGGCTATAAAGTTATCTACTATATAGTTAGTATACAGAATATTTTATATAATTTTTTCTTATAGCTATATTTGGGGAATTTGTAAAATATTTGCAGCTAATTTCCAGTCAGAGTAACTTATTGATACTAAAGAGATTTAGCTAAAAACATTTATTAAAAATACAAATCAATATGGATTATAAAATTTTATTTGGCATAAGCTTTGCCATTATCTAAAACACAAATCAAATTAAAGTCCATAACCTGCCATAAAGCATCGAGGAGCGAAATAAAAATGCGAAGATATTTATATTTAACAATGTTTTTCTTTGGATTATTTGTAGCAGTATTTTCAATAAATAGTAATCAATCACAAGCAGCGAAAAAAACGTTCAATAAGGGAAGCCAACAAGAATTAAATTTAGCTAAAGATATAAGTTATCAATACTTAGCAAAATATACAGAAAATTATGGAATAGATAGTACAAAAGATTTAAGAGTAAGTAATGTAGTGGTAGATGATTTATCAATGGCACATACAAAAATGCAACAAACCTACAAGGGAGTGCCAGTATTTGGTGGAGAAACAATAGTACACTTAAATTCAGATGGTTCATTATTTAACATAACAGATTCATTAGTATCCAAAATAAATATTAATACAGAAGCAAAATTAACAGAAGCAGATGCTTTAGCAAAAGCATATGAAGCATTTGGATGTGGTGATTGTTTAACAGCCCAGCCAAAAGTAGATATGTTTGTTTTAAGACATAAAAAGAAAGATCATTTAGTTTACAGAGTACAACTAGAGCGAATTGATGGAAGTAGCGAAACAGCAATGCCAGTATATTTTATTGATGCTCAAACAGGTAAGAAAGTATGGGAATACAATAACTTACAAACAGCAAGTGCAACTGTTACTGGTACATCTACTTATTATGGAACATTAAGTTTAACTGGTTTCCAAAGTGGTACTACTTTTTATCTAGAAGATGTTGGTCGTAAAGTTGGTACTTTTAATTATAATAATACTACTTCTAGTGTTTCTCGTGCTTCTGACACAGATGGTAATTTTAATGCTACAAACCAAAGAGCTATGATGGATGCTCAATATGGTACTGCCGCAACTTATGATTACTTTAAGAATGTACACGGTCGTAATGGTATTGATGGTGCAGGTGGCCCAGCCTTTTACACTTCCATTGATGGTGCAACAGGTTTGATTTCTTCAAGAGTTCACTACAGCACAAATTACAACAACGCATTTTGGAACGGCCAAAATATGACTTTTGGTGATGGCGATGGTTCAACATTTAGTGCATTAACAACCATTGATATTTGTGGACACGAATTAACACACGGAGTAACAGAACGCACAGCAGGATTGGTTTATTCAAATGAATCAGGAGCATTGAATGAATCAATGTCAGACGTTTTTGGTGTAATGGTAGATAGATCAGTAAGAGGAGAAAGTGCAAACACTTGGAAGATAGGTGAAGAATGCTTTACACCAGCAAACGGAACAAATGATGCACTGCGTTATATGGATAATCCACACTTAGCAGGAAATGGTGGATTTACAAGTGATGACGACCCAGACCACTATTCAGAAAGATATACAGGAACAGCAGACAATGGTGGAGTACATATTAACTCAGGCATACCAAACAATGTATTTTATCTAGTAGCCAAAGGTGGAACACACCATAGAGGCGGCTCAATGACAGGAATAGGAGCAGATAAAGCGGCAGCAATTTGGTATAGAGCATTAACATCATTTATGACCTCAAGTACCAACTTTGCAGGAGCAAGAACAGCAACCTTGAATGCAGCAACAGCACTTTATGGAACAGGAAGCACAGAATATAATGCAGTATGTAGTGCTTGGGCATTATGCGGAGTAGGAACAAGCTGTACAACTCCACCACCACCACCACCACCAACCGGCGGGGGCGAATTATTAGTTAACGGTGGATTTGAAACAAGTTTAACACCTTGGGTAGGAAGTGGAACAGGAGCATTATATATTGCAAATGGAGCTTCTCCACACTCAGGAACAGGATATGCTTATTTTGGAAATGCAAACAGCAGAACAGGACAAACATATCAACAAATAACAATTCCAAGTGGAACATCTCCAACATTAAGCTTCTACTTGAATGTAACATCAGCAGAAACAACAACAACAACACAGTATGATAGATTGTTTGTTGAAGTTCGTAACAGTGCTGGAACTTTACTTAGTACACTAGGAACATTTAGCAACCTAAACAAGACTGCTGCTTCTACTAGTTACACACAAAGAAGCTTTAGTTTAGCTAGTTTTGCTGGTCAAACAGTTCGTATTCAATTCCGTGTTAGCACAGATAGTAGTGCTATTACTACCTTCCGTGTTGATACTGCTTCTGTTAAATAAGATAGAAGTTTCTAATTTGCTAATTAATATAGTAAAAGCCAGAGTAATAACTCTGGCTTTTTTTGTTGTTTTTATATTATCCTATCCGGGAAAATTTTCTTCTCACTTCATAATTATTTGCTATGGAAAATAACACAGAAACAAAATTATCAACCACTTCAGCAGGACAAAACCGTTTAGTAAAAATTAAAGATGTTTTAGTTACTGAACAAGATAATAATCAATGCTCAATTAGAGTAGATTTATCTTGGCAGGATAAAGAGTTTTTTAGCGAGCGTTCTGGCCCAAATGAACCTGACTATAAAATAATGTTGGCTGCTCTTTGTACTTTAGACGTATTGCATAAACTTACTGAAGACAAAGTAAAAATGGAACTGCTTTTTATTGAACGCCAGCAATTAGAAAAAGTAAACCGTGAAATAATAATGGTACTAATTGATATTACAACAGATGAAATCTCTTGTGCTGCAACAGGTGCTTGCCAAGTAAGAACTAATCCTATAGAAACTTCTGTTCGCTCTGTGCTAGATGCAACTAATAGAATGGTTGAGCTAAGCTTAAATTAGTTATTTTCCTTAGAAATTAAAAGTAAAAGTATTTGAAACTACACCATTTATAGTAATTATTATTTGATTAGCTCCTTTCTGCAAATTGAGTTTCTTTTTATTTCCTTTCAAAATAATTTGATTGTCACTTTGCCCCATAATTTGTTTAGAAATATCTTTATTATTAATATTTACCTTTGCTCCAAAAACGCTAAAACCTACACCTGCAATTGTTAAATTAGGTTTTTGGAAATTTACAGTATTAATTATTACTGTTTTTGGCATAGATATAGCTCTAGCAATACTTTTTACTGCTCTAACACGCCCATTTTGCAAATCAGCAATTAATAAATTTCCAAGCCTGTCTATTGCAACACTAAAAGGTAGATTAAGACTTGCCCTAGTCGCCAACATTCCATCCCCACTAAAACCCATCATTCCATTACCAACAACACTATTAATTAGACCTGTTTGAGCATTTATTTGACGAATAGAATTATTAAAAGCTTCTGCAATAAATAAATCGCTACCACCATCAATAGCTGTGTCTAATGGGAAGTTTAGTCCAGCCGCTTGAGCCTGACCACCATTGCCAGGTAAACAGTCATTGTCAACCAAAGGATCACACCCTTTACCAGCAATTTTAGTAATAATACCTGTGCTAGCATCAATTCTGCGTACTAAATTATCAAGCGCGTCCGTGATATAAAGATTGTTAGAACCGTCAACACTTATGCTAATAGGAAAGTTAATTCCAGCCTTTGTAGCTAAAGAGCCGTCCCCATTTGAATTGCTGCTACCATTACCGCCAATTGTTGTAATGATTCTTGTTGCTACGTTTACTTTGCGAATACGGTTATTAAAAGAATCGGCAATTAAAATATTTCCATCTATGTCTACAGCTACTCCATTAGGAAAACTAAGTTTTGCTTGTGTAGCCTGTCCACCATCTCCGCTAAAACCCTCTTCACCATTACCAGCAATAGTAGTAATAATGCCATTTCTATCAATTTGTCGGACTCTATTAGCATCTCCATCAGCAATAAAAATATTGCCTTGTTTATCAACAGCAATGTCCAAAGGTGAAAGTTTAGCTTTTGTCGCTGCTGCACCATCTCCTAGTGGACAATCAATTTCAGGACAACCAGCAATACTAGTAACAATACCCGTATTAAAATCAACCTTGCGGACTTGACTAGTCAAACGGTCTGCAATCAACAAATTTCCATCATTATCCAAGGCTATTTCTACAGGCATAAACACTGCACTAGTGGCAACTGATCCATCACCATCAAAATTAGCCTTTC
This sequence comes from Blastocatellia bacterium, assembly GCA_016713405.1. Taxonomy (NCBI): domain Bacteria; kingdom Pseudomonadati; phylum Acidobacteriota; class Blastocatellia; species Blastocatellia bacterium. Next base: position 228,923 of record JADJPF010000020.1, read on the forward strand.
CATTGCCAGCAATTGTTGTAATTAAACCAGTTTTAGCATCAACTCTACGAATTCGATTATTATCTTGATCAGCAATAAATAGGTTGCCAAATCCATCAGCAATAGCTTCTGTTGGTCTTACAGTGCTATTAATTGCTGGAATATTGTCTGTAGTTGCGCTGTCTTGACCATTTCCAGCTACAGTGCTAATCATTCCAGTATTTATATCAATCTTACGCACTCTGCTATTATCTGTATCACTAATAAAAATATTACCTAGGCTATCCATAGTAGCAAAACTAGGAAAATTTAGGCTTGCCCTAGTTGCTAAAATATTATCGCCGTTATAATCAGCATCTCCTGTACCAGCAATGCTAGCAATATTACCTGTACTGCTATCAACTTTTCGGATCCGATTATTAAATGAATCAGCAATTAGTAAATTATTTTTGTCATCCAGGAAAATGCCTATAGGAAAACTAAGTGAGGCTTGGAGGGCTGGCCCACTGTCGCCGCTAAAATCAGATCTACCATTACCTACTACAGTAGTAATTATGTTAGTTACTCTATCAACTCTTCGGATTCGGTTATTACCTGAATCAGCAATAAAAATATTGCCCTGTTTATCAATCGCAACGCTTGTTGGCGTGTCCAAAGAAGCATTGCTTGCGACTCCATTATCTCCATCAAATGCAGCAACTCCATTACCAGCAATAGTAGTAATAATATTAGTACTAGCATCTATTTTACGGACACGATTATTGCTAGTGTCAGCAATAAAAATATTGCCATTTATATCAATTGCCACGCTTTGAGGGGAGTTTAAGCTTGCTATGGTTGCTAACATTCCATCGCCGCTAAAGTCTGATCGACCACTACCAGCAATTGTTGTAACAACTCCAGTGTTTACATCAACTTTGCGGATGCGATTATTCAAATCATCAGCAATAATCATATTGCCAACATCATCTAAAGCTATGCTTAACGCGCTTAATGCTACTTCAGAACTAACTGCTTGACCACCATCACCAAGATAAGCAAGTCCGCCAGCAATAGTAGTAATTTCACCTGTAGCAAGTTCAGTTAGTGGTTTAGGTAAAATGGTAAATCGTTTTTGATCCATTCCTCCGCGAGTTTGGACAGTTAGAGTGCGATCTCCAGCAGATTGTTGACTTGCAACACGAATACGAATACGTCGAGCAGTTTCAACAGTTAAATCTGTAATTAGCTGATCTCCCAGCACAACTTGGGTGTCAGGAGCAAAATTACTACCTGTTATGATTATTTCTTCGCCGCCTTCTATTCGCGCTTGAGTGCGGCTTAAATTATCTATTTTTTGGTGCGCCAATGGTGACAACTTTAACAGCTTCATCTTCGCTAACCGCATTGTTATCAAGTACAAAAGCGCGTGTCGCTTGAACTACTACACTAGTTGCTTGTCCAAAACTAATGCCAGGTTGAGCCAAAGAAATCATTTGACGTTGTGATTGATTTACAGGGTTAGTAATAACTTTAACTCCTGTTTGATCAACAACATAAATATTTCCCATAGTATCTAAGCTAATTGATTGAAGGTTATTAAAGGTAAATTCATTATCTACAAGAGGATTTATTGAAGTATTTGCAATCGGGCCAATGGTTTTAACTTCACCAGTAAAACTAACAGAGCGAATTACATTATTTCCAGCATCGGCAACAAAGATAACTTCGCTTGTACTACTAGCAAAAATGAAGTTTTTGCAGGATTAACCGACACGCTTACAGGACGGTTAAAAAGAGCCTGACGACCTTGACCATCGGCTTTTCCAGCATTGCCAGGACTACCAGCTAGCAGGCGGACTTCTTGTTTACCAAAATCAGCTAAATAAATTGCATTATTTCCTGTGTCAGCAATTACAAGATTTCCTCCATTAGCTAGCGCGATACCTTGAGGATTTCTAAAAACTGCTTGAGAAAAAGTAGTTATATCATTTGACATTGTTCCTATTGAGCCATTACCTAAGACAGAGACTACATTATTACTAAAATCTACTTTTCTAATGCTATTATTTAGCGTGTCGGCAATGTAAATACCGCCTTGAGGACGATTATCTACAGCCACACCTAGCGGGCCAGCAAATTGGGCTTGTGTCCTTTGCCCATCGAGCTTTCCACGCGTTCCTGATTGTCCAGCAAAAACAGTTATATCAGCATTGCTATTATCTTTTTTTAAGATTACATGGTTATTTGGATCGCTAATATAAATTGAACCATCTGAGCCTACTTTTGTATCACCTGGAACTTTTCGCCCCTTTGCTTTGTTGACTCTTGCCACAGCAACAAAGTTTGACACTGTTCCCATAGGGCTTTGAACCGTAATAGTTGCATAACCTTGCTGTAAGCCCCTTACCATACCTGTTTGATCAACAGTTGCAATTTCTGGGCTGTCAGATTCAAAACGTAGGTTTTGAGTAACTGGACTATTATTATTATCTAATACAGTTAACTTAAGCTGACTAGCTTCATTAACAACAGGGTTAGGATCATTATTTGGCCCAACTAACTTTATAGAAGCTTGTTGAAATGCAAAATTAAACTTTTTATGTGATTTGTTAGAGAATAGATAAGTATTTTGTGGAACAAGCAAACAAATTATTGTTAGGCAAGAGAAAAGCAATAAAATTCGGCTCATGGTGAGATCCTCAAGATAAATAAAATTATCTAAGTAATAAGTGGGGTAATAAATTAACAAGTAAAAATTTTTCTTGTTAAAATCTTTTCTAATGTATTTATGCTGGTTTATTCTCTCTTTTCTTTAGGATTTATGCAATGTTTTTGAGTTTGTAGCTATTTATCACACTTGGCAAAAAAAAAATCTTAATGTAACCTCAGTAATAGAAAATTACCTGATTTTGGATAAAAACAAATGAGTAGTTTAGTTAAAGATATAAATAAAAATGCTATTTATTCAAATTAGCAAAGAAATAAAAGATTGGGCAAAAAGAATCACAATACTTTAAATTTTAATAGGATAAAATTGTGCCAAAAAATGACCCAGATGATTATTTAAACTTACATTCAACTAAACAAACAGACGACTTTGCTTTAGGTGAGTCAAATGCTGATGAGTTGACAGAAGGCAAAAATACTTTGCCTAATGCAGTTTATATTGTTCCTATAGTTGCGGGATTTGCAATGCTAGTTTTTTAGCTCTATCAATTTTGTTTTTAGAGTCTGGGACGAAACGCCTGGCACAAGCAACGAAGCGCAAAGTATTCGAGTAAAAGAAGATAATCAACCTATTGTTGGTAAACAAAAAACTATTAAAACTTCAGTTGAAAATAAAATAAATACACCTTCTCCAATACCCTCATCAATCAATAACCCAATTAGCAACCCAACACCTTTAGCTAAAACAGAAATAAGCAGTAATTCACCTATTGCAACAATACTTGAAAGTGCTTTGCCAGCAGTTGGAATGGTACTAGTAAAAACTTCTGCAAATAAAATAAGTTCTGGCTCTGGATTTATGATTACAAATGATGGGCTATTTGTTACTAATTGTCATGTTATTGAAGATTGGCAAGAAATAGCAGTTAAGCTTAATAATAGTGAAAAGATTTATCTTGTTGATGCTATTAATTGTGATACAAAAAAGGACTTAGCCATTTTACGTTTTCGAGAAACAGGAAATTATCCTATTTTAGATTTAGAGGAAAATTTTACTGCTAGTTTAGGTGATGATGTGGTTATTTTAGGCTATCCATTAGGCACTAAACTTGGTGTAGAAGTTACTTTATCTACAGGAATTATAAGCAGCACTCGAAATATTTCTAATGTTAGTATGGTACAAACCAATGCAGCAATAAATCATGGAAATTCTGGTGGGCCAATGATTTCACGTCGTAGCGGTAAGGTTATAGGCATAGTTACTGCTAAAGTAAGAGATAGTGAATCCATTGGGCTAGCAATTAATATTAATGAACTTAAATCCATAGTTAGTAAATAATATGCTTTCAATTGCCCCAGATTATTTTGACCGGCTAGGCTTGCCGCGAAACCTTTCTGAAAAGGAACTAGAAAAATTACTTGCTCAACAAGAAGCACGTTGTCAAGTGTTACTAAAAATTCCTGTTAAACGCACTCAAGCAGCACAAAAACTAGAGCTAATTAAAATTGTAAAAGGCTTACTTAATGCTGCTCCGGTTGTAGATGATACTTTTGACACTCTAAATATTGACCAAACAGAACTAAAAACACCTGATAGCTTTCCTAAAAAAGCCACACCAAAAGTAAACACGGAACTAATTTTTGAAACCTATAAAATTACTGATGAAGGCGAAATAGGCAAACTTCGGTCGCTGATTAATCAATGGGCTGTAAGTATTCCTCATCATGAATATTTAACCTTTGGAACAGATATTGAGGTTTTAGCGGTTGAAGAACGACCTATTTATTTAATAGATATTAGATATTTATTAGAAAATAGAGAAGTTATAGCAAAACAAAAACCTTATTTTGGTGAGGCATTACCAGTAAATCAGGCTATAAAAGCTGATCACGTTGCAGTTTGGCAAGTAAAAGTTGCTGCTCCTGCTACTTATCAATCAAACACTTTAGAGCAAGAAATAACTGCGTCCCGTGAGCGCGTAGATTGCCCAGGTTGTCAACGACAGGGCGAAATGTGGTGTTTAGCCTGCCGTAGTTCAGGACAAGTTGCTTGTAAAGAATGTCAGGGGAAATACCAGTTTAATTGCCTTATTTGTGATGGAAAAGGGCAAATTACCCAAGGTCAACGACTTGTAGATTGTGGTCAATGTCGCGGTGTAGGGATTGCTATTTGTGGATATTGTCGAGAAGTTCTAGCCATTTGTTCAACTTGCCAAGGTAAGCGTCAAGTTGTTTGTAAAGAATGTAGCGGCAAAGGTGAACTCTTAAATTTTCTTAACCTCAAAATTAGCTATCAATTACAATCTGCCCAAACAAATGTTTTTCCACCAAATTTTCCTGATTTTATACAAAAAAACTTTTCTCCAACCGAAGAAAACATCTTTGTCTTTCGTCAAGAAGGCGAACAATTTGTTAACGCCAAACCTATAAATGAGATTAACCACTTAGACCTACGCAATTCAATTTTAGACTTAGCAACTAAATATTTAGTGAAAAATAGCTCTGAACAAATTCACATTAGCAAGCATTCTATTTCTGTTCGTCGATGTCCAGCTATTTACTTAAGCTATAGTTTTGAAGAAAAAGAATATGAACTTTGGGTTATTGGGTCGGATAAAAAGATTTATTCTCGTACTAGTCCAATTTCTGAATATGATAAAAAGTTATCCCAGCTAGCAGCAGAACAGCTAGCAGCAAATTATTTTCTTAACGCTTTAGAGCTACTTTCAGATGCTTTTCGCCATACACCTAATTCTGCAAGTGCTTTAGTTGTAGTAAATAACAGTGTCAAAAATTACAGGAAAAATTAAAGACAAAGCATTTTATGAAATTATTGAAGCTGCAAGCCAAGCAGAGAAGTTTTTAGGTAAAGATTCTGGCAGTTAATTTTAGCCGCTTAAAACAACAAGCTACTTCAAATATGAGACGAGAATATGCTGTAGCCAGTGTTGGTTCAGGTTTGCTAATACTTTTATTTACTTATATTTTTATGGGAATAAATGGTCAAGTTTACGCTCGTACTTTGACCATGCAGATTAGTTTTCCTTTGGTTATTCTTGCAACTGCTCTAGCTTGGCTTTTGGCGACCTATCTTGCAACTCAAATGGCACGAACAGTTGTTGCTAGTTTAGTTAGTTTAGTCCTAATACTTCTTAGTAGTATATTTAGCTTAATAGAGCAAGATGATTATTTAGCTCGTCGTAAAGGGGAAATTACTGCTCGTTTTGGACAAGGTGATTATGAGTCGTCAAAAGCCGCAATTGAGCCTTTAGAGTCGCTAATTGCTATTTCTCCTAAAGATTGGCAGCTACAGTTAATGCTAGGGCGGGCCTATGTAAAAGCTACTTACTATGAAAAGGCTGTCCAGTGCTTAAATCTAGCTCTTAACTTAAATGCTAATAATGCTGAGATTTACAATGAATTAGGGTTAGCTTTATTAGGTAAAAATGAAAAAGAAGCAGCAATCAAAAATTTTCGTCAAGCTATAAACTTATCACAGCCTAAAATTTACCGGGAAGCTTATCAAAACTTAGCTGGTGCTTTAGATATGGCTTATATTGACGGTGCAACATTAACAATGGGACGTAGTGATAATGTTCTAGATTCGCCTGTCCATAGCGTTATTGTAGAAGGTTTTTTAATGGATAAATTTGAGGTGACTAATCAAGATTACTTAGAATTTATTAAAGATACTAAGCATATTGCTCCAAGCATTTGGACTAGCGACAGCCCAAAGACAGAAAAATGCCTGTAACAGGTATAAGCTTAATGGATGCAAAAGCTTTTGCTGAATGGAAAGCTAAAAAAACAGGTTTTGCTTATCGACTTCCTAAAGAAGCAGAATGGGAGCTAGCTGCACGAGGAGCAAAGGGAAGAAATTTCCCTTGGGGCGATGAGTGGAAAGCTAATTTAGCTAATGTTAAGGCAGCAGAAGGACGACTAGCTAATGTTGGAAGTTTTACACAAGGAAATAGCCCTGAAGGTGTAGCTGATTTGTTAGGCAATGTTGCAGAATGGATAGATGAGCCGCTAAAAGTTTACCCAAATGGCAAAGCTGTTATTACTGCTGAACTTTGGGTTGTTCGAGGAGGAGCTTATGATAGTCTTCCTACGCAAGTACATGGAGCTAGTCGAAGTGGAGCAGTAGCAGAAAAGCAGGATTATCCAAATATAGGTTTTCGATGTGTAATTAGTGCTAGCGAAATTAAATAACTACAAAAAACAAGTCCTTGGAATTGGTTAATCTCCAATTCCAAGGACTTAACAAGAGGCACTATGAACAATAAACCTTATCAGAGGAAAACTAAAACATTAGCAGTACTACAGTTTAATAATACCTAGTTACTAAAACAGGACATTTGGCCGCACGTAAGATTTTATCTGTAGTTGTACCAAATAAATATTCTTTCTTAGAGTCCCTACCATAATGCGCCAATACAAACTAAATCCACTTTCTTTCTTCTATATGATCTAACAATTCTTGGTAGGCTCTCCTTCAGCAACAAAACGAGTAATTTTTAACTCTTTGTCTGTCTCTGGAATTAATTGCTCCATATGATTCATACTTTGATGTACAGGATTACCAAAAACAGGAGAACCAGTAGAAATATTTTTAGGTAAAGTATGTAGTAAATCTATTGATGAGCCATAAGTTTTTGCAAATTCTAAAGCATAAGAAAAAGCTTGTTTAGAATATTTAGAGAAATCACATCCTACTAAAATGCGTGAAAGCTCTACTTTGCCAGTTTCATCATTAACCCAGGATTTTTCATTTGGATGAATTACCAATATAGGACAGGGAGCAACTTTACAAACTATTTCGGTTGTAGAACCAAGCAGGGCGGCTGCTAATGGGCGACGGCGTGAGAGCATAACAATTAAATCTATTTCTTGTTCTATTGCAGTTGAAACAATTTTATTAGCTGGATCTCCTTGGCTAACAATTACTTCCCAATCTGGAATTGGAACATCTGAAGGACTTAAATAAGCAGCTAGAGATTTAGTAAAATTAGTTTCTACATCAATATAAGCAGCGTCATTTGTTTCATCAAATTTTTCTATAGAGTAAAAACAAAAGAGTTTGGCACTGTATGAACGTGCTAGTAATAAAGCATAGTCTAAAGCTTGATCAGATTCGGGAGTAAGTGAGCTAGCACATAAAATGCGTTTAATGCTGGCTTTGGGTAGTGATATTGATGGATAAGTTTGCGATTTTGTTGTTGACATAATTTCTTTTCGCTCTTTGGCGACCCCCTTTCATCGGCTTTGAATAACTGCTTACGCAATAGGTGTTCCAAGATAAAAATTGCTTGGAAAGATTATAAAAAGAAATAATTTAGAAAGAACAAATTAAGATAAACAAAATATAATTTCTTTATTATAAATGAGTTAGTAATTGTATGATTTTCTATCCATCCATTAAAATTAATTAAGTTTAATGCTATTAAATGTGATTTTTTTCCCATAGCTTTGAGTAATTTTTCAATAATTAATCTATCGAATTTTTATAAATTGTTTTATTATCAAAAAAGTGTTGCTGGAAATATTAATTACGTTTGGAGTATAAAGTATGAAAACTATAATACATAAAATCTATGCAGTAATATTAATAGGTATTATTCTTTGTTACTGTTCAGCAACAATTTATGGACAAAAGCCTCAAGAAGAACCTAGTGATGCCCAAAAAACCTTGCAAGAAATGGGTATTGAATATACAAGAAGTGCTTTTCAAAAGGCTGTATATACGGGGGATATAGATGTAGTTCGATTATTTGTTAATACCAAATTAGATTTTGTTGATGAGATGAGCAAAAAAGAAATGATTCTCGAAAATACTTTCTCATCAGTAAGTAGAGGACAAGTTGCTATTTTAGGGCTTCTTTTAGATTTATTTCCCATAGATGTTTTTTTTAGAACGAGAAATTGAGAAAGATTTAATAAAAGCTGCTTTATCATCAAATAATACAACAATGGTAAATTTATTATTAGATAGAAATATAGGCATAAATTACATAAGAACTATGTCTTTAAAATCTCTTATTAGAAATGACATAGCCATTGTTAAGTTACTTGAGAGAAGAGGAATAATTACTGTAAAAGGTAGAGAATTTGAAATAGCTACAAATGAACAACAGGCAATAGAAGCTATGAGGCTATTTCATTCAGTTCAGGCTACTTATCAAGCGGGTGTAGGTGATGGTAACTTTGGATCGGCTGAAGAAATTTTCAAAAATGAGTTGATTGATCCAGTTTTAGCAAATGCTGCTGGAGTTGGGCCTATGGAAGTTAACGGTTTAAAATGTGTGGGTGATGGTAGTCCTAAAAATGGCTATAAGTTCTTGGTTTTTAAGAAAGATGCAGATCAAGCAAATCTAGCTGATTTTGTTGTGATTGCAATACCAATAATAGCTCAAGGCAATGATAGAACAGGTAATCATAGTTTTTATGTAGATGCTACAGGCGTAATTAGAATGTCTAATAGTAACGAAACACCATCAGAAAATAGCCATCCTATTGTAAATGAATAAATACAGTGTTTACAATATTTTAGCTAGCTTTAGCAAGGCTTTCTAAAGGTTTAATTGGTTTAACTTTTTTAGCTTTTTTATTTAGGTTTTCTCCTCCTTTGCCTTAAGTATTGCTTCATCAACTAAACGTAGTTTATGGAGCAGTTGCGCACGCATTTTGGCTGTCATCGGATTTATATAAGGCCAGTTATCAGCACAAGGCTCCAACTACTAACAAAACTCGAATTTTTTGCGTTCTTTTACTAGTTTAGCTAAGGAATTTTGTTCTAAAACAAAATCGTTTTCTAAGGTTTTTATTAGAATAGGAGTATTTTGCTTTTTCATAACTCTACCTCCTTTCCTACTTACTCTTTACGCAACTGCCATTCCTAATATAGCGAAGTGTTGAGAAATGAAAATATAGTATCAATACTGAATCTCTTAATCTTTAGCCGAACTTTGTTTGGTTTAGACCTCAACCTGCTTTAGTAAGAGGAGATTCAGTATATATTTTCGTGTAACTTTTGTTAAATAGTTATTTTTGTAGTAATTGGTCATCATTTTAGGTTCAACACCTCAAATAAAACGCGATTCCTTTTTTCTGAGTCAACTAATAACTTTTCGTAGGAAATAATTTCAATGTATGAGTGATGCTTGGAGTGAAAATTAAAATAACCTCTTTTATCTGGAGTTGAAGTAAAATCGTACTCGTCTTCTGCGTATGCCCTTAGTTGGGGAACTAAATCGCAAATAATGTAAGCATAGAATTGAGTTGTATCGCCAACAGTTATTGGTCTGCCTGTTTTGGTGATAGCTTGCCCTTGCTTTATTTTGGCAATATAATTATTAATTTGACTTATAGGGTTGTCTTTGCGCTGTAGTCCCGTCTTCCGAGGCGTTTAAGTTCAATAATAACAATTGAGCCTATGTCTGTTGACGATTCTGTATAAACCATTGGATTGTCAAAACAAATTAAAAGGTCAGGTTTTTCCTTATTATTACTTTCTAATACTGTTTTATCTGAGGCTAAGTATTTGTGGTAAGTTAATCTTTCGTCAATTATCCATAGATTTTGCTGCTCATAGCTTACATCATCAGAGGTATAGTTACGCGGAAAGATAATATTATGAATGGTTGACTCAAGCTCATAAGAACCTCCTTGACCTATTTCCAAAGCTTGCTTAAAAATATCAAGTATTAACTTCCTATGAATAAATAGTCTCTACCAAATTTGATTGTCCTATATCATTTATACCAGTCATAAAACGTTTTAACCGTTCCTTATATTCTGGTAATTCTGTTAAGTCTGCTGGCTTTTTAAGCAATAAAGATTGTCCTTGCTGCTTGATCTCAATTGTTATGTCTCTAGCCATTCGATAGAGTTCAATGTCTAACTTATCAGGATCAGTTGTATAAGAAATCTGTTTTAACTTATCTTCATATTTTACTAAATGACGAAATTGTGGAGAGATATCTTCAATATGGGTTTTTATTTTACTAAGCTTTTCCTTGTTAGCCGCCTCTAAAAATGGTGTCAATTCAGTTTTTATTTTATCTATGGTTTGAGTTTTAATTTGTTTATACGAAATCTCTCCTGTCATTTCTAAAAGTGAGTCGTCATCAAAATTATCAACAAGCTCAAATTCTGTTCTATCAGCATTAACCCTGTCATCCAAATAACTTACCAGAAACATAATAAAGCCAAATGAACGAACCATTATCATCATCAATCTTCTTTTTCAGTTCAGGAATATATGTACTAAGCTTTTCTGTTTTAACCTCACGATGGTGAGCGCAGAAGGTTATTAAATGGTTTTGTTCTTCACTTGAGTATAATTGCAGACTAATAATATCAAAGCGATTACCATCAATATCAAAGTTGGTTATAGTTGAACCATACTGAATTTGCTCTCTAAATATATCGTTTAAAAAATATTGCTCAGTTCCATCAACCAGATTTATTTTGGGGCATTTTGGTGATAAAAAATATACTAAACAGTGTTCAATGATTTTCATTGCAATAGTTGAAGCCCTTTTAGGACATTTGTCCATATATTTTCTTTTAAAACTGATTAACTCAACTATTGTCTTTCTGCTTTTTCCCTTTGCTGATTTTCGGTTTGGGTTTGTAACACCAGTACTAGTTAAGATAAAGTCAAAATCTCGCTCAACGTATTCATCTTTCTCTTTGAAAACACTATTTATGAACCCTATCAAAAGCTTTCAACCAAGAAAATCTCCCTATTCCTTTTGCCCCTCTTGACTCTTTCCATGTAGTATCAGATGTTTGAAAGGACTTGTAGTTATTTTCATCAAACCCAATACCATTATCTTCAATTATAAAACCTACTATTGAGGCTGGTTCATCATTTTCTATTAATTTTCTTGTTCATCCCGTTTTATGTGGATGTTGATTTTACCTTTAGACTTAGTTTCATCGCTAAGATCTTCAATAGAATGGATCGAGTTTACAACTGCCTCAAACAATGGCATCAAGGGTTTAGATAAAAAATCCGGGAGAATTTCTTACTCGTCCTACTATATCAATATCCATCTTAGTGGGATGTCCTTTTAGTATTTGACTACTCATTTGACTACCATATATATCAAAAATTTTAGGTTTTGTATGCTTATCTATGAGATTTTTCTTGTGAGTGAAATATAATCGAATGATCAAAAAAAAACAATAGTCATTTCGATTGCGTGAAGTGTAGAGATAATTTTAATAGTTATTCTAACCTGAGTTCAGCGAAGATGTATAATAAAAACAAAGAAATAGTTATTAGAAAATAATGTTATTTAGAAAGTTTATCGAATATCAATAAATGGTTGTGTTTCAGTAAAGTTGGTAATACAGTTGCAGCCCTTTGTTAAATTGATTTACAAACCAAGAGCCAACTTTTTTATAACACAACCAATTAAATTAAGTATTTAGCTATTGGAGTAAAACAAGTGTCAGCAATCTCTAGTAAAAATAATTATTCAAAAAAAGTTGAGCGAGTTTTATTGATTATTTTGCTACTAAATATAGTAGTAGTAATTATAAAAGGCGTTACAAGTTGGTTAACTTCTTCATTAACTGTTCTTACAGATACTATTCATTCTTCAATGGATGCAGCAAATAATATAGTAGGAATATTAATTATTCGTTATGCTTCAGCACCACCTGATAAAGAACATCCTTACGGGCATGATAAATTTGAGACTTTAGGAGCTTTCTCAATTGCTGCTTTTCTTTCTGTGACTTGTTTTGAAATTTCTAGCCGAGCTATACAACAAATTGTGTCAGGACAAACACCTGTTACTAATATTGGAAAAAGCACTTATTTAATGATGCTTTTAACAATTGTTATTAATATTTTTGTAGCTAAATATGAAGCAAATCAAGGAAAGCAACTTAATAGTCATTTGTTAATAGCTGATGCTGGGCATACAATGTCAGATGTCTATGTTACATTGTCAGTAATACTAAGTTTACTTTTTAGTTGGTTTGGATATGGTCAAATAGATGCGGTTTTGCGCTTGCTATTGCAGGGTTTATTGCTTATCAAAGTTATCAAATTTTTCGTCAAACCATTCCTGTTTTAGTTGATGCTGCTAGTCTTGATTCAAGCGAAATAGAAAAACTTGCTCTTACTGTGTCAGGGGTAAAATACTGTAATAACATTCGCTCTCGTGGTAAACCTGGGGCATTATTTGTGGAAATGGTTATAATTGTTATGCCAGAAAGTTTAGAAAGCTCATGAAGTAACAGAACAAATAGAAAGAAAACTCAAAGACCAATTTGGCCGCGTAGCAATAACGATACATTTTGAGCCTAGCAAGTAATTACGATAAATAAAATGACTTAAGCAAGCTGCTCTTCAAGAATATCAAGTTTTGGCAATTCTGACATAAACCAGTTATTTTAAAGGAAACCTCTTCTACCTTAAATCCTAAAGGTAGCGAAAATTGCTAGTTGATGGAATTGTTAAATCCATTAAATCTGTTACTTGGTGGCAATTGCGGCAAAATAAATGGTCATGTCGGCTTAACATACCATCATAACGAACATAATCTTCACCAAAAGAAACTTGTTTAATTAAACCATGATCAGATAAGTACTTAAGTGAGTTATAAACTGTAGCAAAGCTAAGACGTGGAGATTTTGTATTGCACGATCAAAGACTTGTCGCGCTGTAGGGTGATCCATACTAGCTTTTACTACATCAAAAACTGTTTTGCGATGCGAAGTAAGTTGGTATTTCATAAATTTGATATTAGAATAGTTCTAAAATTTAAGTCAAGAGACATTTTGCAAGATTGCAAAATAATTAATTTCAATAGGTTAAAATAAAAATTAATCTTTAAAGCATTGATACTAAGCAATAAAGCCACTAGAGAATAAATTTAATTTTCTAGTGGCTTTGTTACTCTAAATATTTTTAGTAAATATTACTTAATTGACACACCTTTAGTTCTAGCATCTCGTTGTAATTCTTGTAGTGCTGCACCTGATTTTTGCAAATCTTCTTGTGCTTTTTGCATTTCTCTTTGTGCTTCTTCAAGAATTCTTTTTGTTTCTGGATCTGTGTAATAAGGGTTTCCTACTCTGTTGCCATTATTTGAACGACCTTGTAAAGCACGTTGTTGGGCTTCATTAATTCGGCTTTGATAAAGCTGAATTTTGCTTTCCGCCATACGTTTTTTCTGATAAGTCGCTATAGGTTTTAGTGTAATAAGTTGGATTAGGTTTATCTTTAGCAGCTAATTCTTTTTCTTTATCTTTTTCTTCTGTTGTTTTAGCATCAGAACGTTGTCCAGATGTAAAATCATCATTAGTTAAAGTTTTAGATCCTTGGGCAAAAACAGGAAGACTGAGACTTAAAATTAAACCGAGCGTTAAAATAATCCAACGATGACTTACCTCCTAGAATAAAAACCCATAAATTGAATTTTCGTGTAAACTCGATACTACTAAATTAAACCAAATTTTGCAAGTCTTGAAGTTAGTTGATTTTAAGTGCACTAAGATTGCCTACAATACTATTTAATTTACTAGTAAAACTAGCTAAGCTATAAACTAAATTCTTTACTTCTCTATTCAAAAGAGAAAAAATAGCTATATTCTCCAAGTTTTAACTTACACAAAAGCAGGGTGTTTTATGAAAATTTTATTAATGAAGCTAAAATTGCTTAAAAATTGCTTTAGAGGCGGGAAAGCTTTTACTAGAGTATTATTCTAGGGATCCAACAGTTAACCAAAAACCAGGGATGAGCCTGTTACTATTGCCTCTGATCAAGCTATAAGTGAGTTTATTCTTAAAGAATTAGCTAAGGAGTTTCCACAGGATTTATTAGTCTCAGAAGAATCACCCAGATAGTGTAAGAGCGTCTTAAGTCAGAACGATTTTGGCTAATTGACCCATTAGATGGGACAAAAGAATTTTTTAGCACAACGGGGAATTTTCTGTAATGATTGGACTGGTAGTAAAAAAACAAGCTGTTGCTGGCCGTCTATCAACCTACAGAAAACCGCTTTTGAGTGGGGAACACGCCAAGAATCTTACTTAAATCACTCTGGGCAAGAAAAATCTTAAAGGTTTCAGATATAAATAATTTTGCAGAAAATGCGAACAGTTGTTAGCCGTTCTCATAGAGGCGGTAAACTAGCAGATATGCTTAAAACACTTTGGAATTACACAAGAAATTATTTCAGGTAGCGGAGAATCAAGCTGGGTTTAATTTCTAGTGCTTTGATGCGGGCTTATGTTTAGCCCATCGCTGCTATAAACTTTGGGATTTATGCGCACCAGACGCTATTTAAGCAGTGCTGGCGGTAAAGTAACAGATTTTACTGGCTCGCCAATAGATTACACAGCCAAGGAAGTAAATATTTATAATGGAATTTTAGCTAGCAATAACACAAGACACTCAGAAATAGCTGAAGATTTGGTCAAACTAGTTTCTTTGCCATTTAAGTTTGAGAAAAAACACTAGCGTTTTGTTAGCTTTACTAATAATGGGAAAAGAAATTTTCAAAAACGGACACTTCAAAAAACTAACTAATTTATCTAATTAGTTAGAAAAATGCTAAAGCTAGTAATTACAATAAATTAAACAAAATAAATATGTTTTGGCATAGTAACTGCTAATTATGTTAAATATAGTTACTTTAAAATCTAAGAAGGAAGATTTATGTCACACACTAGGCGTAATTTCTTAAGAAATTCTGTTCTTGCTGGAGGTGCTGCTATTGTTGGAGCAAAATCATCTCTAGGACAAGAAGCTAGCCAACAAATAAAACTGTTAGTCCAAGTCAACCTACAAAAACAGAATCTCAAGTAAGAGGACAAAAACCAATGTAAAGTCGTTAAAATTTTAATTCTTGGTGGAACAGGCTTACAGGGGCCCTTATCAAGTTCAATATGCTTTAGATCGTGGGCATAAAGTTACTTTATTTAATCGTGGTAAAACGAGACCTGATCTATTTCAAGTTGAACATCTCCAAGGGGATCGCAATACAGGAGACTTAAAATCACTTCAAGGGCGAGAATGGGATGTAGTAATTGATAATCCTACAACAAAGCCTTCTTGGGTGAGAGATGTTGTTGCTGTGTTAAAAAATTCTACTAAGCAGTATGTATTTATCTCTACTATTTCTGTTTATGCTGATGCTAGTAAAGTGGGGATGGATGAAACTGCTGAGCTTGCTACTACAAAAGATCCTGAACCAGAAAAAAATGTTCTGCCAAACTATGGCCCGCTAAAAGCAATGTCTGAAGCTGAGGCCGAAAAATGGTTTCCGGGTCGGACTACCATCATTCGCCCAGGTTTAATAGTTGGCCCAGGCGACTATTCAGACAGATTTTCTTATTGGCCCCTAAGAATTGATAGAGGTGGAGAAATTCTTGCTCCAGGCGATCCTACTGATCCAGTCCAAATTGTTGATGCTCGTGATTTGGGCGAATGGTGCATTAGAATGGTTGAGGATGGAAATGTAGGTATTTATAACGCTGTTGGGCCTAAAACAAAGCTTTCTATAGCTGAAATGCTTTATGGTATTAAGGCAGTAACCACAGCAGATGTTAAATTTACTTGGGTTGATGCCAATTTTTAGAACAACATAAAGTTCAACCTTGGTCGGATATGCCTGTTTGGGTCTCCAATTGGTGAATATAAAGGCTTTGCACAAGTAAATATTTCTAAAGCTATAAACAAGGGTCTAACTTTTCGTCCTCTAGCTGTTACTGCTAAAGATACGCTAGATTGGTTTAAGGCATTGCCAGCAGATAGAAAAGCTAAACTCCGTTCAGGAATAGACCCAAAACGAGAAACCGAGGTATTACTAGCCTGGAATACTCGAAATGATAAAAAGTAGCCTTCTCCTAACCTAAAACATCACATTTAGTAGCTTTGATGGCTATACATATTACTTAAGTCAACATTACTTGATTAATTATATGTATAGCCACTTTTCTTGTTAAAAACTAATCAATCACAAATACAAAACTTATGGAACAGAAATAGCTGAAATATCAGCCATAGATAAAATAGACAAACCAAGTGCTTTTACTAGTATTTTACAAAAAATAGTTAATGTCACCCAAGAAGAAATTAAACCCTTACTGCTTGCTTGTGGATATTTTTTCTTTCTTCTAAGTAGTTATTTTATTTTAAGGCCAATTCGAGATGAAATTGGCGCGGCTAATGGTATTGGAAATTTAACTTGGTTATTTACAGGAACATTAGTAGCTACATTAGTAGCTAGTCCTATTTTTTCAAGCTTAGTAACCAAGTTTCCTGTAAAGAAATTTATTACTTATACTTATCTGTTTTTTACAACTAATATAGTTATTTTTTATTTGCTTTTTAGTGTTTTACCAGAAAAAAAGCTTTTGGGTTGGATGTGTTTTCTTTGTTTGGATTAGTGTTTTTAATCTCTTTGTAGTGTCTATTTTTTGGGCATTTATGGCAGATATTTTTAGTTTTTCTCAAGGCAAAAGGCTTTTTGGCTTTATTGCTGGTGGTGGAACGCTTGGATCATTATTTGGATCATTATTAACAGCTTTTTTAGCTACAAGAATTAATACTGTAAATTTATTTTTAATTTCATTATTGCTTTTATTATTAGGCTTATTTTGTGTTCAAATTTTCCCTACAAATTTTCAAAAAACTTCTGACTTAGAAGAAGATTCTAGCAAATCAGAGGATGATCCAAAATTTACTAAACAACCAATAGGGGGCAATGTTTTAGCAGGAATTAGCCACACAGCTAAATCCACTTATTTGTTAGGCATTTGCTGCTATATTTTGCTTTTTACCATTGGGTCAACATTTCTTTATTTTCAACAAACACATATTGTTGCAACAGAATTTCAATCACGAGGAGATAGACAAGCTTTTTAGCTAAACTTGACTTGCTAGTAAATTCTCTAACAGTTTTAGCTCAATTTTTTTTTACAGGCCGATTTATTCAGCGTTTTGGCATTGGTTTAGCTCTAATTTTAGTGCCGACTTTAAGCGTTTTAGGTTTTACAGGTTTGGCTCTTATGCCAATGGTTCCAATTTTTGCAGGCTTTCAAGTAATGCGACGTAGTAGCAATTATGCAATTTCTGGGACTGTTAGAGAGGTGCTTTTTACCGTTGTGCAGCGTGAAGATAAGTACAAGGCAAAAAATTTTATAGACACTTTTATTTATCGAACAGGTGATCAAGTAGGTGCTTGGTCAAACGCACTACTAGCTTGGGTAGGACTAGGTTTAACAGGTATTGCTTGGGTGGGTGTTCCAATTTCTATCTTATGGCTAATGCTAGGTTTATGGCTAGGCTGGAAACAATCACAGCTAGCAAAAAACCTAGCAAAAAGTAATATTTAGTACAGAGTAAACTAAGTTTTCTGAGGCTTTATCTCTTAAAACCCCAACGGGGCGACATATTTGTAGTCTAGAATTTTAACCCTATGTATGATTGTATTTAGTAGCTATTATTCATTACCATAGCTAATTTCCATTTTACGAACCTTTAGACAAGCAACAATTAATACAAAAGTAGTTAAAAGCAGCATACTAGGGATTGCAATCCAAGGTGATGCAGGTTCAGCAATAATTGCATAAGGGCCAACAGATAATTTTATTGGCGTTAGTGATTGCAAATAAAAAATAATAGATAATTTTTTTAGTATTGGTGGAAGTAAAAAATTAATCATTTCCCAACCATATAAAAATACTGCTGGAATAATTGGATTACGGAAAAATAGCCCAAAAAGCAAAAATATTGCTCCATAACCAATACAGCCTAAAACAGTAATTCCAAGGTAAGCTAGAGCTTGGCTAAGTCCTGGGCCTTCAAAAAAATATTGCATTCCTGATTTATAGCCTAGATGAGTGTAGATAAAAAATAAGGAAATTGCTGTAACTGCGCTAAATAATGCACTAGAAATTACTACAGCAGAAAAATATTTTGCTACTACTAAAAGTTCTCGTCGGACAGGAGTTAAAAAATAGTAGTGAAGGCTTTTGTCCATAACTTCAGAACGAAAAAGATTAATAAATAGCCAACTACAACCAAAAAATAGAACGACTCTTAAACTAAGTGCTTCAAAGACTTGGGCAAATATTTGATTAAAAAATATTTGATTGCCCATATTTTTTTTATTAAAAGGGACAAAAAGAAAAGTGCTAAAAAGCAGTACAGGAAATAAAGCCAAAAAATAGAAGAAAATAGCCCTACGGTTAAAAATATTCTTTTTTAACTCGCTACGAAAAATTGCCCAAATTTGACGACCCCATAGACCCCAGGACGGCGTTTCTTTCTCAACTTCACTAGCATAAACTTCTACTTTAGAACTCATTTTTCTTAGCTCCCTTCAGACCCTATTAAATATTGGTAGACAGCATTTAAGTCATCGTCTACAGGGTGAATAGATTCTATCTTTAGTTGTTCTTCCAAAACTATTTTATTGAAGACCAAGTAAAACTCTTCAGGATGAATAGTTTTAATAAATAGTCCTTGTCGGTCTTTGTGAAGTCGTGCTTCAACTATATGGTCTTGCTGGAAAACCTTTGCTGCTAGTATTGATGGACGATCACAGCGGATTAAAATTTGTAGTGGGTGTTCCTGCATTTCGCTACGTACCCCGCGAGTGTCTCCATCAGCAACAATATAGCCATTATTAATTAATACAACTCTATCCGACATCATATCAACTTCATGCAAAATATGGCTAGAAACAATCAAATACATTCCTTGGGCAGATAGATCACGAAATAGCGCGATAACTTCAGCGCGTGCCATTGGATCAAGTCCATTAAGCGGCTCGTCTAAGACTAAAACTTCTGGATTATGAGCAATTGCTTGAGCAAGTCTAATACGTTGACGCATACCTTTGCTATAGCTGTCTACTTTGCGACTAGCTGCATCCACTAGATTTACTCTAGTTAAAGCTTTGTTAGTTAGATCCGTTGCTTCTTGACGGGTGTAACCGCTAATTTCCAGAAAAGATTGAATAAAGTTGCGACCAGTAATTGCGCGAGGAAAAGAGTCAAATTGCGCACAATAGCCAAGTTTGCGGAATAATTTTTCTGGTCGGTTTGGGCTAATACCTAACACACTAATGCTACCTTGTGTTGGTTGAAGTAGTCCAGACATTAAATTCATCAAGGTAGTTTTGCCTGAACCATTAGGGCCAACTAAACTAGTAATTCCACGAGAAATTGAAAGATTAATTTTATTAACGCCTAAAATCTCACCATAAAACTTGGAGACATCTTCAAAAATAATCATAAATAATAGTCTCCTAACTTATTATTTCGTAAGCTTTTACTTTCTTAAATAAAAGAAAACAGCAAACTGCTGCAATTACAATTAATGCTGTCCATGCTGACCAGATTGGAAGTTCTGCACGAATTGAATGATTAAAGAGGTCTGCCCAAATAGTGCGCATTAATGAACGAGTGCTAAAAATATACATCCAAGGAGTTTCAAAAATTTCTTTTATTACAGCAGCAACTGCATTTGGAATAAAGAAAATGCCAAGTAACGCGCCTGTTGCAGCTATACGCCATTTTACCCAAGCAGAAATAGCTTGAGAAATTAAAGCTAAAACTATAATCCATATCCAACTACCTAGCAAAATTGCTCCAGCAATACGAATGTTTTCTATTAACCAAACAGATCCCTCTAAGTAAGTTTGTAGAAAAAATAGTAACATTCCTGGAATCCAGGTTATTAGAGAAAGAAGTATAATTAAAGTCAACATTTTCCCTAACACATAATCAAAGCGCGAAAAAGGGCGACATAAATAAAGTGCTAGACCATTATTGCTAACATCTTGGGCAACAAGCGGAGGGCCAATTAACATTGTTAGAAAAAAGCCAAAAGTGCTTTGTACAACAACAAAATAGTAGAAAAAGTCTAAATCTATAGGAATAACTTCTTTAAGAGGAATTCTAAGCATTTCTAGTGCTGCGGCGTTATGGTGAAGATAAAGAACTAGCATTGAGCCTAATGGATAAACAAAGGAGACTACAAACATTGCTAGGAAAAGTCGGGATTGAAAAATTTCTTGATAGGCATAGCGAGGGAGAATTAAGAATCTTGACCAACTAGGGGTTGTTTCTCCTGTGTAAGGTTGATATTTTTGTTCAAATACTGCCATTATTTTTCCTCCATAGCTTTGAGGAAGATATCTTCTAGTGAATCACGCTTAAAGTTTAATCGGCGAATTTGTAGTTGATGTTTTTCTGCCATTTGATAAAGGTGCGTTACTTCTACACCATCTTGAAGAATTACTTTAATTCGTTTTTCACCTACTAAAGCATATTCGCAACCAAGTTCAGCGACAGACTCAGCAAAAGCTAAATTATTGCCTACGGTTTCCATTTCTAAAAACTTTCGGTTAGATTTTCGCTCTGCTTCTAAATCACAATACACAGCAACACGTCCATCTTTTAGAATTAAAATTTCTTCACAAGATTCTTCTACATCTTTAAGTAAATGAGAAGAAAGCAAGATATTTACTTGATTTGTATCTCGGATGTCACGGATTAATTTTAGCATTCGTTGGCGGGTTGGTGGGTCAAGTCCATTAGTTGGCTCGTCTAGGATTAGTAACTTAGGCCCATGTACAATGGCTTGAGCCAGTTTTGCTAATTGCTTCATTCCTAGCGAGTAAGTGTCAATTGATCGGTAGCGGGCCTCACCTAAACCTACAAAAACAATGCTTCATGAGCGCGTTCAAGTGCAATATTGGGGGTAGTCCAGAAAGTTCTCCCATCATTTTGACAAAATTTACACAACTCATTCCCGCAATAAATGAGTCTCTTTCAGGCATATAACCAATTAGGCTACGTATTTTTTTTACTGCAACTCGGATATCTTCTCCAAAAATCCTAGCACTTCCTTGATTTATCGGGTAAAACCCTAGAAGTGTATGAATTAGCGTAGTTTTACCAGCACCATTTGGGCCAAGAAGTCCAATTGCACGGCCTGTAAGTTGAACTTGGAGATTTTTTAGGATGGGACGTTTTCCTAGAGTGACGCTTAAATTATCCAAATCAATAATAGGTTGCATAGATTGGCTTTCACAAAATTTTAATAATGCAATAACTCTATAACGGTTAAGTTTCTTAAATATTAACTAAACTTTGAAAAATTTTTTGAAATTTAGTTTTACAACCAAAAATAGCTTTTTTATTATTCTCTAAAATCAGAGTAAAGTTAAATTATTACTTAATACAGCCTAACCTGAGTGGTTTAGTAAAATCTTAAATCTTGAGTACCAAAGCTACAAGGTAATTGTAGCCTAAGTCTTTAGACTTGTATGCGCCAACTTAAGGATAACTAATTGAAAATAGAATAGTTCGCCGTGTTTCAATAAGGTTTGTTATAATTTGGTTACTAAATAAAAATAAAAAGGCAGATTTTTAAATCTGCCTTTTATTTTTGAATGTATTTAGAGTAACTTATTTATCTAAAGGTAGTACATTGAGCATTCATTCTAGTAGTTTGACCAGTGGTGAAGTTGTTCATACAAGAATCATCAGTATAATCCATAAAATTGGTTATAGGATCATTGCCTGCAATGCTCTTGCAAGAATTACGACCAGTAGGACAACCATAAGCTGGGCTTTGTTCTGCTGGTGTGTCTGCTACTGCATCACCACCGCTTGTTGCATTCTTAGAACAACCACCTTGGAAAGTGTGGAATAAACCAACCCAGTGACCAACTTCGTGAGTTCCTGTATCACCTAGGTTATATGGTGCTGCAGTTCCACCTGGTAATGATGCGTTTAATAATACTACACCATCATCTTTAGGGTTGCTGTTGTAGCTAGATGGGAAAGTTGCATATCCTAATAATCCGCCACCAATATTGTTGCAATAAATGTTAAGGTCAGCTTTTCCACCTATACGTAGAGCATTTTTCATTTGTGTTTGAGCAGTTGTTCCTGGGCCTGCTGTATACCAAGTGCTATTTGCTGTAGTGTCAGTGCTAACTAAATTAAAAGAAAAACCTGTTGAAGCAAAAGCAGCATTTAATACATTGATTTGATTTTGAATTTGAGTAGCAGTTACAGCACCAGCACCAGTTGAACTAGTAATTGTATGCCAGTAGACATTAAATGTTCTTGGTGCTTGTGGAGCTATTCCACCATTAGCTTCTACTAAAGCTGCAAATTTGGTTTGGAAATCTTTTTCGGCTGCTTGCATTTTTTCGGCAGACATATGTGAACCACAACGACGGCCACTTTCAATAAATGCTCTTTGGTTTACAAATTCAACACCGCCAATTAGGAACGGCACATTTTCTGTAGGATCTTGCATTTCAACAGAAGGTTGATTATCTAGGCTTGGGCCTTGTGCATTTGGGGTTGCTTGACTGTTGTTTGTTAAGAAGAAAGCTCCTGTTAAGATTACTGCCATAAGAATTGCCATTACTCTAAATTTTGTCATTTTGATTTCCCTTTCTAATATGCTTGTTTTATTTTTGATTTAATTTGATTTGTGCCTTTATCTATATCAACATCCGTGCCACAAATTTTTTATAAAACTAGTAATATAGCTACAAAATTATTACTTGGTCGAGATATCACTTGAACCAGTAACTTACATTTAATCAATAAGTTAGACCTATAATTAGAAGTTAGAAAACTAAAATTATTTTATTTTTGACTTATTTCTTAACTATTTCTTAACTACTTCTTAATAGAAGTTTAATAACTTATTTAATGTGCTAAATAAGGATATTAAAAGCTCTTTTATTTGTTATTAATAAGAACGTATAGCAAGTATGCACCCTAACAGTTGTATATTATCTAATATCTTGTATTAATTACTAGTTATAGGAGTGTAAAGCTTATATTTATCATGTCAAATAACTTTACAGTTTTGTTTAATAGTAAATAGCTTTACAACTACTTTTTGTGAAAGTTATTTATTTAGTTATTTGTAGAACAATTTTTCCTGCATTTAAGTTATTTTCCAGATATTGATGAGCTTGATTGACTTCTTGCCAAGGAAAAATTTGGTCAATAACAGGTGTTAGTTGATTGTTAAAAAAGCGAGATAAAGCAAATTCAGCAAATTCTTGAGTAAGTCTAATTTTATATTCCAAAGAACGGTTTCTTAGAGTTGTACCTATAATTTGCAGCCGTCGTTTTAAGATTTCGGCTAGATTAACTTTTTCAACTAGTGAGCCACTCATTGAGGCAATAATTATTAACCTGCCATCTAAGGCTAAAGAGTTAATATTGCTTTGCCAATAGTTAACTCCAACACAATCCAAAATAATATTTACCCCTTTGTTTTCAGTTACTTGGAATATTTTTTCTAAAAAAGATTGCTCTCTATAGTTAATTGCTAATTCAGCACCTAATAATTGGCAAAGCTGTTGTTTTTTTTCTGTTCCAACAGTTACAAATGCTCTAGCTCCAAACTCCCGGACTATTTGAATTGCTGCACTACCAACACCACTTGCACCAGCATGAATTAACACTTTTTCCTGTGCTTTCAAATCTCCTAACCAGCATAAAGCTTGATAAGCGGTTAAAAAAGCTTCAGGAATAGCAGCAGCTTGCTCAAAAGAAAGATTTTCAGGTATTAACATAGCCATTTTAGCTGGAAGATTTATATATTCTGCATAACCTCCGCCTGATAACAATGAAAAAACTCTATCACCAATTTTATAATCATTTACTTCATTTCCAACCTCTACAACAGTTCCAGCCATTTCAAGACCTAATATTGGAGATGCTCCAGGGGGTGGAGGATAAAGACCCCTTTTTTGTAGCAAATCGGCTCGATTTAATGCTGTAGCTTGAATTTTAACTAAAATTTCATCAGATTTAATTGTAGGTTTAACTACTTTATCAATATATAATTCTCTAGTAATTTCATTAATCAATATTGCTTTCATTTTGGTTTCTCCTATAAAAACAAATAAAAGGATTTTTCTTGAGCTTTTTCTATCTTTTTTTGTGCGTTACTTAATTGAAGGAAAAATATAACTTAAACACTTAAACTTAGGTCAGGAGATTTTTCAATGATTGGTAGCAAAAATGTAACCCAATTATTAATTGACTGGAATGGTGGAGATAAGAGTGCATTAGAAAAATTACTACCTATGATTTACCAGGAGTTACATTTACTTGCTTCACGTTATTTACGTCGTGAACGTCCTAACCATACTATTCAAGCTACTGCATTAGTTAATGAAGCATATTTACGCCTTATAGATCAAAAGCAAGTTCAATGGCAAAATCGCGCTCATTTTTTTGCTATTGCTGCGCAAATGATGCGGCGGATTTTAATTAATTATGCACGGGATCAACATGCTGCAAAACGTGGTGGATATACTATAAAAGTAAGTCTTAATGAGGCTATTGGACTAGCAAATACCAAAGATTTAGATTTAATAGCCTTAGATGAAGCCTTAGACAAATTAGCTCTAACAGATTCGCGCAAAAGCCGTTTAATTGAGCTATGGTTTTTTGCTGGACTAACCCTAGAGGAAACTGCTGAAGTTTTAGGGATTTCTCTAGCAACAGCAAAACGGGATTGGACATTAGCTAGAGCTTGGCTATATCGTGCAATTAAAAAAGGGGAAGACAATGGAAAAATGGCAAAAAATTGAAGAAATCTTTCATACAGCGATTGCTCAACCTACACATGAAAGGTTGAATTACTTAAATCAAATTTGTGCCGAAGACCCAACCCTCCGCCAAGAAGTAGAATCACTGCTTGCTTTTTCTGAAGAAGCTCAAGATATTGGTTTTCTAAAAGATTCACCTATTCTAAATAATAATCTTTGGTCGCTAGAATCTTTAATTGGTCAAATAATTGATAACAAATACCGAATAGAAAAACAACTTGGTCAAGGTGGAATGGGGGCAGTTTACTTGGCTACTCATTTAGGTACGGGCCGCGCTGTAGCAATTAAAATTATTGCTCCTCAATATATGGGTTATAGCGAGTTTGTAGAACGCTTTAAGCGTGAGGCTGAAGCTACAGGACGGCTTCGTCATCCAAATGTTGTTAATGTTACTGACTTTGGTTTTGCACAACTATCTAGTGATAAATTAGCCTATTTAGTAATGGAATATCTTAGTGGCTCTACCTTAGGAAGTTTATTAAAGGAAAATAAAAAACTATCTCTAGATTTAATAGTTGATATTGTTGAGCAAATTTGTTTAGCTGTAGAAGCAGCACATGAAAGTGGAATAATTCACCGAGACTTAAAACCTGACAATATTTGGTTAGAGCCTAATGGACGTGGAGGCTATAATGTAAAAGTGCTGGATTTTGGCCTAGCTAAACTTAGAGACCTACCTAATTTTCAAAATACCCAACTATCTTTATTAGAACGTCTTGAGATTATAGAAAAATACCCTAGCTCAATAAAATCTTTAATATCTAATATTAACCGTGCTGCTACTAGTGAAGACCAAAGCACACTTTATCAGCTTATCCCTAATACTAATATTACTAATATAGGTAATATGCCTAATCCGGCAACACATGGAAATGTTGACCCTAAAACCGTTCCTGTTTGGTTAACTCGTGTTGGTATGGTACTTGGAACACCACTTTATATGTCACCTGAGCAATGTCATGGGAAATCTTTAGATATTAGATCAGATGGTTATAGTATTGGTATCATTACTTATCAAATGCTAACAGGAGAAGTTCCTTTTAATGGGGATCTTCACCAATTAATTGATAAACATACAAATATGCCTCCACCAGTAGTTAATAGAAAAGATATTCCTATTCCAGTAATTGACTCAATAATGATGGCGTTATCCAAAAATCCAGCAGACAGACCTAAAAGCGCGACTGCATTTGCAACAGCACTTAAAGCTAATTCTCAAGGAGAAATTGCAATAATACGTCAAGCTATTTCACTCTATAGTAACAATTTCTTAGAACTTTTAACAATTTCTTTAATTAGTTTTTTACCTTTTATTTTAACAATACTTACAGGATGTCTTTTTTTAATATTACCTTTTTGGAAATGGCTTCCAATAGATCCAATATTTTTATTTCTTACTATGAGTGGTTTTTCTGTTCCAGCAATATTTTTTATCAATTTAATAACGGGATGTATAATAACACCTACAGTAGTACAAATGCTTGATAATAATACGTTATCATCAGGCTCACTTTTTATATTTTTAAGAAAAAGAATTTTTGATTTGGCAATACCATTAACTAAGTTACTAGCAATACCACTAGCTTTTATTATTGTAGGAATAATTATTAATTTAGCAGACAGATTTAATATAGAAGGGATATTTTTAACCTTATTTTTAGCAGCATTTTGTTTTTCAATATACTGGGGAATTAAGGTTTTTTCTCAGTATGCTTTTTATGCACCAATAGTAGCTATAGAGAATTTACCAAATAAAGAAGCTATTGAACGGTCAAGAGTGCTATTTAATCAAATTAAAAACAGCAAAACCATAATTAATACATTTTTACTTGTAACTTTGATGGATTTAACAGTTCTTTGCACTACTTTAATTTGGGCATTACATAAAATCCTTAGTAATAAACCAGATAATTTAGATGTTTTTATGTCCATTGCAGCAGGAAGCATGGGATTTTATGCAACAGCTTTGGTGACATCTATAATTGCTCCAATACTTTGCATTTATTATTCATTGTTTTACTTAAAAGCCCGTCAGTCTCGTGGAGAAACGTTTGAGGAAATAGTTAAGCAATACAAAATTATGCTAGAAACTAAATAATTGATTTTTAGGGACATAGCCTAGATAAATCTGCTTTTCTAATAGAATCAACTGTTGAGCTTATTTCTACAATCCATATTTCACGGTCGCTAAAGTACTTAATTAATTGACAATCTTTTTCTGGGCTTAAACTTCTAGCCCAAACCACTTTTGCGTTATCAATATCAGCCTCATTATAAATCCATTCTTCATGAATATTATGTTGACGATATTTGACAATAATTAGAGATTTTTTTTCTAATTTGTTTAATTCTGAAATTAAGCTTTCACGAGTAAATGACCAATGCGATTTTTCATAGCGAGCAATACCAGTTGGATAATAACCAAAAATTGTGCTTGGGTTTACTCCAACTGAAATTAAATAAAAAATTAAACAAACATAATAAACAGGCACAAACCAAACCAAAAGCTTTCCCGTTGCTCTAGTACGCCAAGACCAAACATAAACATAACGCATGCCTTGGATTATTAGAAAATATAACAAACAAACCCCAGGTGCTATATAGTGCGGCAATACAACAAAAGCTATTTGCAAAATTCCTAATAGCAAAATTAAAAGACTTACAAAAGCAAAACGAGTCCATTTGTTTTTTACTAGAAAGAATAAAAATAGTAAGAAAAAACCTGTTATATAATCTAAAAAAAACTTTGCTAAAAAGATTATTTTATTTACAGATAATCTAAGAAAATTATATGGTGGATCAAAATTAGAATTAAAATGTTTTGAAAACCAAATAGTATGGACTTGCTCAAATTCTTTGTTGTTATATTCTATTAGCTTATTTCTAGGTTTTAGCCATATAAAAAGAGGATAGTTATTATAAGCTGATTCATAAAGCTGATGTGGCATAAGCCAAGCTTTACCAGTAACTACCCAATTGTAGTATCCCATTGTTACTACAAGCAAAAGCATTGAAAGTAATATGGGTAGAACAATTTGTTTGAGTAACAAACTAGTTGGAAAAGATTTTTTCTTAATCAACCAAATTGATAAACATACTACAGCACATAAACTAATTATAAAACCTTCATAAGGACGGCTATTAGCTAATATAGCTAAACCTAGAACAAAAAATAATGAGTTATTAATAGCAGGTTTTTTAATAATTCTACGTAATGCACCAAAAACTAATGCACCTCCAAGAGTTGCAACAGCACCTCCCCAAAAACTTTGACTCCAATAAGTAAAGATGCTTATTTTAAGGATAAATAATAAAGCACCAAAAAATGCCCAACGAGGCGGCAACCATGCTTGTAACATCCAACACAAAGCCATAACAGCTAAGGACATAGAAAGCCATACACCAGCAATTGGATATCCTGTTAATTTTTGTCCAATGGCTAAGGCTATGCCTTGACCAGGTGGAAATTTAGCAGTGCGTGTAGGTTCTTTAGTAATATGAAAGGCTTCAAAATGTATCCACATTGGATGGACAGGATTTGTAAGTCTGCCTTGGCAAAAAGTATCACTAAGTAGTAAGTAGCCAAATTCATCATTTACAGCAGGAATAGGCCAGTAAAAACTTTTAGCAACAGCTAAGTTACTTAAAAATGTTATTACTCCAATAGCTAAAATAACTAGATATTTTTTTAGTGCTATTTTGTGAAATAGTGTTTCTAAATTCTTAAAGTGTTTTTTGTTAAGTGGTAGTATAAATGCTAATAAAAATAAGACTAAAAGTATTATTAATGTTGAGCTATCTTCTTGTAACAATTTGGTTTTAAGTCTCCTAAAAATATGCCATTTATAATATCATAGCTTAAAATATGATCCTAATATTGTACCAAGAAAGATGTATATGTTTTTTCTAAGTAAACCGTCTGTAGAAGTAATTAATAAATTTATTTTTTCACAAAAAAATAAAAACTATACCTATAAAGACCTTAAAGCTACACGTCAGCAACCTCCAACAGGTTATGTAGTGGATCGTAATCGCATTAAGTTAGGTACAGGAAAAGCTGTATTTGAAAAAGCAAAAATAGCTTTGTTAAATTGGAAAATGTATGATTTTCCTTGGGTAGAAATTTGTTGGGATAATACACCAATAGAAACAGATCAAGTAGTTGCTGTGCTAGCTAATACTTTAGGTTTTTGGTCGTTAAATGCTTGTAGGATTGTTTATACATTAGAAGAATATGGAGAAGTAGATAAATTTGGTTTTGCCTACGGTACTTTGCCAGCGCATGCTGAATCAGGTGAAGAACGATTTTCTGTTGAATGGGATCATACAACTAATAGTGTTTACTATGGTTTACTAGCTTTTTCCCGCCCCAACTATTTTATAGTTAAACTTGGTTATCCAGTTTGCCGAATGTTTCAAAAAAAGTTTGCTGAGGATTCAAAACAAGCTATGCTAAAAGCTGTAACTGATTAGAATATAAATACTTCTTAAAATTTTAAGAAAATAAGGTAAATTTCAATGAAACAATTTCCATTTTTATCAACTCAGCAATGGCTTAAGGTTTTACAGGTTTCAATAAGTCTAATGATGACAGCACATGGATGTATAAGAATTTATGCAGGTACAGTAGATGACTTTGGAGGGTTTCTTACTAGCAAAGGATTTCCTCTTGGAGTTACGCTAGCCTGGGGCATAACGGTTTTTGAAATTCTAGGCGGGCCAACTTTAGCATTTAATTATTTCAAAAAGTGGATATGTGCCGCCTTTATCATACAATTATTTATGGGTATTATACTAGTACATGCTGCTAGGGGATGGTTTGTAGTTGGCTACACTGTTGGAGGAATGGAATATAGCGTATTGCTTATTTTGTGCTTTTTATTGGTAGCTTCTACAGAAAAATAAATCTGATAATTTCATAAATAGTTTTTATCCAAGCACTTAGATTAATCATAGATTTAGCAGACAAAGGTTTCTTATTAGTTTTTAGCAAAGTAAAATAAAAAATTCCTGTAATTTTAATTTTTCAACTCTTTTATAGAAGCTTTATGACAAAACAAATCTCTAAGCCTGAAATAATGAGTCCTGCCGGTTATTGGCCTCAACTACAAGCAGCAATTGAAGCCGGAGCCGATGCTGTTTATTTTGGGTTAAAACATTTTACTGCTAGGGCAAAGGTTGGCTTTTCACTAGAAGAATTACCTGAAGTGATGCAAAAACTCCATCTACGAGGGGTTAAAGGCTATGTTACTTTTAATACATTAATTTTTGACCATGAATTAAAAGAAGCAACAAAAACCCTTGTTGCAATTGCTGAGTCAAATGTAGACGCAATAATTGTTCAAGATCTTGGCATTGCTAAACTTGCTCACGAAATTGCACCAGAATTAGAGCTACACGGTAGCACACAAATGAGCATTACCAATGCGGCAGGAGTTGAGCTAGCACAAAGCTTTGGAATTAGCCGAGTAGTCCTAGCACGGGAATTATCTTTAGCCGAAGTTCAAGAAATCCGCAGTCAAACCGACTGTGAGCTAGAAATTTTTGTTCATGGTGCGTTATGTGTTTCTTATTCAGGTCAATGTTTTTCTTCTGAAGCCTGGGGTGGACGTAGTGCTAATAGGGGACAATGTGCGCAAGCTTGTCGCTTACCTTATGAAATGATTGTAGATAACCAAGTTAAACCTCTAGGAGATGCTCGCTATTTGCTTTCACCCGGCGATTTATACACGCTTCACCAAATTCCAGAAATTATTAAAGTTGGAATTTCAGCATTAAAGATTGAAGGTCGCTACAAAGATGAAAATTATGTAGCTTTAACTACTCAAGCTTACCGTAAAGCAGTAGACAAAGCTTACCAAAACTTACCATCAAGTTTAACTAAAAAAACAGAGTTACAGCTAGAGCAAGTTTATTCACGCGGACTTGGGCCATATTTTATTTCTGGCACTAATCATCAAACTGTAGTCAATGGTCGTTCGCCACGTCATCGAGGTGTATTTGTAGGAAAAGTAACAAAAATTCTGTCTGATAAAGTAACTATTAAGATAGGAAAAAATCTTGAGCATTCGCCCTTAAAAGCAGGGGATGGGCTAGTTTTTGATGCTGCTAATTGGTCTAGTCCTCAAGAAGCGGAAGAAGGCGGACGAGTTTATCAAGTAATAACTCTAAAAAATGGACAAACAGAACTAAATTTTGGTAAAAATACGGTTAATTTTACTCGCATTCGTGTAGGCGATTTGGTTTGGCGAACAGATGACCCAGAAATAGAAAAAATAGCTAAACCTTTTACCCAAGCTAAAACGGCTGTTGCTAAACAACCCTTAAATATTGTTGTTAAAGCTTCTATAGGCGAACATTTAGAAATTACTTGGCAGCTTGTAAATAAACCAAATATTCAAGTTACAGTAACTTCATCTGAGATTTTAACCCAAGCAGAAAATTACAATTTAACCCAAGAGTTTATTAGCGAACAATTATCAAGACTAGGTAATACACCGTATAAATTAAATGAAGTTAAGCTAGATCAAGCAGGCAGTCCATTTATCCCAAGCTCTTTATTAAATGATTTGCGTCGTCAGGCTGTAGCTAAACTAACAGAACTTCAAGGACAGAAAAAAATCCTTGCTACTCTTGAGCCAGTTTCAACATTAGAAAGAGTTTCCAAGCAAATAAAACCAACTTTTTTAGCTGAAGAAACCAGCACTTTTTTACATTTGTTGGTTCGTACACCTGAACAATTAGACGCTGCTATTAAACTACAACCAGCCACTATCACCTTAGATTACTTAGATTTATATGGACTACGACCAGCCATAGAAAAAGTCCAAGCAAGCAATATTACTGTAAGAGTTGCTAGCCCAAGAATTTTTAAGCCAGGAGAAGAAAAAATCCTAGATTTTTTACTTAAGCTAGACTGTGAAATTTTAGTTCGTGCTGCTGGTTTACTTCAACAATTACAAGGAAAAACACATCCAAAGTTAGTAGGAGACTTTAGCTTAAATGCTGCTAATTTAGTTTCTGCTGATATTTTACTTAATTTAGGGCTAACACGACTTACACCTACACATGATCTTAACGGTGAACAAATTGCAAACTTAGCAAAAGGTCTTGGGGGCGAGAAAATAGAAGTTGTTGCCTACCAACATTTACCAGTTTTTCACACAGAACACTGTGTTTTTTGTCGGTTTCTTTCTAGTGGTACAAGCTACAAAGATTGTGGCAAACCTTGTGAGACTCATCAAATTGGATTAAAAGATTTAAGCGGACGTGTTCATCCTGTTATAGCTGATGTAGGTTGTCGTAATACGGTTTTTGGTGCTGAAGCTCAAGAAGCTAGCCTTCATTTAGATAAATGGCTAAAGGTAGGAATTAAGCATTTTCGACTGGAATTTGTTCATGAAAAAGCTAGCGAAGTAAAACAAATTACAAATGTTTTTCAAGATGCTTTAGCTGGGAAAATTTCTACTCAAGAGCTAAATAAAAAGTTACAAAAAATAACTTCTGGTAAAATTACGCAAGGTAGCTTATTTGTTGCTAATGGCTATCGTAGTTTGCCATTGTTATAATTCAAGGTTTTATAGAGTAGTTTATTGTAGGTGTTAATTGTTTTTGTCCTTGAATTAACACCTACAGAAACTTAAGCTTATTAGCTTAAACTTAGCTCCATTACTTCACTTGGAGCAGGCTTAACAGATAAAACCTTGACTTTAACGCCTGTTGGAGGAGCTAGAGCTAGTCCCATACGTTTAGCACGAAAATCTTGTCCTGCTATAAGTTCTAACTCTACTCTAGGTAAAATACTAGCTAAAATAACCTTCATTTCAAACTGAGCAAAAGCCATCCCAATACAGCGGCGATTTCCACCACCAAAAGGAAACCAGCTATATGGATGTTGTTGATGAGGTTCGGTTAAAAACCGTTCTGGTCGAAATTCCAGTGGTTGAGGATAAAGTGATTCAAGATGATGAACAATAATATTACAAGGTGCTAAGGTGACTCCAACAGGTATTTCATAGCCTTTTAATTCAATTGGTTCAATAACTTTGCGTGCGACAATTGGAAAAAGATTATTAACCCGCATACTTTCTTTTATAGTAGCATCTAGGTAAGTAAGCTTTGGCACCATGTCGGCTGTTACTGGCCCGCCGCCTGTAACTAGCTGAATTTCTTCTCTTAGTTTTTTTACTACATGAGGATTTTTAAGTAAGGGAATAAACATCCAAGTTAAAGATAATGCAGTAGTCTCATGCCCAGCAAATAAAAGGGTAAGGCACTCATCACGGATCTCTTTATCTGTCATTAAGTTACCTTGCTCATCTGTAGAAAGTAACATCATATCTAAAACATCTGTTGGCTCTTTATGAGGATTAGCACGACGATTAGCTATTTCTTGATAAACTAGTTTGTCTAACTTATTGCGCCACTCTAGGAATTTTCCCCAGGGACTCCATTTGCCTAAATTAAGCCGTAGAAATGGAATAAAAGTAAGAAGCGTTGGAATATGAAGTATTCCTCGTACCATTTCAACAATTTCTGGTGTACGCCGGGCTATTTCCTCCCCAAAAACACTCTTGACTATTACCTTAAGTGTAATTTCTTGCATTTCTTGACGCATCATTATTGTATGACCTTGTTTCCATCGGTCTACCATATTGTGAGCAGAAGTGCGCATTAGGTCGGCAAACATTCGCATCTTTTCGCCATGAAAGGGAGGAGTTAATAATTTGCGGTGTCTAGCATGTTCTGGGCCATCTAAGAGCAGAAGCGAATGTTGCCCTACAAATGGCTCTAAAAACAGTACGGTTTCACCTGTATTAACTTTTTTTGAATGCTTGGAAAAAATATCTTTAATTACATCTAGGTCAGAAATAAAGACAAATTCTCCAGCTAAAACACGTAAGCGGAAAATATCTCCATATTGCTTATGACACTCTGTTAGCAGGTCATAAGGCGTTTTAATCATCCTATATGTTGCAAGTGGTAAGGGAAGATCAACTAATGGTGGTAACACAATATTTTTCTCCTTTTTACTAAAATTTATTAAAAATTTTAAGGAGGGGATGAAGTAGAAAATTATTTTCTACTTCAGGTTTTATTATTATTTTACAATGGCTTTTTTTGACAACGATAATCACATAAAGTTTTATGCACTTGAAGAGGTTTTACCCCAAAAACCTTAGAAAGAGTTGTATGCAATGCTTTTTCTGGGGGAGTGCTTTGAGATAAATATTGCTGATAAGCTTCTATAAGCTGTTGTTGCTGTTCTAAAGGCAAATCAGGCACTTTAATTAATTTAGTATTATCATGTAGTTGATCTAACCAGCGAAAAACTTGTTGATGTGAAGCAAATTTTAATCTTTCGGAAATAACTTTGGGTAAGTCAGAAAATCTATGATTATTTTCATTAGTGATAATATCCCAGTATTCTTTTTCGATTAAAAATAGCTGTTCGCGGCTAAGTTGTCCCATAATTTGGTTTGACCATTCTCTAACAGCCAAAATAACTTCTTGATGTGGCAAAGAAAGTTGATTAGCAATATGGTTACGACGACCTTCTACAGGACGAATATTTTCATTAATTAGTTTTAAGTAAAGCTCTAAAACTCTTTCTCTATCTTTTTCAGATAAAGAGCAATGTTCTTGACTAGCTTTTTCCTGCTTACGTAATTGTGTTATGGTATCTGCTACTAGTTTAGGCTTAACCCAAAGTTCTTGCGATATTTGAGAATGTAATTTTTTTGGTGAGTCAATAGTAATTTTATATTGGTGATAAGCCGCAATAATTTTTTCCCTTAATTCATCAGTTAAGATTCCTGTTTTAGGTTGCCTTGCTAAACGGGGTTTGGACTTAGGTTTAATAAATTTTTTTTGAACAGAAAATGATTGTTTTGTTGTAGATGTAGAGTTAGGTTTAACAAAAGGCTTATTTTGGTTGGTAGCAGGAAAAGAGCTAGGTTTATTTATTGGTTTTGGTGCTTCAATAGGGACAGCAGCCTTTTTTTTAGCACATTTGGGACAATAAGGAGCTTTTCGATCTTCGGCAAAAAATGTAGTGTTACAACTGTTGCAACTGCGCCGAAATTTCATTCCTGGAGACATATTTAGCTAACCTCTAGTTAAGTTTTTGAGTGTCAAAAGCTGATCTTAGCAAGTTGTCTTTTATGAATCTAGCTATCTTTGGACTACTTATTTATTTTTTGTTTGTTTAATAAATGTTTAATTAAACAAATTAAATAATTAATTCACTATAGATTTAATTATTTCTAGTGCTTTTTCACAATCTGCTGAGCTAACATCATAATGGGTTAGCATTCGCATTTGTTTTTCATTAATTCCGTTTGCTAAAACGCCTTTTTCCTTTAACTCAGTCGAAAATTGAGAAGTTGTTAGACCTGTTTTACTAATATCAAAAACTAAAATATTAGATTGAACACTTTCAGGGTCAATAGAAATTTTGCTAACAGATGATAAACCTTTGGCTAGTAGTTGTGCATTTTTATGGTCTTCACCTAATCTTTTTGGCATCTCTGTAAGTGCAATCAGTCAAGCAGCAGCTAACACACCTACTTGACGCATTCCTCCACCAAGCAGTTTACGCAACACTCGAGCTTGTTCAATAAATTTTCTTGTCCCAACAATCATTGAACCAACTGGCGCACCTAAACCTTTGGATAAACAAAACATTACAGAATCACAATGACGTGTTAAATCTGCTACAGATTCTCCTAAAACACTGGCTGCATTAAAAACTCTTGCTCCATCCAAATGGACAGGAATATTTCTTTCATGAGCTTGTAAACAAATGTCTGACATTTGTTTTTTTGACATTACAACCCCACCAGCCATATTATGAGTATTTTCTAAGCAAATTAGTCCAGTTTGTGAACAATAATAAATCGGTGGACGAATAGCATCAGCTATTTCTGACCAATTCATTATCCCGTTTTGTGTAGGAATTGCCCTAGGCAACACACCTGCAACCATAGCCATAGAAGAAACTTCATAGTTAAGAATATGGCTGCGGGCCTCTAAAATAACTTCCTGTCCAGGTTGTGTATGTAATTTAACGCAAATTAAATTCCCCATACTTCCTGTAGGTACAAAAAGGGCTGCTTCTCTTTCAAAAATTTCTGCTGCACATTTTTCTAGGTAATTTACCGTTGGATCTTCTAAATAAACATCATCGCCTACCTCAGCTTTGCTCATTGCTTCCCGCATTTTTGCAGTTGGCTTAGTAACCGTGTCACTACGTAAATCAATTACAGACA
This sequence comes from Blastocatellia bacterium, assembly GCA_016713405.1. Taxonomy (NCBI): domain Bacteria; kingdom Pseudomonadati; phylum Acidobacteriota; class Blastocatellia; species Blastocatellia bacterium. Next base: position 265,459 of record JADJPF010000020.1, read on the forward strand.
TTTATAATTCTCCTCAAAAATTTAAACAAACTAAACAAATAGCTGAAAAACCTCATTAGAATAAAGTATTCCTTTACGTGTTAGCCGAAGATAACCGTCTTTTATTTCTAATAAGTTGTTTTCTATCATTTCTTTAAAGCTATCTTGATAATTTGCCATTACATCAAATTGATAAGACTCTTGAAACTCTAACAAATTTACACCTTTTATTAAACGTAACCTAAGCATTAATGCTTCCCGAACTCTTTCTTCTGTGTTTAATGCTATTTTTTCTGCCATAGCTTGACCAGTGCTATTAATATTGCTTATGTAAGTATTAGTTGATTGGACATTAAAATAGCGTTCTTGGTTGTGATAGGAATGTGCGCTTACACCTAAGCCATAGTAAGGAATATCTAACCAGTATTTTGTATTATGTCGGGAATAGAGCAGGGAATTATTTCTTTGTTTTGCAAAATTTGAAATTTCATAATGCAAATATCCATTAGTTGTTAAGGTATCAACTAAAGTTTCATACATTTCTGCTGCTAAATCTTCATCAGGCATTGCAAGTCTACCTGATTTAATTTGGGCTGAAAGCGTGGTTCCTGCTTTTATTTCTAGCAAATAAATAGATAAATGCTCAGGTTCTAAACTTATAGCCTCAGATAAATTATATTGCCATTCTTCAAGGCTTTGATTAGGTAAGCCTGCTATTAAATCTAAGCTAATATTGTTAAACCCTGCCTGGCGTAGCTTTTTAACAGCTTGACTAGCTTGACTAGCGGAATGGTCACGCCCAATTTCTTTTAATTGCTTATCAATAAATGATTGAATACCAACACTAACGCGGTTAATCCCAATTTTTTGATAGCTTTGTAAGTGATCTAAGTTAATATCAGCAGGGTTTACTTCTATGGTAATTTCTGAGTTTGGAGCAATGCTAAAATATTGATAACAATGTTCTAAAAGCTTAGTAATCCAACTAGGAGCAATTATTGAAGGTGTTCCACCACCAAAATAAATTGTGTCAATTTGACGTTCTTTGTTAGATAGACGATTAGAAAGAGCTTTTATTTCTAAAATTAGTGAATTTAAGTAACGTTCCGCTAGAAGATCCTCATAACCACCTGTAATAAAACTACAGTAAGTGCATTTAGAGTGACAAAATGGAATATGTAAATAAAGTCCAGCCATTAAGGACATAGATTAACCAATCACTTTAGGCACCTTAAAATGTCCATCTTCACCATCAGGAGCATTTGCTAGAGCTAAAGTCTGTCCTAAAGATGGCACAAGTTTATCTTCACGCATTGAATAAGTACTATCACCAGAAAGAGTGCTGTGTGACATAGGTTCAACTCCTACAGTATCAAGCTGGTTAAGCTGTTCTATATAATCAACTATTGATGAAAGTTGACCAGTAAAACAATCTTTTTCTTCTTCAGTTAATGCTAAGTTAGCTAATGTAGCAATTTTTTCTACATCTTGTTTTGTAATAGACATTATTTAATATTCTCCCAAGATTTTGTTAACTAGTTTTGAGGTTTAATTTCTATTTGACGTTGATTAGCTGTTGGGCAATAGATGTTTATTTGATAACTTCCAGTAATAGGAAATTTGCCTAGCTTTTCTCCCCACTCAATTACTACTACTGCATTTTGTGATAGCAGTTCATCTAATCCAATTCCCATTGCTGCATCTATACCATCAGGCAGACGATAAAGGTCTAAATGAATTAGCTGCATGCGTCCAAAGTGCTCATTAACTAAGGTAAACGTCGGGCTGTTAACATCCTTTGGATCTATATCTAGCCCAGCCGCTAAACCTTTAGTAAATACAGTTTTTCCTGCTCCCAAATCGCCAGTTAAAATAAAAACTACAGATTTTTCTAAAGATTCGCCAATTGTGTAGCCAAGTTCAAAGGTTTCTTCAGCCGATTGGGTGAGAAATGTTCTGCTTTTCTAACCTACCTCCTAAAGAAATTATTGCTTGAGATAAATTTTTAGTTATATCTGAAGCTATTAAACTTCGTTGTCCTAAGCTTTGAGCCGCTAAATCTCCAGATAAGCCATGCAAATAAACCCCAGCAATTGTTGACATTAATGCTTGATTTGGGGCTTGAGCTAAAAGTCCAGCAATAATACCTGTTAAAACATCCCCAGATCCAGCCGTTGCCATTCCTGCATTAGCCGTAGGATTAATATATACCTCTCCATCAGGTGCAGCAATCAGGCTATGCTCGCCTTTTAATACCACTATTATTTGTTGTTCTTTAGCAAATTTGCGTACTAAATTAATTCGGTCTGTGCTAATTTCACTAGTAGTTAAACTTAATAGTCTTGCCAATTCACCAGGATGAGGAGTAATAACAATTGGTTTTTGCTGAGAACCTATTAAATTTTTAGGCCAAGGGGCAAGGGAATTTAACCCATCAGCATCAATTACTAATGGACAAGGTCTTTGTAAAACTAAATTATAGAGTAGATTGCGAGAATCTTCGCTAACTCCAAGACCAGGGCCTATAGCAATTAACTGCTTTTTATCAGCTAATTCTAAAATTTTGGTCAAACTTTGCTCAGAAATTAATCCCTGGGAGTTTTCTGTAACTCCTTCTGTCATAATTTCTAAAGCAATATTGCTAGATAAAGCTTGTTGACAAGACTCAGGTACAACCAAAGTAACTAGCCCTGCCCCAGCACGTAATACCGCTTCAGCCGTAAGACCAGCAGCCCCAATTTTACCTCGTCCCCCAGCAATTACTAAAACATGTCCAAGACTATTTTTAAATACCCCATTAGCACGATGAGTGCTTGTAAGAAAATTAGTTATTTCTTTTTCTTCTACTAAATTAAGTTGTGAACCACAACCGTTTATTAAACTATCTGGTGAGCCAATAGGCACAATAACCAACTCACCATTATAGTATTTTGCAGGTGGTAAAATATTGGCTACTTTTGGAGCCGTCATAGTTGTTGTTAAAGAAGCTTTTATTGTTGGCCCGATAATATTTTCTTTGTCTGCACTAAGTCCAGAGGGAATATCAATTGCAACAATTGGCTTTTGAGTTTGGTTAAGTTTTTCTACTAGTGTCTGAAAAATTCCTGTTAATGGTCGTGATGCTCCTGTTCCAAAAAGAGCGTCTATGTATATGTCACAAAATGAGTTAAAACTATTTTCAAGATCTTCAATAGCTAAAACCTCTTTATAAGATAATTTAGGATTTTCTACAGTAGCTAATTGTTTTATAGCATTAAAGTTGATGTAAGCATCCCCTTTAGTTTCTTCTAATTTACTAAAAAGAAAAAGCTCAACAGTTGCTCCTTGTAACCATAGATGTCTTGCTACTACGGCCCCATCTCCACCATTATTTCCTCGTCCACAAAAGATTTTTACTCGTTTTTCTGAAATAGGATTAAATTTATTAGCTATTGCTACTACCGCCCCAACGCCAGCAGTTTCCATTAAAGTTAAACCTAAAACGCCAAACTGCTCTGTAGTAAGGCGATCAACTTGTTGCATTTGGGATGCTGTTAAAACCTTCATAATAGTGAAGATAATAAAAGATCGGTCAATGGCTGTCAAAATTAGCTTGCAAGTTACTTGTCTATAGTTAACAAAAATTATTTTTAATTATTGCCAATTATCTATAAAACAAGTAGTTATATAGTTTATATCTAGGTGATAGAGTAAGTAAAATATCTATTATACTTTAAGGATTTTCTTGAAACAGTGTCTAACTATTAGTCTTTAATGAAAGTTAATTGGGAAAAAGACTTTTCAAATTGTGGTAAGTTAAAGTAGTATTCGGATTTCCTTTGGAAGTTTGTCTAATTATTCTGAAGTTAAAGCCCAGGAAAATGTTGGAAAAATCTACTCGACAAAGAAAAGCTTTTATTGTAGCATTCGGATTTCGCCCAAAAGCTTAAAGTTGTTTGATACTTTCCTATTGCCGGTGTAGCTCAGTTGGTAGAGCATCTGATTTGTAATCAGAGGGTCGCGGGTTCAAGTCCCTTCACCGGCTTTAATCTATAAAATTAGTTGCAGGGGTGGCCGAGCGGTTAATGGCACCAGACTGTAAATCTGGCACGCAACGCGTTACGAAGGTTCGAATCCTTCCCCCTGCATTTGTTCGGCTCTTTAAAAATTAAAGTTTTATGCGGGTGTAGCTCAGTCGGTAGAGCATCAGCCTTCCAAGCTGAGGGTCGCGGGTTCAAGTCTCGTCGCCCGCTTTTATAAAATAATGAAAATTTATCTTAAAGGTAAATTTTGTGGCAGTAAAAATTTAGATATCTTCACATTATGCCCACATAGCTCAGTAGGTAGAGCGCGTCCTTGGTAAGGACGAGGTCACCAGTTCAAATCTGGTTGTGGGCTTTAAGTTTATTTCATCATCATTAAAAATTAAAATATCTTAATATAAGAGGAATACTTAACAATGGCAAAAGAGAAATTTGATCGAAGTAAACCGCACGTAAACGTAGGAACAATAGGACACGTAGATCACGGAAAAACAACATTAACAGCAGCAATAACAAAAGTATTAGCAAAGAAAAATCCAAAAATAGCAGTGAGAGCGTTTGATTCAATAGATAACGCACCAGAGGAAAAAGCGAGAGGAATCACAATTGCAACAGCACACGTAGAATATGAAACAGCAAATAGACATTATGCCCACGTAGATTGCCCAGGACATGCTGACTATGTAAAAAACATAATAACTGGAGCAGCACAAATGGATGGAGCTATTCTGGTTGTTGCAGCGACTGACGGGCCAATGCCACAAACTAGAGAACATATTCTCCTTGCTCGCCAAGTAGGTGTTCCTGCTATGGTTGTTTTTATGAATAAAGTTGATGCGGTTGATGACCTGAACTCCTTGACTTAGTTGAACTTGAAGTTAGAGAACTTCTTTCTTCTTATGATTTTCCAGGTGATGATATTCCAGTAATTCGTGGTTCTGCTTTAGGTGGATTAAATAGCGATCCTAAATGGGAAAGTACAATTGAAGAATTAATGGCATCAGTTGATTCTTATATTCCAACTCCTCAACGCCAAACTGATAAACCTTTCTTAATGCCTGTTGAAGATGTTTTCTCAATAGCAGGAAGAGGAACAGTTACTACAGGTAGAGTAGAGAGAGGAATAGTAAAAACAAGTGAACAAGTAGAAATTGTAGGAATAAAAGACACTCGTACAACAGTAGTAACAGGCGTAGAAATGTTTAAGAAGTTGTTGGATGAAGGAAGAGCAGGAGACAACGTAGGGTTACTATTAAGAGGTGTGGATAGAAAGAAATAGAAAGAGGACAAGTAATAGCTAAGCCTGGAACAATAAAGCCTCATACTAGATTCAAAGCGGAAGTATATGTATTGACCAAAGAAGAAGGTGGAAGACATACTCCATTTTTACAGGATATAGACCACAATTTTACTTTCGTACAACAGATGTAACAGGTGTAGCAGATTTACCAACAGGAGTTGAAATGGTTATGCCCAGGTGATAACATTGCTATTGAAGTTACTTTAATTACTCCTATTGCTATGGAAAAAGGTCTTCGTTTTGCCATTCGTGAAGGTGGTAGAACTGTTGGGGCTGGTACTATCTCTGAAATTATTGAGTAGTTTTTCTTTATGCTGAATGTGGAAGATTTTAGGTAGGTAAAAATTTATGCCAAGAGATAACATTATTTTACAGTGTGGTGATTGCAAAAACCGTAACTACACTACAACCAAAAACAAAAAGAAAACTACAGGTCGTTTAGAATTTTCTAAATTCTGTCGTTTTTGTCGTAAACATACAGCACATAAAGAGACAAAATAAACTCTTTAGTTTAAGAATCCCTAGGGGTGTAGCTCAATTGGCAGAGTGGCGGTCTCCAAAACCGTAGGTTGGGGGTTCGATCCCCTCCACCCCTGCTACTGATTTAGTTTCCTAACTCAATCAGTAAAACTTTAAGAGGTATTAAACAATGAGTGAAGTGACAGAAGTCACCAGTCCAAAACCAGAACCTTCTGGTAAAGTGGAACAAGTTAAGCAGTTTTATACAGATGTACAAACTGAACTAAAAAAAGTTTCTTGGCCGTCGCGCCAGGAAGTTTATAACACTACAGTAATAGTATTAATAGCTGTGTTCTTTTTTGGGTTTTTCTTGTGGGGATCAGACTATATTATAAGTTTAGTTTTCAAATTTTTAACAGATCTCTTAACATAAGGTAAAATACCTGCCATTTCCATCCTAAGCAAAAGATAAACAGCGATTGTAAAAATGATAGAGTGGTAAATAATGCCAAAAAAATGGTTTATTATTCATACATATTCTGGATTTGAAAGAAAAGTCAAAGAAAGTCTTGATAATCGAATTAAGGCTTACACAATGGATGATGAGATAGTTCAAGTTCTTGTCCCAGAAGAAACCGTTGTGGAAATGCGTGGCAATAAAAAAGTAGAAACAAAAAGACTGATTTTTCCAGGATATGTTTTAGTAGAAATAGAATGTGATGAAAAAGGAGAGATGTCAGATAAGGCATGGCATACAGTTAAAAGCACTCCTAAGGTGACAAGTTTTGTAGGTGGGCAAAAACCAACACCACTTACTGAACAAGAAGTAGACCAAATAGTTCATCATGTTACTGAAGCAGCAGAAAAACCCAAACCAAAATTTACTTTTAGCTCTGGTGAAACGGTTCGTATAATAGACGGGCCATTTACTAGTTTTACTGGGATTGTTGAAGAAGTAAATGGAGACAAAAATACTCTAAAAGTTATGGTTACTATTTTTGGGCGTGCTACTCCAGTAGAATTAGATTTTCTTCAAGTGGAAAAACATACATTTACAGAAGAATAATATAAGGTAAATTGCCTAAAGCTTAGTTTTAGATGGTTTATAACTCTCTAGTTATAAAAATTTTGAGGAAAATATGAAAAAAATTACCGCTTATGTGAAATTGCAGGTTCCAGCAGGAAAAGCTAATCCAGCACCACCTATTGGCCCGGCCCTGGGTCAACATGGTGTAAACATTATGGAATTTTGTAAGCAGTTCAATGCTAGAACGGCTCAAATGGGTGATATTAATATTCCTGTTGTCATCACTATATACTCGGATCGTTCTTTTACTTTTATAACAAAAACACCTCCAGCCGCAGACCTAATTAAGAAAACACTTGGTTTATCTAAAGGTTCTGCAAAACCAAATCGTGACAAAGTAGGAAAAATTTCTCGTAGTCAAATAAAAGAAATTGCTGAAACAAAATTACCTGATCTTAACTGTACAGATGTTAATTCTGCAATGAGAACAATAGAAGGTACAGCAAAAAGCTTAGGTTTAGAGATAGTAGACTAATGTAGTAAGCCAAGGGGCTTATGAATGTCGGTGAGGGAGGTAAAAAGCTGTTACCGTATTTACCTCACTTTAAGGAGTAAAATGTCAAAAGACGGAAAAAAGTATAAACAAGCTCTTACTCAAATTGATGTGCAAAAAGCTTATGCTTTAGCAGAAGGTTTATCTTTAGCTAAAAAAGTTGCTTTTGCAAAATTTGATGAGACACTTGAAGTTACTATGGTTCTAGGGGTTGACCCTCGCAAAGCAGATCAAATGGTAAGAGGAACAGTTGTACTTCCTCATGGCCTTGGTAAATCAAAAAGAGTTTGTGTTATTGCTAGCGGAGATAAACAAAAAGAAGCCAGAGAAGCAGGTGCTGATGTAGTTGGTGGAGAAGAACTAGTTGCCAAAATTAAGGAAGGTTGGCTAGATTTTGATGCCGTTATTGCTACACCAGATGTAATGAAAGTAGTTGGTACTTTAGGAAAAATACTTGGCCCTAGAGGTTTAATGCCAAATCCTAAAACAGGGACAGTTACTTTTGATGTGACTAAAGCTATTACAGAAACAAAAGCTGGTAAAGTAGAGTTTCGTGTAGATAAAACAGGTGTAATACATGTTCCTGTAGGCAAAGTTTCATTTGCAGAAGAAAAAATCTATGAAAATGCTAAAGTCTTAGTAGATGCTGTAGTAAAGGCTAAACCACAAACTAGTAAAGGCCGATATGTAAAAGGTGTTTACGTTGGTACTACAATGGGCCCAGGCATAAAAATTGATAGTAGCGGTTTATAGTTACAGTTAGGAGATTTTTCAATGGATAAAAAAGGTAAACAAGAAGAATTAGATATTCTAAAAGCGGATTTTAATAAAGCTAATAATGTTTTTTTGGTGAACTTCCAAGGACTAACTGTAGCTAACGACACAGTTTTACGTAGTGAAATGCGTAAAAACAATGTTAAATACAAAGTTGTTAAAAACACTTTAGCCCAAAAAGCAGCTATTGGAACTGCAATGGATGCACTAAATAAAAACTTTACCGGGCCAACGGCAATAGCAGTTTTTGATGATCCTGTCACATTAGCAAAACTTGTTTCAAAGTTTGCTAAAGACTATGCTCAATTTAGTTTTAAGGCTGGTATTGTAGAGGGTCGTGCTATTGATGTTAAAGATTTAGAAGCTTTAGTAAATATGCCTTCTAAAGAACAATTGCTCTCAAAACTTATGTTTTTAATTAACTCTGGAGCACAGCGAATTGCTAGTGCTACTTCTGGAGTAGCTCGTAATTTGGCTGTGGTGATGGGCCAGATTCGTGATCAAAAAGAATCTCAATAAATTAAATTAATTATATCCGAGTCTGGCTTTAACTAATAAAAATTTGCCTGACCGGTTTCCAAGGAGGATTTTTATTCATGGCGTCAGAAAAATTGCAAGGAATTTTAGATCAAGTTAAAAGTTTAACCCTTTTAGAAGCTGCTGAATTAGTCAAAATGATGGAAGAAGCTTTTGGTGTTTCAGCCGCTGCTGCTGCTGTTGCTGCTGCTCCTGCTGCTGCTGCTGAGGCTGCTCCTGTAGTTGAAGAGAAGACAGAATTTGATGTAGTCTTAGCTAGCATTGGTGCAAATAAAATCAATGTTATCAAAGTAGTACGTGAAATTACTTCTTTAGGCTTAAAAGAAGCTAAAGATTTAGTTGAAGCTGCTCCTAAAGCTGTTAAAGAAGCTGTTTCTAAAGATGAAGCAGAAGCTATCAAAAAGAACTTAGCCGAATCTGGGGCAACAGTTGAGATTAAGTAGTTTATTTTAGTCAGTGAGCTACTTTCACTGACTAAAATCTAATAACTTTTCTTCTAATGTAGTAAAAGTTACTTTAGCTAGTAAAAAATTTTTCCTTATTTAGCTTAAAATTTTTAAGTACATTAAAGCTGCTACACAGGCAAATTTTGTATATTATTAATAACTTTTACGAAAAAATGTTTCTAGCAAAGCGAAGAGCATAACTAAATAAATTTAGTTGCGCTCTTCGCCTTTGTGTCTAAAAATACTAGTTATTATACTTAATAAAATGTTTTATCTATTGTTTTATCTATTGTTTGGTAAACAGAAAAAAACCTATAAAGTGCAAGCTACACATATCTTCTCGCATCTCAGAATCTTAACTGCAAAGGAACATTTTCAAAAAGTTAAGCCAAAGGAATTTGGCATAAACTTTTTTGAGATACGTTTGGCTAATTAATGCCTCACGAAAGGAATGCATATGTCATCTCAAATGCAAGTCAATAGTGCCAGGGGACGTTCCCGGCATGATTTTTCTAAAATTAATACTACAGTACGAATCCCAAATCTAATTGAAATCCAGCGAGAGTCTTATAATAGATTTTTACAAATGGATTTACTACCAGAAGAGCGGGAAAATGCTGGATTGCAAGCAGTTTTCCGCTCAGTCTTTCCTATTAGCGATTTCCGAGATACTTCACAATTAGACTTTGTTGATTACTCTATTGGAGAATGGAAATGTAAGTGCGGTCGTCAAGAAGGTCTTTATCACTTACGTTCTAATTGTCGTAGTTGTGGTTCTACAATTAGGGTTAACCCTCTTTCCTCAGAGGATGTGCTTTGTCGTAGTTGTGGTAGTTTTAATAAAAATATAATTAAATTATGTGATAACTGCGGTGAACCTATTGGGCTAAAACATAAATATGATGTTCAAGAATGCCAAGAAAGAGGCATGACTTATGCTGTTCCTCTAAAAGTAAAAATTCGGTTGACGGTTTGGGATAAAGATGAATCTATGGGCTATAAAGCCATTAGAGATATAAAAGAAGAGGAAGTTTACTTTGGGGATATCCCTTTAATGACTGACAATGGTACTTTTATTATCAATGGAACAGAGAGAGTAATTGTTAGCCAATTACATCGTAGTCCAGGGGTGTTTTTTGAAAAAAATCCAGCCTTTTTAGCTAAAGTAATTCCTTATCGTGGTTCTTGGGTAGAATTTGAATATGATGCTAAAAATCTACTTTATGTACGTATTGACCGTAAGCGTAAATTCTTAGCTACCATCTTTTTAAGAGCTTTAGGATTGATTCAGTCTTTAGAGATCACTAAATGGAGAAGAAACGAAATTTCAGATAATGAAATAGAAGAAACAATAAAGCATTCAAGTTATTCAGATGGTGATACTCTTAGGATTTTTTATGAAACAAATAAAATTTATATCCGAGAAGGCAGGCTAATGTTAGCCGTATCTCCTGCAATTTTGGATATGAAAGTTTCTACCGCTATAACAAATCCAAATACTGGAGAAACTATTATAAAAGCAGGTCGCAAGATTTCTGCTATTGCTTATGAAAACTTGCAAAAAGCAAATGTAACAGAAATTCCTGTAGATATTTTAGATTTAGAAGGTGCTTTTGTTGTTGATGACATCATCAATACAGAAACAGGTGAATTTATTGTTGAAAGCAATCAAGAACTAAATGCACGTGATTGTGCTAGAGTTATTGAATCTGGAATAGGCGAATTTGAAATATTTTTCCCTGAACGAGATGAAGTTGGAGGAGTAATTAGTCAAACCTTAAGAAAAGATACTGTAAAAACTCCCAGAGATGCACTACTTGAAATTTATCGTAAAATGAGACCAGGCGATCCTCCAACAATTGCTACAGCTTGGAATTTATTTTATGGAATGTTTTTTGATGAACGAAAATTTGATTTTTCGCGTGTTGGTCGTCTAAAGTTCAACATTAAAATGGGTTATGAGCAATATAGCGATTTAGATGCTCAAATACTTTCACCAAAAGACTTTTTTGATGTAATTCGTTATGTCTTAAAACTTAAACGTAATATAGGCGAGGCAGATGATATAGATCACTTAGGTAATCGTCGGGTTCGTGCTGTGGGTGAACTTTTAGAAAACCAATTTCGCGTTGGTTTGGTAAGAATGGAAAGAGCAATAAAAGAAAAAATGTCCATTCACCAAGAAATGCAAACAGCTATGCCTAGGGATTTAATCAATGCTAAACCTGTTACGGCGGCTGTAAGAGAATTTTTTGGCTCTAGCCAACTTTCTCAATTTATGGATCAAACAAATCCACTTTCTGAAATTACTCATAAACGTAGACTTTCAGCCCTTGGCCCAGGTGGTCTTTCTCGTGAACGAGCAGGCTTTGAAGTTCGGGACGTACACCCTACTCACTATGGCCGAATTTGTCCTATTGAAACCCCTGAAGGGCCAAACATTGGTTTAATTTCTTCTCTTTCTTGCTATGCACGAATTAACCAATTTGGTTTTATAGAATCTCCTTATCGTAAGGTTGTAAATGCTCAAGTAATTGATTATGTAAGAATTACTAATAGTGGAGATTCTGATTTCCGAATAGGTGATCATGTTTCTAAAACTGATGTTGAGGCAACCAATAAAACTATTGCCCCAAACAATGGTAAATTAATAGAGTATGAAACATATCCATTTTATTTATCTGCTTGGGAAGAAGATGAGCATACTATTGGACAAGCTAATATTGAACTAGATGAAGAAATGAATATTGCTTCTGAGCGTGTTGCTGCCCGTAAAGCAGGTGATTTTACTCTTACCCATAGAGATGATATTGACTATATAGACGTTTCTCCAAAACAATTAGTCTCTGTTGCAGCTTCGTTAATTCCTTTCTTAGAAAATGATGACGCTAACCGTGCTTTGATGGGTTCAAACATGCAACGTCAAGCAGTACCATTACTAAGAGCAGAAGCTCCTTTTGTTGGTACAGGAATGGAAAAAGTTACTGCTCAAGATAGTGGTGCTGTAGTTGTAGCTAGACGTGATGGAATTGTAGATAGTGTTGACTCAGAAAGAATTATTATCCGTGTTGACCATCAACAAGATGGTAGTTTGTCACGTGAGGTTACAGCCGACATTTATCAGTTAGTTAAATTTAAGCGATCTAACCAAAATACTTGTATTAACCAAAAACCCATTGTTTTTGTAGGCCAACATGTTCATAAAGGTGAAGTAATTGCTGACGGGCCTTGTACAGATGGTGGAGAACTAGCACTAGGACGAAATGTTTTAGTTTCCTTTATGCCTTGGCGCGGCTATAACTTTGAAGATGCTATTTTAGTATCAGAAAAATTAGTTAGAGAAGATTCTTATACCTCTATCCACATTGAAGAGTTAGAAATAGAAGCGCGTGATACTAAACTTGGGCCAGAAGAAATAACCCGTGATATACCAAATGTTTCTGAAAGTATGTTACGAGATTTAGATGACTCTGGGATTATCCGAATAGGTGCGCAAGTTAAACCAGGTTCAATATTAGTTGGTAAAGTTACTCCAAAAGGTGAGACCCAATTAACGGCAGAAGAAAAACTGTTAAGAGCAATCTTTGGTGAAAAAGCTGGTGATGTAAGAGACGCTAGTTTAACTTGTCCTCCGGGCATTGATGGTACAATTGTAGATGTTAAGGTTTTTACTCGTAAAGGTGCTGAAAAAGATAAACGTAGTATTACAATTGAACATGTAGAGGAATCTAAGTTACGTAAAAATCTAAATGATGAAACTAGAATCTTACATGAAGAACGCAACAAGCGTATTTATGAAGTATTAGAAGGACAAAAATTAGCTAAAGATCTAGTTTATAACAAGAAAATTTTGTTAGAAAAAGATACTTTATTAACTAGAGAAGTTCTGGAATCAGTAGAAGTAGAAGCATTTAGCAAAGTAGAAGTGCAAAATCCTAAAATAGATGCTGCTAAAGATGTACAAGATTTAGAACATCGTACTAATCGCCAAATAGATATCTTGGAAGAACTTTATAAAGACAAGATAGATAAGATTAAAAGAGGTGATGAGCTACCTCCAGGTGTAATAAAGATGGTAAAAGTCTTTATTGCTATGAAACGTAAACTGTCTGTTGGTGACAAAATGGCAGGCCGTCATGGTAATAAAGGTGTTATTGCTCAAATCTTACCAGAAGAAGATATGCCATACTTGCCAGATGGTACTCCAGTAGAAATTGTGCTTAATCCTTTAGGAGTACCTTCACGGATGAATGTAGGGCAAATCCTGGAAACGCACCTGGGTTGGGCCGCAAAAGTTTTAGGTTTACTTTTTGCTACACCTGTTTTTGATGGTGCAAGTGAAGTAGAAATCAAAGAAATGTTACACCGCGCTCAACTTCCAGAAAGCGGAAAAACAGCACTTTATGATGGTATGACAGGCGAACCATTTGAGCAAAAAGTAACGGTTGGTTACCTTTCTATGATGAAACTTTCCCACTTAGTTGATGATAAGATACACGCTCGATCCATTGGGCCATATTCATTAATCACTCAACAACCTTTAGGCGGTAAAGCTCAGTTTGGTGGACAAAGATTTGGAGAAATGGAAGTTTGGGCATTAGAAGCTTATGGAGCAGCCCATATTCTACAAGAGTTATTAACCGCAAAATCAGATGACGTTGCTGGCCGTTCAAAAATCTATGAAGCAATTGTAAAAGGCGAATCTGACTTTGATCCTGGGCTACCAGAATCATTTAATGTATTGATTCGAGAACTACAATCGCTTTGTTTAGATGTGGAATTAATTAAGAGAACCGTTAGTGAGGAATAATAAGTAATTATTCTTGCCTATTTCAGGAGGTGTAATAGTGTTTAGAACACAGGAAAAACAAAATTTGGCGCCTGACTTTGAAGCAATTCGTATTTCGCTTGCTTCTCCACAAAAAATACGCTCTTGGTCTCGCGGAGAGGTTACTAAGCCAGAAACCATTAACTATCGTACTTTTAAGCCAGAACGTGATGGACTATTTTGCGCTCGAATCTTTGGCCCAGTAACAGACTGGGAATGTTTATGTGGTAAATATAAGCGCATGAAACACCGCGGAGTGATTTGCGATAAGTGCGGCGTAGAAGTAACACAAGCAAAAGTAAGGCGAGAACGCTTAGGACATATTGAACTAGCTAGTCCTTGCTCTCACGTATGGTTTTTTAAGGGTCTTCCTTCAAGAATTGGTCATTTATTAGATATACCACTACGTGATTTAGAAAAAGTCCTTTATTTTGAGTCTTATATAACTATTGATGCTGGCGATATTGCAGACCTAAAAGAGCGAGATCTACTTTCAGATGAACGATATCGTCAACTAGTAAAAGACCATGGCAATAATAAATTTCTTGCCAAGATGGGTGCTGAAGCAATTAAAGAACTTTTGCAAAAAGTGGAAGTAGATAGTCTTTCTGAAGAATTACGTAAAAAAATGAAAGAGGAAACCTCCCAGCAAAAGAAACTTAAGCATTCCAAACGCTTAAAAGTAGTAGATGCTTTTCGTCGTTCTGGAAACAAACCTGAGTGGATGATATTGGATGTTATTCCTGTAATTCCACCAGAACTAAGACCTTTAGTTCCATTAGATGGTGGGCGTTTTGCTACTTCAGACCTTAATGATCTTTACCGACGTGTAATTAATCGTAATAATCGTTTGAAAAAGTTACTGGAGTTAAAAGCACCTGAAGTTATTGTACGTAATGAAAAGAGAATGTTGCAAGAAGCAGTAGACGCGCTTTTTGATAATGGACGTAGAGGGCGTGTACTTCGTGGTGTAAATAATCGTCCGCTAAAATCCCTTTCTGATACCTTAAAAGGTAAACAAGGACGTTTTCGTCAAAACCTTTTAGGTAAGCGGGTAGATTATTCTGGTCGTTCGGTAATTGTTGTTGGCCCAGGTCTTAAATTACATCAATGCGGACTACCAAAGAAAATGGCTTTAGAATTATTTAAGCCATTTATTTATAATCAATTAGAAAAACAAGGTCATGCAGCTACCATTAAACAAGCTAAGGAAATGGTAGAAAAGCAAGATTTAGTAGTTTGGGAAATTTTAGAAGATGTAATTCGAGATCACCCAGTATTACTTAATCGCGCTCCAACGCTTCACCGTTTGGGCATTCAAGCCTTTGAACCTGTTTTAGTTGAAGGCAAAGCAATTAAAATACACCCATTAGTATGTACAGCTTTTAATGCTGACTTTGACGGCGATCAAATGGCGGTACATATTCCACTTTCACCAGAAGCACAAATAGAAGCAAGTGTATTGATGTTGTCATCTAACAACATTCTTAGCCCTGCTAGTGGTCAACCTATTGCAGTACCAACACAAGACGTTGTTTTAGGTTGTTATTATCTAACTAAAGAAAGACTAGATGCTATTGGCGCAGATAAGAGTTTTGCTTCTATTGAGGATGTTTTACTAGCTTTAGATGGAGGGGTAGTTTCTACCCATACTCCGATACGCCTGCGTTATCGAGGAAGGTTAATGAATTTAGAGAATGCTAGAGATTCTCAAGATATTATTCGTGCAGAAGTTGTGGATGTTAATAGTGTTATTAGCACAACTGTTGGACGGGTAATATTTAATGATCATTTACCTAAGAGCATGCCTTATATTAATGGCTTACTTAAGAAAAAGGGTTTACAGCAATTAGTTAATTACTGTTATCTAAGATATGGTCATAATGAGACAGTAAAAATGCTAGATGAACTAAAAACCTTAGGTTTCTACTATGCTACTAGAGCAGGTATTTCTATAGGTATTGATGACTTAGTAACGCCAGCATCTAAACCTTTGCTAGTACAACAAGCAGAAAAAGAAGTTATTGAAGTAGAAAGACAATACCAAGACGGTGTTATTACTACAGGTGAGCGTTATAACCGTATTGTTCAAATTTGGTCAGAAACAACAGAAAAAGTTGCTAAAGAAATGTTTGATTCAATGCGCAAACGGGAGAAAGATTCTAAAGAACTTAATCCTATTATGGTTATGGCTGATTCCGGTGCGCGGGGTTCAGCACAACAAATTCGCCAGCTTGCAGGTATGCGGGGATTGATGGCTAAACCATCTGGAGAAATTATTGAAACTCCAATTCGGGCTAATTTCCGTGAAGGGCTTAATGTGTTGCAATACTTTATTTCAACACACGGTGCGCGTAAAGGTTTAGCAGATACAGCATTAAAAACCGCAGACTCAGGTTATTTAACACGTCGTCTAGTGGATGTGGCTCAAGATGTAATTGTTTCTGAACAAGATTGCGGTACATGGAAGGGAATTTGGGCAGAACCAATTATTGAAGGTGGTGAAGTAGTTGAACCACTTAGAGATCGTATTATTGGCCGAGTCACCTTAGAAGATGTTATTGACTATGTAACTAATGAAATAATTGTTCCTGCTGGCGAAGAAATGAATGAAGATTTAGCTAGCAAGATCCAAGATGCAGGTGGAATTGACCGGGTAAAAATCCGTTCAGTGCTTACTTGTGAAGCTCGTCGTGGGGTTTGTGTTAAATGTTATGGCCGTAACTTAGCTACAGGACGTGTTGTAGAAAAAGGTGAGGCTGTAGGCGTTATTGCAGCACAGTCAATTGGCGAACCTGGAACACAATTAACAATGCGAACCTTCCACATTGGAGGTGTTGCTACAGGTAGTACAGCGCAATCTTCTCACGAAGCACGAAAAGCAGGTACAGTTAAATTTGTTGACTTAAAGACTGTTCATAATCGAGATGGACATTTAGTAGCAATGAATCGTAATGGTACAGTTGTTGTAATTGATGAACGTAACCGCGAAGCAGGTCGCTACCAAATTGTTTATGGTGCAACATTAAATGTGGTTGATGGTGGTAAGGTAGAAGAAGGTCAAACCATAGCTACTTGGGATCCTTTCACCTTCTCAATTTTAACAGAGGTTAAAGGTACTGCCCAGTATAAAGACCTAATCGAAGGTATTACTATTAAAGAAGAAACCAATGAAATTACAGGTAATATTTCTTATATAGTAGTTGATTCAACAGATGAAAAGAGACAGCCACGAATTGAAATTTGTGACGAAACTGGCAAGGGTCAGCGCATTTACCAAATGCCTATTAGAGCTAATTTAATGGTTAAAGATGGGCAAGAAGTTAAGCCAGGTGATGTTATTGCTAAGATTCCTCGTGAAACTACTCGTGCTAAAGATATCACTGGTGGTTTACCTAGAGTAGTAGAACTATTTGAAGCTCGTAAACCTAGAGAAACCGCAGTAATGACAGAAATTAGCGGTGTAGTTAAATTTGGTAATGTCACAAAGGGGCAACGTAAAATTCAGATCATTGGAGATGATGGCGAAACAAAAGAATATTCTATTCCTCGTGGTGTTCACGTCAATGTTCAAGAAAATGATCGAGTTAAAGCTGGTGAACCTTTGATTGACGGGCCTCTTAACCCACATGATATTTTAGCTGTTCAAGGGCCAGAAGCCTTACAACGCTATCTTGTCAATGAAATCCAAGAAGTTTATCGATTACAGGGTGTTAACATTAATGATAAACATATTGAAGTAATTGTACGTCAAATGTTACGTTGGGTTAAAGTCCGTGAAGTTGGAGACACAGAGTTTTTATTAGAAGAACAAGTAGACCGCTTTAGATTTGAGGATGAAAACCGTCGTGTTAGGGAAGAAAGCGGACAAGAAGCAGTAGCAGAACCTCTACTATTAGGTATTACTAAAGCTTCTTTATCTACAGATAGCTTTATTTCTGCGGCATCTTTCCAAGAAACTACTAGGGTTTTAACGGAAGCTTCTATTTCAGGACGTGTTGATTATTTAAGAGGTTTGAAGGAAAACGTAATTATGGGACGTTTAATTCCTGCTGGTACAGGTATGGATCATTATCGTCGTGTTCGTTTAGAAACAGACCCAGCCTTAAATGATCCAGATATGGACTTAGAAGAAGACGATGAATTGTTAGACATACCAGATGTGGAAGTTAATGTAAAAGTTAAAGGTAATGAAAACTAACTTTTAATCTAACAGTAAAATTACCAAAATCTTGGGCTAGGATAAAATTAACTTATCCTAGCCTAAATTTTTTTCTTAAAATCTTTCTCGCTGTTATAATCATTTTTCACATCTAAAAAATATCCTAGGAGTTTAACATAATGTCTTTTAGAAGTAAGTCTGTAAATATTACACTTCAATTTATTACAGTTGTTTTAGTACTAATGATAAGCAATTTAACTTATGCGCAAAGCCCTAATGTAGAGCTATCTAGTATAGTAGGTAAAGAAATTCAAGAACAAATTAAAGGGTTAGAGTCAGATGAATATCAAATTAGTCTTAAAAGAGGACAATATTTACAGATTTTTGTTGCAACAGAAAAATTAGCTGTAGAGGTTAATTTAATTGCTCCTAGTGGGGAAAATGTTTTTCGTTTAGAAACAGACAATAAAAAAAATCAGCGAGAAGTAATAGAAATTATTGCTAAGCTTACGGGAAGCTATAAATTAGAAGTTAATGCGCTAGATAATACAACTAGTGAAAGCACTTATAAAATACAAGTCTCAGAACTTCGCCGAGGGCTATTAAAAGATAGAAATCGATGTCAAGCTAGAGAATTAACCACACAAGCTAATTTACTCCAAAAAATAGGCACAAAAGTAGGTTTTCAAGCTTCTGTTGAGCGTTATTTAGCTTCATTAAAATACTGGGAAAAGTCTGGTGATAAAATAGCTGAAGCAGATGTATTTAGAAAATTAGGAGAAAGCTATTTTTTTGTCTCTAATTACCAAGAAGCCTTAAAGTATTTTACTAAAGAATTAGATTTTAGACGTGCTAACAATGATAAATCCCGTGAAGCAAGAGGACTAAAAAATTTAGGATTTGTTTATTATTCAATGGGTGTTGACGAACAAGCCTTAGAATATTACAGCCAAGCACTAAGCTTAGGTAAAGAAACGAATAATAAAGAAGTTATTGCTCAAACATTAAGTTTTTTAGCCCGTTTTCACAATAGTCAAGGAGAGAGAAAACAGTCAATTGACTATAACAAACAAGCCTTAGCTCTTTGGCAGGAATTAGAAGAGAAAGAAGAATCTATTAAAACTGCGGAAGAATTAGCTACTAGTTATTATTCTTTAGCAGAGATTAAAGATTCAATAGAATTTTATAAAAAGACTTTGCAAGGGGTTAGAGATTTTGCTGATAAAAAAGGAGAAATCAACATCCTTAATGCTCTAGCAATTATTTATGATGAAGTAGGGGATTTTTTATTAGCAACAAATTACTATCAACAAGCACTAGAAAAAAGTCAAAACCTTCGTTCTTCTCGCTCTTTAGAACAGGAAATAGAAATCCTAAATAATTTAGGACAAATTTGCTATAAACAAAAAGATTTAATTAAAGCAGAAGGCTATTTTGAACAAGCTCTAGCCTTAGCACAAGAAAAACAAGATCCAGTTCGTCAAGCAAAAGTGCTAAATAATCTAGCAAATATATATCGAGATAATGGAGACAGCAGCAAAGCTATAGAAATTTATAGTGATGTTTTAAGATTGCATCGTGCTAATAATGATTTAGCAAATACAGTTGTAACAGCTATAGCTGTTGGACAAACACACTTAGATTTAGGGGACGGGGAAAAGGCGGTAGGATTTTTTACAGAAGCTTATAAATTAAACCAACGTGGTGGAAACCGAGATCTTGAGGCTAATATTTTTTACCATTTAGGCAGAGCCTTAGAATTTGTTTATGAAGAGGAAAAAGCTTTAGCGTCTTATAAAGAAGGAGTTAATGTTTCACAAGAACTAAAAGATCAGCTTCGGGAAGCTCAATTTCGCTACCGTTTAGCAAGACTCCAATTTCGGCGTGGAGATATAAAAACTGCTCAAGGCAATATTACAACAGCCATTTCTTTAGTAGAAGCTTTACAAAGTAACTTAATTAACCAAAAATTACAAATTTCTTATTCAAATACAACAACAGATTACTATAAACTTTATGTTGATTTACTAATGCAGCAACACCAATTAAACCCAAAAGCAGGTAATGACATTACAGCATTAGCCATTAATGAACAAGCAAAGGCTCATAGTTTACTGGATTTAACAGGCTATTCTTTAGATGGAGACTTAATTTCTCAAGAAAGAGAGCTAAAACAATTAATTAGTAATAAGACTGAAAGACTTATAAAGCTAAATATAAATGAAAGTGTTGTTACTGAAATTACAGCAGCAGAAAATGAGCTAAAAGCCCTTAATGATAAATTAAAAGCTTGTCAAACGGCTTTGCAAAAACAAAATCCTCATTACACAGAATTTGCTCAGCCTAAAGCCTTTAGTTTAGCTGAACTTCAACAGCAACTAGATACGGATACATTGCTGTTAGAGTATGAATTAGGAACAGATCATAGTTATTTATGGTTAATTTCAAAAACGGAAGTAAAAAGCTTCTTTCTTCCTAAACGTAGTGAAATAGAGTCTAAAGTAAAGTATTTAAGAGATTTACTAGTTGCTCGTAATTTGCTAGTTAGAGGACAAAATATTGGGGGACGGCCAATAAGTTTAGATCTAGCTGAAAATGAATATCCAAAAGTAGCAGCAGAAGTAAGTAAACTGCTTTTATCTCCTGTTGCAGATCAATTAGCAGAAAAACGACTAGTAATAGTTACTGATGGAGCAATACAATATATTCCCTTTAATGCTTTACCAGATCCTAATAAAGCAGATGTTTATGAGCCTTTAATCCTAAAACATGAAATAGTTTCTCTTCCTTCTGCATCAACAATAAACACATTAAGAAAAGAAGCTAAAGACAATAAAAATACTAAAGCAATTATGTTAGTTGCTGATCCTGTTTTTTCAGCTAGCGATAGTAGAGTAACAAATAAAAGTGCTTCAAATAAAATAAACAATAATGGGGCATTAGAACTAGAAACCACCAGCCTTTTAATCAAAAAATCTGCTAAAGAAGTAGGACTACCAGTATTAGACTTAAATATTTCCAGACTTAAAGATAAAGATGATGAAGTTAAAGAAATAAGTGCTTTAGTTCCAATAGATCAAAGCAAACAAGTTTTAGGATTTGATGCTAAAGTAGCTAATTTATTGGCTAAAGAGGCTTCTGATTATCGAGTCATACACTTTGCAACTTATGGACTAGCTAATAGCATTCATCCAGAATTATCAGGAATTGTACTATCTTTGGTTAATGAGCAAGGCAAGTTAGAAGATGGATTTTTACAGACACATAAAATCTTTAACTTAAAATTGCCTGAAGAATTAGTAACTATAAGTGCTTGTGAAACTAATATAGGTGAAAATGCTCAAGCTGAAGGCTTGTCAGGACTAACTAGAGGGTTTATTTATGCTGGAGCCTCTAGAGTTATGGTAAGTTTATGGAATGGAGATAGTGCTGCTAATACAAAACTAATGAAAAGTTTTTATCAAAAAATATTAAAAGATGGTAAATCGCCTAGTGTAGCATTACGAGACACCCAGTTAGAACTATGGAAAGAATATAAAAGCCCGTTTTATTGGGCAGCTTTTCAGCTTCAAGGAGAATGGAAATAATAAAATTATTATATAAACTCAAATGGTCGTGTTCCAAAGAAGTTGTTTATAAAAAAAGAGGTGATAAAATACAAAAAAGAAAAAACAAAAACCAGGAAAAAGAAAATGGCAACAATACAAGTGAAATGTCCAAGCTGTAATGAAACTCAAGTAATCAAATATGGAGTAAATAAGCAAGGCAAACAAAGATATTGCTGTACAAATGAAGAATGTAAAAAAGTAACATTTATATTGGATTATACCAATCTAGGAATTTTGGAAACAACAAAAAAACAAGTAATAGAAATGGCAATAAATGGGAGTGGAATAAGAGATACAGCAAGAGTCTTAAAAATAAGCCCAACGACTGTATTAAATGAGTTAAAAAAAAACATTCAGAAATTAAGCAAGTAAATACTTCATTACTAGAATCTTTTAATGGATAATCTATTAGTGTTGAAATACATAAAATTCAAGATAAACAAAATTATAAAGTAGAAATAGATGAAATGAGGAGCTTTATAGGAAAAAAAGCAGAACAAAGGTGGTTATGGTATGCTATAGAAAAAGACAGTAAAAAAATATTAGCATATGTTTTAGGTAAAAGGGATGATGACGCATTTCTTGAGTTAAAAAATTATTAGAACCATTCTCTATAAGTCATTTTTATACTGATAATTGGGGAGTCTATGACCGAAATTTACCTGCTGAAAATCACACAATTGGTAAAGAAAGCATTCAACAAATTGAAAGAAAAAATCTTGATTTTTGCACCCGTATTAAACGTTTAGTTAGAAAAACTATTTGCTTTTCTAAAACTATTTTTTTTCATGATTTAGTTATTGGCTTATTTATTAATCGTCTTGAATTTTCTTTTTGATTTTTTGCCCTCCCAACTCTTTTGGAACACAACCGCATGGCTAAATCTACGTAATCCTTCAGTGCTAATATGTTCACCGTGTTGATGATCTCCCATTCCATCAGCAACAGCCAAGGTTGTAATAAGTTTTTGGTTAACGCTAGGCGAAAATTGAAACGCCAAAAAGCTGTCCTCATTATTATCTCGTTGGTTAATTTCACTTCGGGCATAGTAATTTTCTTTAATGTTGTTTATAGATGACATATTAAGCCTCAATAATTTAGTAAACTTAGCAGGGAAAAATGATAAATGATTGAAGTGTTATAGGCAATGCTGAGGTTTAACTTTAAAGTATTTAATTCTGTAGATTGACACTTAGATATATTTTTGTTACTTTCCAAATAATAAGTCTATTACTGAGTCCCGCTTAAAATAGAATTCTACATAATAATCAGAGAGATATATGGCATTAGTTGGGGATATAAAAGATCTGCCTTTAGCCGATATTATTCAAATAAACTGTCTAGGTCGCAATGTTGCTCGATTACTAGTGCGCTTTCCTATTGGGGATGCGATATTTTATTTTCAAGATGGCGAAATCTATGATGCACGCTTAGGACAGCTATCTGGAGTAAAAGCAATTTATGAAGCACTAAAATATGAAGAGGGGGCATTTCGCATAGATGCGTCTGTAACTACTTCTGAACGAACAATTTTTAAGTCCTGGGCAGAAGTGTTGATGGAGGGGATGCGCATTTTAGATGAGCAAAACGCTGGTATGGCAACCCCTGGACGTAGTTATCCTAATTTTGACCCTCAGGCATTTTTAGCTAGACAAACTCAAGGCATTCCTATTGCAGGCAAGCAAACTAAAAACTATATTGGCAAGATAGTCAATGATAAATATAGGGTTGTTACTAAGATCAAGGAAGGTGAGCTTGGTGTAATGTATCAAGCTACTCATATTCAAATGGATGTGTCAGTAGCAATTAAAATAATGCACCCTTATTTAGTAACAGATCAGGCTGCTGTAGAAAGATTTCGACGTGGTGCGCATGCTGCCGCAAAAATACATCATCCTAATGCCATTAGTGTACTAGACTTTGGTATTACTAAGGATGATATTGTTTATTTAGCAATGGAGTTCTTAAAGGGGAGACTTTTCGGGATAGACTCCAAAGACAAAAAGAGTTGCTGCTAAAGATTTACTTAAAATTATTCGCCCTGTATGTTCAGCATTAGAAGCGGCTCATCGTGATCAAATTATCCACCGTGATCTAAAACCAGAAAATATAATGATTTATGAAAGTGGTGGGGAAGAATTAGTAAAAGTTTTAGATTTTGGTATGGCAAAACTAAAATCTATGGGAACAGAAGGCGTTTTAACCTCTCATGGGCTGGTGCTAGGTACTCATAGCTATATGTCGCCAGAACTTTGCGAAGGTACAGAAATTGATCATCGTTCAGATGTTTATGCTTTAGGAATAATTTTATATGAAGCTTTAACAGGAAGTTTACCTTTTAATGACCCTACTCCTGTTGGTATGGCATTAAAACATATTGGTAGTGTTCCTAGTTCAATGAGAACACTTTATCCAGAAATTTCAGAGAATGTTGATCGTGTAGTAATGAAAGCACTAGAGAAAAAACCTAGTGCGCGGCAACAGTCTGCTGCTGAACTAGCTAAAGAATTTGAGCAAGCTGTTACTTCAAGAGGTTTTACAGGAAATTTACCTAAACCTAAATCTCCTTCAATGGGTGGTTTTCCTGCTGCATCTTCCTATCAGGGGATACCTGAAGTGTCTGGTGGTGAACTAGGGGAAGCGCGATCGCGTGTTCCTAAAAATATTCAACCACCTATTCAATCGCCAATCTTACAAAATAGTAGTAGTAATGATACTGCTCCGCAGTCTCGTAAGACGGTTGCTGAAGAAAGATTTTTAGCTTCCCCAAACCAGCCTAATATGCAAAGGATACAAAATCCAGCTAGTTTTGAAACTAAACCTTTAGATACAAGGCCAAAAGTTGTTGAACCACCTCCTATTAAAGTAGTTGAAGAAGTAAAACCACAAGCAGTAAAGACTAAGAAAAAAAGAAATTTACTAGAATCTAACTTAGTTTTATTTTTCTTGTCAGCTTTAATTGCAGGTGTACTATTTTTAGCTGCCCTATTATTTTTTAAGTATTTTAATAGCCAAAAAACTACTAATATACAAAATATTATTGTTCCAGAAATGATTAAAATTGCAGGCAGTAATTTTACTATGGGACGTGATGGCAAAGATGTCACAGCTATTGAATCTCCAGCACACGAGGTAACTGTAAAAGATTTTTTTTTAAGTCGGTATGAAATTTCTAATAAAGAATATCAGGCATTTGTATTAAGTACTAATTATAGACCACCTTTAGAATGGAATGGGGTAGATATTCCTAAATCAGCAGAAAACTTGCCAGTAGCAAATATAACTTGGGAAGATGCTCAATATTATTGTTATTGGCTTTCTCAAGCAAAAGGTGAGAATTATCGACTTCCAACAGAAGAAGAATGGGAGTTTGCTGCACGAGGTGCGGAAAATAGCCTTTACCCTTGGGGTGATGAACTGATAGCTAATTCTGTTGTGTTTGCAGAAACTAGTTTAGGCGTTAGTTCTCCAATTAACAGTGCTACTTTAGCTAAAGATAAAAGCAGTTTAGGAGTTATTGGTTTAGCAGGTAATGTTAGTGAATGGACATCAAGTAAATTTACGCCTTACTCTGGTTCAACTGCAACAATAAATTGTGATAATTGCTATACAGTACGAGGAGGCAATTTTAAGTCTCAAGCAAATGAATTAGTTACAACCTTTCGTCAAGGTGCTAAAAAGGCTAGTGAAACTATTGGATTTCGTATTGCAAAAAATTAATATTTTCTACTTATTTTTTTGGTTGATTAAATAAATCGTCTGCAACTGTTTTGTTATGTTCTACTTGGCTTAAGCGGATAATCACATTTGTTTGTAAAATAGATTGGCGTGTTGTCATAGGAAACTTAATGCCATCTATTTCCTTATAGTCTTCATAATAAACTTGGATTGGTACTTTAGCTTTTTCTGGTTCATAGACAGGATAAGTTGACCCGTTTTTGGTTTCTTCTCTTTCGTTAACTCTAGGAATTTCTGTATCAATATCGCTACGAAGAAGTAATCCTGTTTGAGTATCAAAATAAAATGTTTCTTTAGGGGAGTTTTCCTTAATTGCTTCTAAAATATAGGCTTCTTTTTTAGAAGTTGTTCCCTCTATTTCTATGATTTTTTTACCAATTATTTTTAGCTCAGGATAAAGGGTTTTTAAGTTGATAGCTCGATAAAAGTCAGCACGAGTTCTTAATAGATCTAGCTCTGAGCCTGAAATTTCACGCAATCCAACTTGTAAGTCTTTTGCCCAAGCTTCTTTTCCATTAAAAGCTCTTTGAATATCTTCTTTTTCTGAAGCCTTTATTTTCAAAATAAATTTATTAGGAGCTTTAGCATATATTTCTAATGGTGCGCTAATTCCAGCAGGAGAAATTTCATAAGTACCTTTTGCTACACGAGAAGTTAATTTTTCTATTGCTGCTTTTCCTCCAAGAGCCTTGACATAATTATCTAGGACTTGATCTACAGTAATATTTTCTTGTGCTAAAGTGTTGTCTAAATTAGTTAATAGAAGGCTAAAACAAAATAGTAGCACTAAAAATAACTTCTTCATTAAAAAGTCTCCCTTAAGTAATTATTCAATATTAAAAAATTCAACGTTATTTAATATCCAGCCTGTACCTTTACGACGAAGTATATAAAGGGCTTCGCCGCTTTGCTCACGTTTGTTAATGTCTACAGCCGTAACAATTACATCAACAGCAACTTTATCATTAGAAATAGTTTCTGTTCTAACAATTTCCGTTGTCCAACTATCAGGTTTATTGCCAACTAGTCCACGAACAAATTTATTTAAGTTAGCTCTAACCAAAACAGTTTCTAGTGCTTGACTAGAAGAATCTTTAATTGCTTTATCTAATTGTCCCATAAAGGAGCGAATAGATTCTTCGGTGGCAGGTAATTGGTTAGCACTAGCTTCTAGGTCTATTAACTTATTCCTAATAAATGAGTTATCTTTGCTAACTGTAATTGCACGACGAAAATAATCTATAGAATCTTTGGTATTTTTTTGACTTAGTGCTAATTCTGCTTGTAGGTAATTTACCCAGATAACAGAATAATTTGGTAATGGTGCAGAACTAGCTAAAATTTTGTCAACTTCTGTTTTAGCTTCAGTAAGTTTATTAGCTGCTAGAAAGCTTCTAGCTAACAAAGTTCTAGTAACAAAGTTGTTGGGTTCTAGTTCTAAGGCTTCTTTAAGTTTAGCCTCTGCTTCTGGATAGGATTTTTTGTTAAATGCTATGTTAGCATCTCTAAATAATGTAATTGCAGATGTTATAGGAGGGCGAGAATCATTATCATAATTAGTTTGTGGATAAAGTTTATCAGGATCAACTTCTACTTTAGCTATTTTATCTGGGGTCTTAAAAAATACTTCTCCTCGGCCCAAAGAAGCTAGGTTAACAGTTTGGAAAAGCTTTTCTCCTTTTTCTGTAATAGCTAGGACTTTTACAGTTACATTACCATTCCCTAAATTACGTAATGCACAAACCCAGCCACCTTCTTTAGCTAGTGGAACACCAATAATAAAATCTGGGTCAACAATTTTATCAAACCATTGGTCAAAAAAGAGTTCTAGCTCTTTAGTTAAATCTTTATTGGCATTAAGAATATTTTTGCGAAAGTCATCAAATTTTATTTGACGCTCTTTTATTAAATCTTTAATTAAAGCTAGCATTTTATCTCGCCCAAGTTGCTGTTCAATAATACGTAGCATTAAAGGAGCTTTATTTAGTATGCTAGTTGTGTAAGAACTATCTAAGGTAGAAAGAGAAAGTAATGCACCATCACTTTTATTAGCTGCTACTGGAGCATAGGCGCGGACACGGCGAGCAAAGAATTCTTGTTCTTCAGTTACACCATAGCGTTTTCCAAAGTAAAAAGCACTAAGATAAACTGGAAGAGCATCTTGTAAAATAGTCCAACCTTTTGCACGAGGAACACTTTCCCCACCAATTTTAGTTTTTAGTAATGCACGAGCTACAAACTCAATAGTTTCAATATCTAAGCTATCACGGCGAAAAAAATCTTCCCCCAAAATAAAAGTAGTTCCAGTTATATAAGAGCCTATTTGGTCAGAGCTAATTACTCGAAATTGTTTTGGTAGATTGATGCCTAGGAATTGATTATAAAAATCAATAATTTCGGCTATTTCTGTAGTTAAGTTTTCAGCTTGTTTACGAGCATTATTACTTATTCCACGAGGATAAACAAATTCTACTTTAATGTCTTTTTTAGTTATTTCTATTGGGTCATCATAATTACCAGAAAGTAAAATTGGTTGAGCAGGCAAGTTTTGTTGAAAGCTATTGCCTTGGCGTTGGCCGTCTGCTTGGGGTCGTTCATTTTCAGCACTTGTAACTTGTAAATTTACAGGAGCAACATCAATTCCATAAGTAATAGCAAAAGGAGTGTGAATAAAAGGCACCCAAAAACTTTCTGGTAATAAAATAGTACTACCGGGAATAATAGCATTTATTGGGGAGCTTTCTTTTATCTCTAAAGTGTAATTAATAGTAATATTTGCTGTAGCTGCGGGTGCTAAGGCTTTAGGGAAGTCTGCTGAAACGTTGGCAAGTTCTGTTAAGCGTTCATCGTTTTTTTGTCGTACTTCTACAGTAGTTCCATCTATTTGCATTCCTGTAACTTTAGCTCTTTTATTAAGCTTAAAAGTGATAAATGGGCCACTACGTCCTTGAGTAGTGATATTAACAACAGTTAGTTTAGCTTGTACTTGTACAGAATTATTAGATGGTTGGAGTTGAGCATTAATGTCAAAGCGTTGAATATCATAATCTTGTGCTTGAATTGTGGTAGCAAAAAACAAGATTATAAGAACAGACCAAAATAGCATTCGCATGAAATCACACCTTTTGAGTTTTTTAATTCTCTGAGAAAGCAAGAAAAATTAGAATAATTTTTCTCTAATTCCTTATATTGGTTGCTTTTTAACTAATTCGTCAATCTTTTGAGCATAACCAACAACGCTTCTAATCTAGCTAAAGGTAAAGCATTAGGGCCATCACTTAATGCAACAGCAGGATTATCATGTACTTCCATAAATATACCATCTACACCACAAGCAACGCCAGCACGAGCTAAATTTTCTATAAATTGTGAGTCTCCACCCGTTGCATTACCAAGTCCGCCAGGGCGTTGCAATGAGTGTGTAACATCAAAAACTACTGGACGATTAAATTCACGCATAATTGGAAAGCCGCGCATATCTACTACTAAATTGTTATAGCCAAAACTAGCTCCTCTTTCGGTAAGCATCGCAGTTTGACACCCTGAAGCGGTAAGTTTTTCTACAACATTTTTCATATCCCAAGGGGCTAGGAATTGCCCTTTTTTAACATTTACAATCTTTCCTGTTTGGGCAGCAGCAATAAGCAAATCCGTTTGACGGCAAAGAAAAGCAGGTATTTGTAAAATATCAACCACTTCAGCTACCGCTTTTGCTTGCTCAACTTCGTGTATATCCGTAAGAATTGGCAGGTTAAATTCTGAGCGAATTAACCCAAGTATTCTTAAACCTTCTTCTAAACCTACGCCACGAAATGAGTTTATAGCTGTACGATTAGCTTTATCATAAGAGGCTTTAAAAACATAGCAAATATCTAATTGGCTGGTAATTTTTTGTATTTCTCTTGCCATCTTTATTGCATGAGCTTCACTTTCAAGTACACAAGGGCCAGCAATTAGAAAAAATTGTTTTTTAGTAAAAATCTCATTAACTATTTTTTTATGTAAATTATCCATCATTTTAACCTAGTAGAAAAGTTATTAAAAATTGCTTATAAAACTTTAATTATTTGTTGCTTCATTTTGTTTTTTAGTTATCAAAGACAAAAGTCGTACTTCTAACATAGCCATTATAAAAGCTATACCGCTATAAAAATAATAAAGCCAATGCCAGGGGATTACTTTTAATGTAAAAATAAATCCTCGTTTATTAAGAAAAAATTTGTAAACTGAGATGTTTAATATAGTTAATCCAATAGCACAAATTAAAGGAATTATTAATAAAAAGGAATATAAAAACTCTTCAATAATAAAATTGAGAATATACTTAAAAGACTAGCTAATAAAATAAAGACTAACATTACACTAAGTCGGCTAGAATAATTTAAGTTTAAGTCATTAATAAAAACTTTGCCTGTAAGAATTAATTTTGACCAAGGTAAGGCGCGTTGAAAAAAATCTGTTCTAATTAATGAAATAGGAGTCCAACATTTAAGATGTTTAACTTGAAGTGATTTATCTAAGTAAATTTTATGACCTGCGCTAGTCAGACGATAACCTAATTCAATATCTTCAATAGAAGGTGTTTTGTAGATTTTGCTAAAACCTTGAAACTCCATAAAAACATTTCGTTTAATAGCTCCACATCCACTCCAAAAAGTTGTAGCTTGAGTGTTAGCGGTTTGATGGGTAAAATGATGGAGTAGGTTTTTATATTGAGAAGGAAAGTTTGTTTTTCCAGGCTTATCATCATAAGAGCCAAAAATAGCTGTAAGATCAGGATCTTTAAGAAAGCATTTCTCTACTTTAGAAATAATATCTGGGCAAACATCAATATCTGCATCAATAAATAAAATAATGTCACCTGCTGCTATTCTTGCACCTTGATTGCGGGCCTGTGCCGGGCCTTGCGGACTAGAATTAGCGATAACTTTTAATCCAAATTTTTCTGCTAACTGTCGTGAGCCATCTGTATCTCCATCTGCCACAATAATAATTTCTTTAACTCTAGATTTAATAGCTAACAGATGTTTTAAGCAAGAATGAAAATCTTCTCCACCATTATAAACAGGTACTATTAGAGAAATACTTGGTTGTAATTCACTGCTAGTTATCATAAGCAAATTTTATTTACACATTTATTTTACACATTTCATGATAAAGCGCGAGGGTTTGTGCTGTTGGGCCTACGCTTTTAACTTGACCATTAACTAACAACATGGCTTTATCACAAAAACGCATAATTATTTCGTCTGAGTGTGAGACTATTAGAATAGTTTTTCCTTGTTTAACAATATTTTCTATTTGTTTAGTAAATTTTTTCTGAAAATTATCATCACCAACAGCTAAAATTTCATCTAGGATTAAAATATCTGAGTCTAAATGTACTCCAACAGAAAATGCTAATCTAATATACATACCGTTAGAGTAATGTTTTACAGGTGTATCAATAAATTTTTCAATCCCAGAAAATTCAATTATTGTATCAAATTTAGCTGTAATTTCTTTTTTGGTCATTCCTAAAATTGCACCACATAAATAAATATTTTCTCGTCCTGTTAAATCTGGATGAAAGCCTGTTCCAACCTCCAATAAGCTAGAAATACGTCCATAAATTTCTGCTCGTCCTGAAGTTGGATCCATAATACGAGAAAGTAGTTTAAGTAGAGTAGATTTACCAGAACCATTTGGGCCAACAATCCCAAAAACTTCTCCTTGCATTACTTCAAAACTAACATCTTTTAATGACCAAAATTCTTCTTTAGGAGATTTTTTGAGCTTACTTAAAGGATTGCGTATAAATCCAGTAAGAAATTCCTTTAAGGTATCAGGCTCCCATGCATGATTGATATAAAAATGTTTACTTAAATTATATGCTTTAATTATTGAAGACATTACAGTTATATTTTTTCTGCAAAAACTTTTTCTAACTTAATAAAGATATAAGAAGAAATGATAAAAGTTATTGTTGTTGCCCCAATACAGTAAATAAGTAATTTAATATCTAAATAGATATTAAATAGTGAGAGTCTAAAAAGCTCAATTATTGCTGCTAATGGATTTAAGGCAATTAACCAACGTTGTTCAGCAGGTACTAGGCTTAAAGGAAACATTATTGGGGTAACAAAAAAAAGAACTTGTATTACAAATGGTAGAGCATAACGAACATCACGATAAATTACATTTAATGCTGCTAATAACATTCCCATGCTATTGGTAAATACAATTAAACAAACAATTACTGGAGGAATTAAAAGTAATTTCCAACTAATAGGAACCTTAAATATTATGGCTAAAATAACTAGTAATATAGATGTTAGGGCTAAATCTACTAGATTAGTTATTACTTTTGAAATACTAAGTAGCATTCTAGGAAAGTAAACTTTAGTAATTAAATTTCTTTCCATAGTTAAACTAGTGCTAGCATTAGTAACAGAGTTAGAAAAAAATGTCCAAAGAACTAAACCACTATAAAAAAATATTGGATAAGGAACATTGTTGGATGGCATTTTAGCTAATTTTCCTAAAACATAACTTAAAATTAGCATGGTAATTAATGGTTGAAGTATTGCCCAGGATGCTCCCAACAAAGTTTGACGGTATCTAACTTTTAAGTCTCGCCAAACAAAAAAATAGCATAATTCTCTATAACTCCAAAGTTCTAAAAGGTAGGCGAAACTAACTTTTTTAGGTTCAATAATAAAGGTAGGTTTTTTGCATTGTTGGGAGTTTGCAGTTTGCAAATTAGCCTGATTAGCCTGATTTTCTAATTCTTTTATTTCTATGGACACGAAAAATATCTCTTTCTTACCTAATGAAATGTTATTAAAATTGAGAGAAAGTTAGGCTAGTTGCTGACAACCAAGCAAAGCTAATAGTACACAACAAACTATCTTTTATCAAACAGCTATTTTACTATTGGGATTTGTTATAAAGACTTTTATTAAAACTATTAATAAATTGGAATGGATAAATTTATTTTTTTTTCAATAATTATTCCAACCTATAATCGCTTAGATTTGCTTAGTAGCTGTCTAATAAGTATTGCTACAGTAGACTATCCTTTTGATAAATTTGAAGTTGTTGTTGTAGATGATGGTAGCAAAACAGCACCTGATGAGGTTGTTTTATCTTTTCAAACTAGATTTAAGTTATCTTTAATTAAACAAAAAAATAGTGGGCCTGCTTCGGCCCGTAATAGAGGAGCAAATAACACGGTAGGGGATTACTTAATTTTTATTGATGATGATAGTATTGTTAGTAAAAATTGGTTGAAAGAATTAAATAGAATGGTTTTAGAAAAACCTGATTGTGCAATTGGTGGAGCTATTGAAAATGCTTTACCAAACAATCTTTATGCGACAGCTAGCGAAACTATTGTTAACTATTTGTATAGTCAATTTAATAAAGATCTAGAAAATGCTAACTTTTTTGTCTCAAATAATTTAGTAGTTTCTAAAAATAACTTTTTATTAGTTAAAGGTTTTGATACTAATCTAGAAATGAGTGAAGATAGAGAGTTTTGTAAAAACTGGTTAGCCAAAGGCTTTAAGCTTTGTTATGCTGAGAAAGCAGTCATTTATCACCAAAATAGAGCTAATTTTAAGGCTTATTGGAAACAACAATTTGTTTATGGACGCGGAGCCTATCGTTTTAATCAAATCTGCCAACAACGCTTTCAAAACAGTTCTTCACTTAATAAGCACAGCTTTTATATAGATTTGCTAGCTTTTCCATTCAAAAAATTTAGTTATAGACATGCTTTTCCAATAATGGTTTTAATTTTATTATCACAAATAGCTGTTTTTACAGGCTATTTTTATGAAAAAATATTTTTAGTTTATAAACCACTAGAAAGAAAAGGACTTACTGCTTAAAACAAGCTTAAATCCTTAAGTTTAATTTGGAGTAGTTTCTAATGACACTTGAGACAATTAATAGTTTCCTTTCCTTAAATAACACTAAATTAGCTCATATAGTTTTTATTCTAGTTTTAATAGCTTCTAGTTTTATTACCTGGAAAAATTTTCCATCAGAGCTAGACTATAGTAATGCTGATGAAGGTACTTATTACCGCCAAGCTAGGGTGATAAAGGATGGAGGTTTTTTAGGCTTTAAAAATATGGGAGAGCTATACATTAATGAACCTAATAATCAAGGTCGTCCTACTCCTCTTAGAATGGCAAATATTTATATCTGTGCATGGTTATTGAGCATAAATGATTCTATTAGAACACTTAGCTATTATTCCTTAGCTGCAAATATTCTTTTATGTATAGCATTGTTTTTCTTTGTAAAAAGGTTTTGGCAAATTAATATTGCTTTAATAGTTAGCTCTATAGCTGCTTTTTTTCCCTTAACTACAGGACTTGCTACAAGAGCTTTATCTGATTCTAGTAACTATCTTTTTTCATCACTTAGTTTATTTTTCTTTATTTATTTTCTTAATACCAAAAATAAAAAACATTATTGGCTATTTATTTCATCTTTAATAGTTTCTATTTTAATTAAAGAAACTAATATAATGTTTATCCCTTTCTTTGCAGGAGTATTAATAATATTAAAATTTCTTGATCAAAACTCTAATATCAAACAAGAAGATATTTTAATAACAGCCCTAGTACCAATTTTTATTGTATTTAGTCTTTATTTTATTGCATTTGGAGGCATGGACGCTGTTAGCAGTATAGTTAAATTTACACTAAACCCTAAAAATGTAAACTCTACTAACTATTTTAAAGGCTATTTGGCCGGCCCTTGGTATCAATATTTTATAGATTACTTTTTATTTTCTCCAATAATTTCTATTTTGTTTTTTGCTTTTATTGGAAATTATATATTTAGTGAAAATAAAAGCTTAACAACCAATATTTTATTAGCATTTTTTATTTATTTTATGATCTGTAATATTATTTTACCTAAAAATATTAGGTATGGAGTTTACCTAACGTTTATTTATATCTTATTTTCTTCATTGATGTTAGTTGAAGTAGTGTATAAATATATCTCTCAACAAGCATTGCAGAAACTAGCTGTTATTGGACTTACAACTATAATTTTAGGAACTAATATTTATACTTTTTATAAATTTTATGTAATAGAAAAAATTTATGATCCCGTAATATTTAATTTAGTTAAAGCAGAAAAACTAATTCCTCTTCCTAAAGTACAAAACAATGATGAAACTACTAAAGTAGACACAATAGATCTAGCAAAAAAAGACTTATTGGTAAATATAGGTAAAATTTCTGCTGATACTATGGATGCCCCAACATATGGTAAGTATATAAATCTAAGTTTATACTATTATCAAGCACATCTTTATGATGAAAGTATAAAGATGAGTAAAAAAGCCCTAGAACTTAACCCTAAAAGTGCTGTTGCTTATAATAATCTTTGTTCTGCTTATAATGATTTGCAAGATTGGGATAAAGCTATTGAAGCAGGAAAAAAAGCCTTAGAACTAGATCCTAATTTTCAACTAGCTAAAGCTAATTTAGAATGGGCAGAAAGTCAAAAGGGAAAAAAATAAAATGATATTGTGTAACTTATTGATTTAAGACATATTTTTGATAAATGCTAATAGTGAATTTTTCTAAAAATATTTTTTTAGAAAAATTAGTAAAATTTTGTTGATTCATTTAGAAAAATGAATGATAATTCACTCACTTTCTTACAATCAAAAATTCAAGTAATTTTATTAAGCAAAAATTAGCATTTAAGGAGTTTTTTAGTTATGGCAATGCGTATAGGTGGAGATAATTCAGTAAATCAACTACAACAAACAGTAAATAATTCTTCAAGCACTCGTACAACACAACAGCCTTCAGTTGGTGAAAACAGTGCTTTCCAAGGCGATCAATTACGTGCGGGTACTTCTAATGCTGCTAGTATTCGCAACCAGGAATCTGGCATTGCTGCTAGTAGCTTAAGAAACCAAGCTCAATCTGCTCCATCACTAAGAACTGTTGTAGATAACATTGATAGTGCAATGCGTTCTGTTAATAGTGGCCGAGATGGTTTAACTGCGACTGGAACAGCTTCACCAAATGCTGCAATTAGAGATAACTCCACAACCACTTCTGCTATTAATATTAACGATGATTTATCTGTAACAGGTGTAAATGTAGCAGTAAACATTGACCATACTTATGTTGGAGACGTGGAAGTAAAATTAAAATCTCCTTCAGGTAAAGAAGTAACACTACGTGCTGCTAGTGGTGGTAGAGGAACAGGAACACTTAATTTTACAGCTAATCCTGCTGATTTTAATGGTGAATCAAGCAAAGGGGCTTGGACATTGGTTGTAAATGACAAAGCTGCTCAAGATACTGGCACATTGAAATCTTGGAATCTAAGTGTTTCTGGTGATCCAAAGACTCCTGCTCCGGGTGGCGATGTAATCACTAAAAATGCTACTCCAAATGCAGCAATTAGAGATAATTCTACAATTACTTCTGCTATTAATATTGCTGATGAAGGAAGCTTAGAAGACCTAAAAGTTAATGTAAATATTGGACATACATATCGCGGTGATTTAGTTGTAAAGCTTGTTTCCCCATCAGGAAAAGAAGCTGTTTTAACAAATAAAGCGGGTGGTTCTGCTGATAATTTTGTCCTTTCTGATAAGAGCTTGACAGAATTTGCAAATGAATCAATCAAAGGTGATTGGAAACTAGTAGTTCAAGATACCGCTACTCAAGATACAGGTACACTTAATTCTTGGGGCTTAAGCATTAAGAAAAAAGCTGGTGGCACAACTCCTCCACCTCCTCAACCATCAGGCCCAACATTATTACAAGTAACAGGAGATGCAAATTTTAGAAGTGTAGTAGCAAGAGATTTAGCCAAATTTGCACCCGGAACAACAGTAGATTCCCAAGGATATGTTCGTGCAGCAACAACTAGAACCTCCGGACACGAACAAGGCTATAAATTACTAGATGATATTCTAGCAGGTGGAAAAGGTGGAAATAAGGCAGTCACCATATCATTTTACATCACAAAATGCGTTTACTCAATCTGGTGCAGGTGCAACAGTAGATACTCAAGGCAGAGCAGGAACAGGATCTAATGCAACAGTAGCAATGGATTTTGACTTAAGGATCTCTTTACCAGCACTCCAACCAGATGGAACAATAAAAGATGAGCCTATTGCAACAGAAATAATTTTAGCTCATGAACTAGCACACGCAAGCCACGCTCAAAACGGAACAATTGACCGTTCATTAAGAGATCGCACATTTACAGATGGCAGCACAACCTACAAAGAAAATTGGAGATATGAAGAATTCCGTACAACAGGATTTACAGGATTTCGCCAAGGTAATGAGCCTTCAGAAAATTCAATCCGTGCAGAATTAGGATACAATGCACGTGCAACATATCTTGATAGATCAAGCTGGACTCGTGTAAATGGTGCTACTAATAATGGTATCACCGCTAATGCTCCTACTAATGGTAATGAGCAACTAGTTGGCGATTCTTGGCGATCTGCTGGTGCTGCATTACCTAACGGTCAATTTAGAATTTGTGATTGTTTTGCTTGCTAACTATTACTTAAGGTTATAGCAGGAAAATTAGTTTTAGATTTTTAAGCAAGTTATTAAATTTACTTAATAACTTGCTTTTTAATTTTAAAACTGGGTTTTACCGAAAGGTTTTCTAAATCTTCGGGAATTTTTTGGCAACAAATTTATTCAAGTACCGATAAATTGAATGACAATTCATTCATACCTTAATTATTAATCTACTAAATAAAAATTTTTGAAGGAGCTAAAAATCATGGCAATGCGTATTGGAAATGACAGTTCAGTAAATCAACTACAACAAACAACAAGTAATTCTTCAACAAGTCGTGCAACACAACAACCTTCTGTCCGTGAAAACAGTGCTTTCCAAGGCGATCAATTACGAGCAGGTACTTCTAATGCTGCTAGTATTCGCAACCAGGAATCTGGCATTGCTGCTAGCAACTTAAGAAGCCAAGCTCAAACAGTGGCTCCTTCCTTAAAGCAAATTACAGATAACGCTGCTAGTGCTGTTCGTCCAGCTACTACAGGCCGTGATGAAGCAACACCTGTCACCAAGAGTGTTAGCCCAAATGCAGCAATTAGAGATAATTCCACAACTACTTCCACAATTAATTTTGCTAATGAAGGCCAAGTACAAAACCTAAGTGTCAATGTAAATATTGCTCATACATATCGTGGTGACTTAGTTGTTAAACTCGTCTCCCCATCAGGAAAAGAAGCTGTATTAACAAATAAAGCTGGTGGTTCTGCTGATAATTTTGTCTTGTCTGCCAAAGACCTAAGCACAACTTTTGCAAATGAATCAATCAAAGGTGATTGGAAATTAGTAGTTCAAGATACTGCTAGACAAGATGTTGGTACATTAAAGTCTTGGGGAATGACTATTACTCCAAAAGATGCCACTACCCCACCTCCACCACAAACAGGCCCAACATTATTACAAGTAACAGGAGATGCAAATTTTAGAAGTGTAGTAGCAAGAGATTTAGCCAAATTTGCACCCGGAACAACAGTAGATTCCCAAGGATATGTTCGTGCAGCAACAACTAGAACTCCAGGACACGAACAAGGCTATAAATTACTAGATGATATTCTAGCAGGTGGAAAAGGTGGAAATAAGGCAGTCACCATATCATTTACATCACAAAATGCGTTTACTCAATCTGGTGCAGGTGCAACAGTAGATACTCAAGGCAGAGCAGGAACAGGATCTAATGCAACAGTAGCAATGGATTTTGGCTTAAGAATCTCTTTACCAGCACTCCAACCAGATGGAACAATAAAAGATGAGCCTATTGCATCAGAAGTGATTTTAGCTCATGAATTAGCACACGCAAGCCACGCTCAAAACGGAACAATTGACCGTTCATTAAGAGATCACACATTTACAGATGGTGGCACAACTTACAAAGAAAATTGGAGATATGAAGAATTCCGTACAACAGGATTTACAGGATTTCGCCAAGGTAATGAGCCTTCAGAAAATTCAATCCGTGCAGAATTAGGATACAATGCACGTGCAACATATCTTGATAGATCAAGCTGGACTCGTGTAAATGGTGCTACTAACAATGGTATCACCGCTAATGCTCCTACTAATGGTAATGAGCAACTAGTTGGCGATTCTTGGCGATCTGCTGGTGCTGCATTACCTAACGGTCAATTTAGAATTTGTGATTGTTTTGCTTGCTAACTATTAGCACTTTGCTAATAGTCACTTTTGCCTAATTTCGAGCTTCCTTTATTTTTTGGCACGCTGTTGAGTTAACTTAACAGCGTGCCTATGTTATTTTTAACTCAAATTAAAAATCCAAAAAAATTAAAAACAATATTGAGTAGAGGTGTTTAATGAACCTGGATCCATTAGCTGTAGATGCTTTAGCCATTGGTGCGCATCCTGATGATATTGAATTAGTAGTAGCTGGTACTTTATTAAAACTAAATTCTTTAGGCTATAAAACAGCAGTTTTAGATGTAGCTAGAGGAGAGATGGGAACTAGAGGCTCGGCTGAAATTCGCGCACAAGAAGCCGCTGCTGCTGCTAAAGTTTTAGGCTTAGTTGCAAGAGAGAATTTAGGTTTACCAGATAGCAATATTTGGTGTAATGAAGAGTCAAGAATAAAAATGGTTCGTGCTATAAGACGCTTTCGTCCTAAAGTAGTTTTTACTCATTATTGGGATGATCCACATCCAGATCATGCTCATATTGCACAACTGGTGCGGGAATCTGCTCATTTAGCTGGTTTAGCTAAATTTGATGTAGAAACAGGTCAAACCCGTTTTCGTCCATCAGCGGTAGCTCATTTTATGTTTCCTCGTAATGTTATTCCTACCTTTGTAGTTGATATTACTGAATTTGCTGAGCAAAAAATAGCTGCAATAGCTTGTTATAAGTCACAATTTTATGATCCAAACAGCAAAGAACCTGAAACCAACATTAGTACAGAAGGATTCTTAAAGCGTGTTGACGCTCGCCAACATTTTTATGGAAGCTTAATTGGTGTTGATCACGGCGAAGGTTTTGTTGTAAAAGAAGCTATCAATATTATTGATCCTATTGAACTTCTAACTAGAAAAATGAATATGTATTCTTAAAAAATCAAGATGAAAACTAAGGAAAAATAAATGAGTGACAATACTAGCTATGCTGTAGAAATGCGTAATATAACCAAACAGTTTGGAACAGTGGTAGCTAATAGCAAAGTTAGCTTAAAAATTGCTAAAGGCTCAATACACGCTATTATTGGGGAAAATGGAGCAGGTAAAAGCACTATAATGAATGTTTTATATGGATTTTATCGTGCTGATGAAGGCGAAATTTTAATTGATGGACAAGTGCAAAAAATTAATTCAACGGCTGATGCTCTCAAATTAGGTTTAGGTATGGTGCATCAACACTTTATGTTAGCAGGGGCTTTAAGCGTCACAGAAAATATTATTTTAGGCTCAGAACCAGGCTCCACCTTTATGATTGATTACAACAAAGCTAAAGAAAAAATAAAGGAAATTTCTAAGCAATATGGACTACAAATAAATCCAGATGCCAAGGTAGATACGCTTTCCGTAGGTGAAGAACAACGAGTTGAAATATTGAAAACTCTTTATCGTGGCGCAAAAATACTAATTTTAGATGAACCTACAGCCGTACTTACACCACAAGAAACCGAGGAATTTTTCCGCATTTTACGTTCTTTACGCGACCAAGGAAAAACCATAATTATAATTACTCATAAACTAGCAGAAGTTTTAGCAATTTCAGAAAAAGTAACAGTAATGAGACTAGGAAAAGTTGTTGGCGAGGTGGAAACAAAAAACACTTCTGCCGAAGAATTAGCCCGTTTAATGGTAGGACGGGAAGTTTTACTTAGAGTAGATAAAAATCAATTTGGCCGACCAGAAAAACAAGAAACAGTTTTGAGTGTTAAAAATCTTGGCTTAAAAAGTAGTGAAGGGATCAATCTATTAACAGACATTTCTTTTGAAATAAAATCTGGGGAAGTATTTGGTATTGCTGGAGTAGAAGGAAATGGACAAACAGAACTAGTGGAAGTATTAGCAGGTTTACAAACTCCAACAAGCGGACAAATAACATTACTTGGCAAAGATATTACAGCTTGTAGCTCACGACAAGCTAAAGAGTTACATATTGCACATATTCCAGAAGATAGACATAAACGAGGACTATTGCTTAATTCTCCACTTACAGAAAATGCAATTTTAGGTTTGCAAAATAATGGGGAATTAGTTGGCTGGCCGTTACTAAATGATGCACAAATTGAAACGCATACAAAGAAATTAATTAATGATTTTGATGTAAGACCGCCTGACCCAAATATAACTGCACGAGGACTTTCAGGAGGAAATCAGCAAAAGTTGATTATTGCACGCGAATTTTCTATAGCACCTAAATTTTTAATTGCTTCACAACCAACAAGAGGTGTAGACATTGGAGCGATTGAGTTTATTTATAAGAAATTGCTTGAGTTAAGAGCTAGCGGAGCAGCAGTTCTTTTAGTTTCTGCTGAACTTGACGAAATATTTTCCTTAAGTGACCGTGTTGCAGTAGTTTATGAAGGAAAAATAGTTGGAATAATTGACCCAAATAAAGTATCCCAACAAGAGATTGGTTTAATGATGACTGGTGGCAAAAAATCTAACAAAGCTAAAGCTTAGTGATAAACCTCCATATGCACCAATTTAAGAATAACTATTCTATTTTCAATTAGTTATTGTTTAAGTTGGCCCATATGGGAGTTTAACCCTAGGTATAAGAATGGAGTATTCCCTATTACTTAGATTAGTTATTCTTTTCTAGCTTTTTCTGCTCAAACTTTGGGCTATTGATAATAATTTTGGTAAAGTCAAATTTGTAAGTTTTTTCACTTTGGTTTATGTCCAAATGGTGTGGTAATTGTAAGTTTGCAACTTGTTTCCAATCAGAAAACAGTATTTTTATAATTTCTTTTTTGTTATCTGAATTTTCTATATATACCGCTCTTAACAATTTGGTATCAATATCAAAAAATAGCCAACATTCTTGATTTAATGCGTCTTTGGCTTCTAATTGATAAGTCTTTTTGTTGTTTATTTCAACAATTGTTACTTTTCCAAAATCATAAAAGAAATCTTCTGGTTTTAGTATTAATTGATGAAAATAATGTCCTCTAATTATATTTACAACGGCTTTAGGCAATTTCTCTATTTTATTTCCTAAAGTAAATCCCTCTTCTTTTCCTTGTGTTATTGCTTCAAATGCTTGTGCTTTATAATCATATACTTGCTTAAAATATCCATATCCTTTTGAATTGGTATGTATTTCAGTGGTATAAGTACCTTCGGGAGATTGACAGCTTGCTATTGTAATTATATTTTCTATTCTTTTAATATACGATGTTTCTCCTAAAGCTTCTACTGAATATTTAATAATATCTGCGGCTATTAAATTAGCTTCTTGTAAATTTAATGCTTCTTTACAATTTATATTTATATTATTTATCAATTGTTTTTCTTCCTGTCCTAACACACTATAAGATATTACTAATAATATTAAACAAGAAAATAATATATTTTGCATATTCTATAACCTTATATAGATTTTTTGGTAAATAAAGTTTTTTTAGATGTGAAGTTGGCCGGCTTTACGATTAATGTTTTCTTTTTGTTCGACAACTATTTTTCTAAGATAGCAACCTAATTTTTTGTGGATAGGTTAATTTCTAGTTTTTCAATCTCTAATTTAAGAGGTAGGTTTATTCCAATTACTAAGTTCTTATATATCTTCTATAACTAGAATATGGCTTTTTAATTAGTAACTAGTTTTATTTTATACTGATTAACGTATTACGTAAAATAACACTATTATTTTATAATACTTTTTTAGTATCAGCAGAGAAGTTGAACAAAATTTTTGTAAAATACTTAAATGACTAAGAGGCTTTTACATATTAACAACAATAACTAATAAAAATAGTGGTTAGGAAATACTTTAAGGTAATTTTATGGATGATAAGAAAAAATTTAGTGCTTCAAATGCATGGCGCGAAGCAAGAGAACTACTTTGGGCGCACAGAAAACGCTTAGGTTTAGGTTTTTCTTTAATGATAATTAGCCGGTTGATGGGCTTAGTTTTGCCTGCATCATCAAAGTTTTTAATAGATGAAGTGATAGTTAAACAACAAGTGCAAATATTATATTGGATTGCTTTATTTGCCGGGCTAGCAACCATTGTTCAAGCTATAACCTCTTTTGCTCTATCGCAAATCCTTGGTGTTGCTGCTCAACGAGCAAT
Source organism: Blastocatellia bacterium (assembly GCA_016713405.1). NCBI lineage: Bacteria > Pseudomonadati > Acidobacteriota > Blastocatellia > Blastocatellia bacterium. The sequence goes on from JADJPF010000020.1 coordinate 308,211, forward strand.
AAATGATATGCGTAAACGTGTTCAAGTACACATTACACAACTTCCTGTTAGCTTTTTTGATAGCACTCAAACAGGGAAATTAGTCTCCAGAATTATGACTGATGCTGAAGGAATAAGAAATCTTGTTGGTACAGGTCTAATTCAACTTGTAGGAAGCATTTTTACAGCTATTTTATCCCTAGGCATATTGTTTTACTTAAACTGGTGGCTAACACTAATGACAATTTTAGCCTTAAGCTCTTTAGGCGCGATTTTAGCTTTTTCTTTTAGCAAACTGCGTCCGCTTTTTAAGGAACGAGGAGAAATTACTTCTCAAGTTATGGGCCGTTTGGGTGAATCTTTAGGCGGAATACGCATTGTTAAAGCTTATACGGCCGAAAAAAGAGAAAATAGAACTTTTGCTAAGGGATCGCATAAACTATTCCGTAATATTGCTAAATCAATGACAGGTGTTTCTGCTACAACATCATTTGCTTCAATGATTGTAGGCATAATTGGGGTGATTATGATTCTTGTTGGTGGGAATTCTGTACTTAGTGGAGCAATGACTTTAGGCGACTTTTTTATGTATGTATTTTTTACTGGACTAATGGCAATGCCTATAATTGAAATTGCTGCAATAGGCACACAAATTACAGAAGCATTTGCTGGGTTAGATAGAATTAGAGAAATACTTAATCAACCAACAGAAAAAGATCAAGACCGTAACCGCCAAGCTGTAAGAAATGTTATAGGAAATGTTGAATTCAAAGACGTTAATTTTTCTTATGAAGCTGGAGTTCCTGTCTTAAAAAATATCTCTTTTTATGCTCCAGCCGGTTCAACTACGGCATTAGTTGGCTCTAGTGGTGCTGGAAAAAGTACCTTAATTAGCTTGATTATGAACTTTAACCAAGCCAAATCAGGTAGTCTTAAAATTGATGGGAAAGAAATTTCTAGCTTAAAAATGCAGGATTATCGCTCATATTTAGGTGTGGTTTTACAAGATAATTTTTTATTTGATGGGACAATAGCAGAAAATATAGCTTTTTCTAAACCAAATGCAACTCGTGAGGAAATAGAAACAGTTAGTCAAATTGCTTATTGTGCTGAGTTTATCGAAGGATTTGATAAAAAATATGACACAATTGTTGGCGAACGAGGAGTTAAGCTTTCAGGGGGACAACGCCAAAGAATTGCTATTGCAAGGGCAATTTTAGCTGATCCAAAAATTTTAATCCTAGATGAGGCTACTTCTAGTTTAGATAGCGAAAGCGAATCCTTGATTCAATCAGGGCTTCGCGCACTTCGCAAAGGTCGCACATCCTTTGTAATTGCTCATAGACTTTCCACAATTACTAGTACAGATCAAATTTTAGTGCTAGAAAAAGGTGAAATTGTCGAGCGTGGCACACATAAAGAATTACTAGCAATGGGTGGACGTTATAGACAGCTTTATGATAAGCAATACCAATTAGAACTTAATCGTTTTACTAATCCTGGAGAAGAAAATAGTTTAGAATCTCCAAGACAATATGCTATTTCACACTAAAACAAGGCTTTATCAATAATTTACTAAATGGAAGGTTTTATGGAAAGAGAAGCACAAAATTATCAAAATCATGTTAGATGGCATCAACCTTTTCACTTTTTTGTTATGCCAATATTTGCTATTCATTTGATTTGGACTTTAGTTGTACTTGTTCGTCAACCGGGTTGGCAAACAGCAGAAAATTTCCTTGTAGCTGTGGCTTTAGTTGTAGCAGGGTTTTTAATTCGTATTAACGCACTTAAGGCACAAGATAGAGTAATTCGCCTAGAAGAGCAACTAAGGTTTCAACGCCTATTTCCACAAGATTTTGCTAAAAAGTTAGAGTCTTTAACAACAGGCCAACTTATTTCGTTGCGTTTTGCACCTGACGAAGAATTACCAGAACTAATAGAAAAAATAAGAGCTAAACAGTTAACAAAAGGCGGGGAAATCAAAAAAGCTATAAAAAACTGGCGGCCCGATTATCACCGTGTTTAATTTGGGAAAGCGAGCATTTTGCTCGCTCTCCTCACTCTCCAAATTCTTTCCATAAATAGCCTTGAACCATTTTTCACTTACTTAGTTAAACTAGTCACACTCCAAATAAAATTTCACGTTAAAAAATAACTTTTCTAGGAGCAGCTATGTCTAATCGATTAAAGATAAAGCTACTTACAATATTCGTGTGTTTTTTGATATTAGCAATTGTGCCTAATCAATCATATTTGTTCAGTAAAAAGTTTTATTTTTCTCCTTATCAAGTAACAGGAGCAAATTCACCAAAAATAACTAGGGTAACACCTAATAAATTTTCTTTAGCTGGAAATGTAGAAATTGTTGTAGAGGGAGAAAATTTTTCTGCTAACTCGTTGGTAGTTTTAGGAGATCAAGTTATTTCAAATACTACAATTAGCGAAAAAGAAATAAAATTTTTAGCTCCTAGCCAAGATTTGGCTGGAAATGTAACTTTATCAATACAAAATGCTAACGGGTTAGCACAAACTGAACTCCAAGCACTTGCCAAAAATACAAATGAGTTACAAGGAGGTGAAATTACTACTTTACTTGCAACTAAAGCTGCTTTAGGGAATGGACAGTTAGCCAGCAAAATAAGCTTAAACACTTCTACTAAAATAGCAGTTGATAAAGATGGGAATATTTTTATTGCAGATACAATTAATCATCAAGTTCGCTTTATAGACGCTAAAACAGGAATTATTAATTTAGTTGCTGGAATGGGAGTTGCTGGTTTTAGTGGTGATGGACAACTAGCTTTAACAGCTAAACTTAATAGTCCAATAGATATTGATGTAGATGATGATGGAAATATATTTATTTTAGATTCTGGTAATTTGAGAATCCGCAGAATAGACAACCAAACAGGGATAATTACTACATTTGCTGGCAATGGAACTTTTGGTTGTAGTATTGCATTTTGTGGCGTTTTTGGTAACGGCGGCCCGGCTACAGAAGCTAGCGTAGTTGCTGAAGCCATAAGTATAGATTCACTAGGAAATCTATTTCTTATAGAATCTGGTTCAGGCTTTAATTGCATTAGAAAAGTAGATAAACAAACAGGTATTATTACTGGGTTTGTTGGTGCTTGCTCAAAAGAAATTTTTATGCCCTGTGATGTAGAAGATGAAGAAGATTGTATGTTTTTTATTGATATTGCGTCGGATAAAACAGGTAATCTTTTTGTGATTAATTCAAGAAACGATTCTATTGATAAAATAGATTCTGCGACTAGAGAACGAACGATTTTACAACGCTATGACCGATTTAATAACCGAATCCCAAGACTTAGTTCTATTGCAGTTGATCAAGAAGGGAATATTTTGCTAGCCACTATAAAAAATACAATTATTAAGCTAGATGGAAAAACAGGAGAAATGCTTTCAACCATTGCTGGTAATGGAAAACCAGGTTTTAGCGGGGATGGTAATTTAGCAACAGAAGCTAGCTTTAATTTTTTGGATATTTTTTTAGAGGAAGAAGTGTCTTTAGATGTTGATGGTATAGGCAATATTTTTATTTCCGATGTTGGAAATAACAGAATCCGTAAAATTTCGGCTAGTACAAACATAGTGGAAACAACTGCTGGACTAGACCAAGTTATAACTGAACCAGCAGAAAATACTTTTCTAAATCTATCTTATATAAAAGTAAAAAACGGCAAGCTTTATACTTCAGATTTTTTTAGTAATTCTGTAAAAGCCTTAGACTTAAACACAGGCCAAGTAACACTTATTGCTGGTAATGGACAAGATGCTTTTGCTGGTGATGGAGGATTAGCCACACAAGCAAGTTTAAGTTTTCCTCAGGGTATAGCAATTAATAATAGAGGAGATGTTTTTATTTCTGATTCAGATAATGGGCGTGTCCGAAAAGTAGATGCTCAAACAGGCATTATTACTACATTTGCTGGTGGAGAATTTAGCGGATCAATTAAAGATGGAGTGCTAGCAACCCAAACCCGTTTACTTCAACCACGAGATTTAGCCTTTGATTTAGCAGGAAACTTACTTATTTTAGATAACCGGGTAATTAGAAAAGTAGATGCTAAAACTAATATTATTAACACAATTGCTGGTGGTGGAAATAGTTCTAGTGATGGAGTTTTAGCCCTAGAAGCTAGTTTAAATGATCCAGTCAGCATAGCAGTAAATTCTGTTGGAGATGTTTTTGTTGCTAGTTTTGGAGACAAGAAAGTCCGTCAAATAGATGTCCAAACAGGAATTATTACTACATTTGCTGGTAATGGAGAAACGCAATTTAATGGAGAGGCAATACTTGCAACACAAGCAAATCTAGGAGTACCTACAGGACTAGCTTTTGATGAACAAGACAACTTATTTATTAGTGATACTTTTAACAATCGGATAAGAAAAGTAGATACTCAAACAGGAATTATTACTACTGTTGTAGGAAATGGTTCTTTAGGTTATAGCGGGGATAATGATTCTGCTATAGGTGCTAGTTTGGAGAATCCTGGAATAATTGCTTATGACAAAGGGAAGCTATTTATTTGTGATCAAGTAATAAATCCTAGTAGCTCTGGTCTTTTCTTTGGCGAATTTAACCGAGTTGTTAGAGTGGCTAAAGTAGGTGCAGAAGATGACTTTGGCCTGTTTATAACAGAAAGTCCTAATATTTTTCTTAACCAACAAAACCGAAAAAAATTTGTAGTTAATATAAATAAATTAGGTATATTTGATGATACGGTTACAATAACTCCACCACAAAATCTACCCTTAGGAATTAGTTTTATTCCTACAAAACCTGTTAAAACTAGTACAAGTGCTAATTTTAAGATCAAAATTACAGAAGAATTTCCTTGTGGCAATAGCAAATTTACTTTTGTTGGGCAAGATTCAAAAGGTCGAAAGAGAAACGTTGAGTTAAGATTAATCTTGCAACGTCAAGATTGTATTAGGTAGCTGTAACGATAATTGCCAAAGCTGCAAAAAATAGCTTGAAAAAATTTAATTGCTGTTTTAGCATACCAACAAATTCATAAACACCTGTTATCAATATCTAAAAATTTTATGCAAAACACAAGATTTAGCAATTTCAGATTTACTTTCCGCTTCTCCTTTAGGGAGCAGCGGACGGCTAAGACTTGTGCAAAGGAAATAGATATTTAGTTAGAAATTAATAGCACAAAAAGTTTTAGACTGGAACCGACTGCGAACATTTAAGTAAAAATCGCAGTCGGTTTTGTTTTTATGGGCTACTTTTAACAAATCTAAAAATCTCTCGAAAGGAAAAAAACAATGAATATTGAAGATTGCAGAGCAGAAATAGACGCTGTAGACGAAAAAATTATTCATTTGCTAAATCGCCGTGCTGAATTAGTAGCAAAAATTGGCGAAATAAAACAACTTCAAGGACTACCTATTTATGATCCAGCTAGAGAAAACACTGTACTTTCAAATATTTATAATGCTAATAAAGGCCCTTTAGACAATGAAACACTAGAGAAGTTTTTTAAGCAAATTATTGCTAAATCTAAGCTTATAGAAAGCAGTTACATAGAAACTACTCTAGCTTCTTAACTTTAGTAACAAAAGGGTTGCAAATTATGACATATGTAGCATTTCAAGGAGAAACAGGAGCATTTAGCGAAGAAGCTGCTATTTCATTATTAGGTTCACAAACTCAATTACTTCCTTGCAGTAGCTTTGAATCAATGTTTGATAGCGGCCTTCAAGGAAAAGCAGATATGATTCTTGCTCCGCTAGAAAATAGTTTAATTGGCTCTATTTCACGATGTTATGACCTACTTTTAGAAAGTTCTTTACAAATTATTGCCGAAGTTGTTCACCCTATTCATCATTGCCTAATAGGTTGTCAAGGGTCGTCTTTTGAAGATATAAAAACCGTAGAATCACACCCAGCAGCCTTAGCACAATGTGAAAAGTTTTTTGCCGCAAATCCAAAAATCAAAGCTGTTGCAACAAATGACACTGCGGCAAGTGTGCGACGGGTTATTGAAAGATCTGACCCAACTATTGCAGCCATTGCTAGTTATCGAGCTTGTTTAATTTATAAAGGCAAACTTTTAGGTCAAAATATAGAAGACAATAGCCAAAATTTTACCCGGTTTGGACTACTTACCTCTAAGGAAAAGGCTAGCAAAAAAGCTACTAAATTTTCTATACCTAATAAATTATCCTTAGCTTTTTATCCATCAAAAGCCGACAATGAGCTATGTAGATTATTGCAATATTTTACTGATCATAATGTAGAGCTATTAAAAATAGAGCCTCGACCAATCAAGGGACGACCTTGGAACTACTCATTTTGCTTAGATTTAAGGGCTTGTCTTAAAAAAGAGCAATTAAAAAATATTTTAGAAACCCTTCAAAGCCAAGGTTACAATCTGCAATTTTTAGGGTTTTATCCTGAAATGTTAATGCCTAAGCAAAATTAAGTGGAGAATCAAAAATGCTTATTAAAATGCTAGAAAGTGCTACAGAAAGCCAAATAAATTATTTATTAGAAAAAATAAGAGAGCTTGGATTTCAGCCCTATACAAATTACAGTAGTAATTCTATGACAATTGCAATAACAGGAAATGGAAATTCTGACAAATTAAAAACCTTATCCAATGAATTAGGAGTAGATATGCTTGTACCAACAACACACCCTTTTAAGCTTGCTAGTAGACAAAACAGATCTCAAACCTCAGTTGTTGATGTAAGAGGTGTAAAAATAGGCGGAAAAGAAGCTGTAGTAATAGCCGGCCCTTGTTCGGTTGAATCCCGTGAACAGCTTTTAGAAACAGCTATTGCAGTAAAAGCGGCTGGAGCAGTAATGCTAAGAGGAGGTGCTTATAAACCTCGTACTTCTCCTTATGATTTTCAAGGTTTAGGAATAGAAGCTCTTGAACTCTTAAAAGAGGCCAGACAGATTACAGGACTTCCAATTGTCACTGAAGTAATGAGCGAATACGACGTTGAAATAATGAGCGAGTATGCAGATATGATACAAGTTGGCGCAAGAAATATGCAAAACTTCGCTTTGTTACGCCGTTTAGCAAAGCTTCAAACGCCAATTTTATTAAAGCGCGGCCCTTCAGCAACAATTAAAGAATGGTTGTTAGCTGCTGAATATTTGCTAGCAGGTGGAAATGAAAAAGTTGTTTTATGTGAAAGAGGAATAAAAGGTTTTGATACAGAGTTACGAAACACGCTTGATTTAGCCGCAGTTGCCCAAGCTAGAGAGCTTTCACACCTGCCTATTTTGGTTGATCCTTCTCATGCAACAGGTAAAAGAAGTTTAGTTGCTTCACTTTCAAAAGCAGCTTTAGCAATGGGTGCAGATGGGGTTTTAGTTGAAGTTCATCCTTGCCCTGAATTTGCTTTGTCTGACGGCCCACAATCGCTAGATTTTCAAGGCTTTGCCGATATGATGTATCAATTAACAGAACCAAATCGCCCTGTTGCTAGTCCAAAAACTTGGATGGTAGAAGCAAATATAGCTCAAGTTGTAGCCTAAGAGCTATAACTTGAGCTATCAATTGGTTTTCTCGCACGGTTTATTCAATACTAAAAGCTAAGTCATTGTTGATAATTTCGCCAGAAACAACTAACTCAACACGTCGGTTTTGTTGTCGCCCGCCTGCTGTATCATTTGAAGCTACAGGGCTTGTTTCTCCAAAGCCGCGAAATGTAATAGCATCAGGTGCTACGCCTTGTTGACTAAGGAAATCTCGGACGGCTTGAGCGCGGTTTTCTGAAAGTTCTTGATTATATTCATCTGTTCCAACGCTGTCTGTATGACCTTCAACTTGGATTTTTAGGCCAGGATAGGCTAGCAATATTCCAGAAACTTTAGCTAGTTTTTCACGTGCGCCAGGTTTAAGTGTATATTTTCCAGTATCAAACAAGACATCTGACATATTAACAATTAAACCTCTAGCTGTGTCACGTGTTTCTAGGATTAAACTTAATTGTTTGTGTAGTTTAGCCCGTAGTTGAGTTTTTTCATTTTCAGCTTGTAAGCGCAAGCGTTCAGCCTCTTGAGCTTGTAAGCGGAGGCGTTCAGCTTCGGCTAAAGTAGCTTGTTGTTGTGCTAAAGCTTCATTTTTGGCGCGTTCAGCTTCTGCCTTTTGTTGTGCTGCGTGTTTGGCTGCTAATTCAGCCTCCATTTTAGCGCGTTCAGCTTCCATCTTGGCGCGTTCAGCTGCTAAACGCTCAGTTTCAGCTAAAGCCCTGCGTTCAGCTTCTAGGCGGGCTTGTTGCTCTTTAGCCTCGGCTTCAGCTTTAGCTTTAGCTTCTCGTTCTGCGGCAGCGGCTCGCTCATTAGCTAGCTGTTCGGCTTCAATACGTTTAATAGTAATAATTCGAGCATCTTCAGCCGTTTGTACTGCTTCTCTAGACATTGCAGCAACAGGTTTTTTTCCAGATTTGTTTGCTAAATATTTTTTAGCTTGTTCTAAGCTTCTAAGAGCTTTTTCAAATGTTTCTGGAGCATATTTTTCTGCTCCTGCCCAACTAGCAATTTGTACTGCATTTTCAGCTTGGTAAAATTCTAGTGGAATATCATCAGAAAATCTTACTGGTTTAATAGCCATTGGATTTACATTTAATGTATATTGCCCTCTTTGCAGTAGTTCATATTTAGCATCTACTTCCTCTCGATTTCCTTTAGTATCGTGTCTAATAAAGTTTTCCATTACTACTACATCGCTTGGTTGAGTTACTGCATAATAAGGTTCTGCTGTAACAATTAACCCAAATGCTTGAAGTTCAACTGTGGCTGATAGCTTGCTTTCATCGTCATCTAGCAATACTTCGCCAACATTTATTGCTCGGCCTTCAGGCGTAATTGCCCACATTACATAAGTTAAATATTCAGGGCCATATTTTGTTGCTGGCTCAAGTTTATCCATCTTGGCATCAATCTTTAGCACACCTTGTTTACTTTCTACTTTTGCCTCTCCTTTAGCATTTGGCAAAAGGGCTGTACCGCGAAAATCAACCTTTGTTGACCCGCTACGATGTCGATAATTAACCGCTTTTATATTTCTAGCTACTACCGTTACACGATAAATAGGAGTTGTATCTTGTTGATAAATATCATCTTGTTGTATTGTGCGTTGAGTTGCTTTTTGTGTTGGGTTAGGTGCTTGTGAAGATTGAGCAAATAGAACACCAGATAAAGAAACGCTTAACACTAAACTTAAAATAATAGCTTTTACTTTCATTTTTACATTATCCTTTCTTTATTACTTATAATTATTGCGATACTTATAATGTAGCTATATATCGTATAGCTTATATCTGTAGGTTATTTAGCTAGATGTATATAAAGTATTACTTTGCGGGTATTGCTTCAAGATTAGAACTAGAAGTATGTTTGGCTAGGTTTTCTAAGGGAGTAAGTAGCGATTGCCACAAAGATGTATCTCTTTTTAATTGTAGGGTTTTAATTGGTGAAGTGCATAAATGAGCTAAGTCATCATTTAATTCTAATAAGAAAATAGCCTTAGCATTAGTGCGTATGCTGTTGCTACTAACTCTAACTTCAGTTCCTTGAGAGGTAAAAAGAAATATTGCTCTATGTCTACTATCTCCTAATCTACCACCCGATAAAATCCCGCTTCTAGTGGCAGGATTAAGTATTTCAAACTGATATTCATGATTTTGGGTGTTAATAATAACTTGATCAGTTGATTTTAAGTTACGAAAAGGAATTTTTTGTTCATAATTTAGCATAATTATTATCTCCTACGTAGCTCTAAAGTATAGCTACTAGTTAGTTATTGAAAAATAATAATTTATCAATAAGTTAATTCTACTTTTTAACCTCGTTTATTCTGCTTATAGATATATCAAAAGGTGTGCCATAGTTGCAAAATTGTTTGTAACCTGTTGTATATAAATGATTTATATTAAATAATAATTTTAAGAAAAGTTAAAAAGCTAGTTTATCTGTCTGTATAAGGATGTCTGCTATTAATACACTTGTATTGTATTAATACAGAAAAAGAGGAATTTTCTTAAAACTTAAGCTTTGATCTGCAAATAAGACCTTTATAGTTTTTATGCTGTATTATTTTTTGCATTATTTTCTTGTCATATACTTAGGAAGTTAGCCATTTATTTAATTAAATGTAATAATAAAAGGCGGCTAGTTTTATCCAAAAGGCACTAAGCAAAAGCAGTTAAATCTTTCTTAACCAGTTTAAGGAGAATAGTCATGTATTTTATAAGCAAATTTTTAGCAAAAGTTTTTTTTGCTATTAGTCTAGTAATATTTTCTTTTATTAATATTTATGGTCAAACGTCAGGTACTTTAGATGGTACTGTGGTAGATGAAAATAATGTTCCTGTAGATGCTGCATTAGTAGTTGTAACTAATCAAGATGATGGTAGTCCTTATGCGACTAGAAGTAATGCTCAAGGTAAATATGTCTTTTCTTTTCTTGAACCGGGACGTTATACAATTGCAATTGAAAAAACTGGTTATCAAAAGACAGAAAAACTTAACTTTATTATTCCATTAAATAAAACTACTGTCACATTACCACCGATTGTAATTAGGTCTTTAAGTGCGCCTACTCCAAATCAACCAGATCCAAACCAGCCAACTCCAACAACTAATCAGCCTGTTGCTAGTGCTTCGGGAAATGATGTTTTAGTAGAACTTACAGACGCTGCTAACCGAGGTAATTATAATAGTCAACTTTTAACATCACTCCCATTAGCAGGAATTAGGTCTTTTGATCTCTTTGCATTGCTTTCTCCAGGTGTTGCTCCTTCACCAGCTACCACAGGTGCAGCAGGCCCAGGTCTTGGGCCCGGCGTTGGCACTTCTGGACAATTTGCTGTTAATGGTCGTCGCGCTCGTTCTAATAATTTTACAATTGACGGGTCAGATAATAATGATCAAGATATAGGTGTACGTCGTCAAGGGTTTGTTTCACTTGTTCCACAATCAATAGAAAGTGTTAACGAGTTTCAAATTTCTACCCAAGTTTGGGATACAGAATTTGGAAGAAATATTGGTTCACAGGTTAATGCTGTTTCCCGTTCAGGTGGAAATGAATTTCATGGTACAGCTTATGGATTCTTAAATTCTGATAGCTTTAATGCACGAAATTTCTTTGACTTAAAAGGCGGTGCATCAGGTGATAAAGACGAAATTACACGCTCACAAGTAGGGTTTGTTTTAGGTGGGCCAATTGTTAAAAATAAAACTCATTTTTTTGGTTCTTTTGAAAGACAAGATATAAACGCTTCACAAGAACATCATTTTGCTGTACCACTAGCTAATGAAAGAAGTTTTCCTGGCCTTACAACAAACGTTGGTAGAGCAATAGGAGGTATTTTTCCATTACCAAATAATTTAGCTGGCCCTTATGGGGCAACTAATTTTACTCAAATATTACCTAGTAGTGCTAATGGAACAGTATTTTCTGTTAAGCTTAATCAAAAGATAGGAAAAACAGTTTTTACTGCTCGTTATAACTTTACGGATGATGATTCAATTATTCCTAGTGTAGGCAATGCTATAAATGCTTCTTTAGGTACAGATACTCGAACACAAAATCTTTCTTTATTTTTTAATAGCCAATTTTCTCAAACAATTTCTAATCAAATTCGCATTTCCTATGGCCGAACTACGCTAGCTTTTCCTGTACAAGCAGGGAGTCCATTACTTTTTGGTGAAACACCTGCTACTTTAAATTTGCAACAGTTAACTACAGATCTGCAACAGGCTGGAAATATTTTAATTACAGATCCTTATCTAAAACCTCTTACAGCACCTTTTGGTAATTTTGATGCTTTTGGTCGTACCGGCCCTCTAGGACAATTAGTTGTAACTCCTTTTAGTCCAGTAGGTGTAGATCCTTTTACTTTTCCTCAAGGTAGAACAAATAATACTTTTCAATTGGCTGATACTCTAGTAAAAACCATAGGCAACCATACTATTAAATTAGGGGCTGATTTTAGGCGTACACAACTTAATAGTTCCTTAGACCGTAATTTCCGACCACAAGTAGTTTTTACTGGTGGTTTTTTTATTAACCCTAGTTTAGGAGCTAGATTAATTCCTGGTTTAGATGTTGCACTTAGAGCTATACCCTCACAGGTTTTCCAAGCTCTAGCAACTACACCAGATTCAACAATTGGATTACGTTTTAATGAATATAACTTTTTTGCTCAAGATAGTTGGCGTGTTAATCGTCGGCTATCTATAAATTATGGGTTGCGTTATGAATATACTTCTGTACCAGTTGAAGTAAATAACAAAATTGAACAAACCTTTAACCTACAACTACCTGCTTCTAATCCCAATATTGGGAGAACAGACTTTGGACAAACGTTTCAAGGTTTATTTGAAGGCTTTATCAATGATGCAGTAGGCTCACTTAATCGATTTTTAGATGGTAGAGATAAAATATTCCGTCCAGATAAAAATAATTTTAGTCCTAGAATTGGTCTAGCTTTTGATCCATTTGGTAAAAGCACAACTTCTATTAGATTAGGTTATGGTATTTACTACGATCAAATTATTGGTAGTGTTACTAGCCAATCCCGAAATGTCTTTCCAAACTTTATTCCAGTAGTTTTTGATCCATTATTTTCCTTTGATCCACAAGGCAATGTAATTAGTGTTTTAGGAGCTTTTAGAGAAAATGGGTTGTCAGGTATTGGGCGGATAATAAATTTTATTCAACCAGGTACACTTAACACTTTATCTATTAACAGCGATGTATTGAGATTTGCTTTAGGAGAGGTTTTACTTGCAACAGGTGCGCGTAACCCCATAGAATTTAACGGCATGGCATTTGGCGGCCCAAGAGGTGGAGGACTTGCCTTTGTGTTACCAGACGCTAATTTACGTAGTCCTTATAGCCAGCATTGGAATGTTTCTATAGAACATCAATTTGGCCGTGATTTTGTTGCAACTGCCTCTTATGTTGGTTCAACAGGTACTAAGTTAATTAGATCTCGCGCTCCGACCGGGGGGCCACAGTCTTTTGCTATCATAGCTCCTGATACAACTGTACCAACAGGTTTCCGAGCAAACGCATTTGCTCCATCACGCAGGATCCAAACCTCGGGCCATTTACTGTAATTGAATCTTCGGCTGCTTCTATTTATCACTCTCTACAATTATCTATTACTAAACGCTTAAGCAGTGGTTTGCAATTTGGTTCTAGCTATACTTATTCTCACGCAATTGATGAAGTTTCTGACGTATTTGATACAACTGGCACTTTTGCACTTCCTCAAGATGATAATAATTTACGTGCTGAACGTGCTTCAGCAGGTTTTGATGTTCGTCATCGCTCAGTTACTTACTTTAACTATGACTTACCTAGTTTTAGCAAAAATAAATTACTTAATGGATTTCAATTAAATGGTGTGCTTACCTTACAAACAGGACAACCATTTACTGTTAATCAAGTTTTTGATACTAATCGAGATGGTAATTTAACTGATAGATTAGATTCAAATAATTTTGTTACACAAATTGATAAAGGTATCCAACGCCTTAATGATCCAACAAATTCATTTCGCCAAGCAACTGAAATGATTGGTGTAGGTGTTAGAAACGGTGCTTTAGGACGTAATACTTTTCGTGCTGCTGGCGTTGCTAGTTTTGACTTAGCTGTAGTAAAGAAATTTAGTATTTCCGATAGACAATCTTTCTCTATTCGTACAGAATTTTTTAATCTCTTTAACCGAACACATTTTGGTATTCCAGTAAGAATTTTTGGCGCACCATCTTTTGGACGTTCAGTTAATACTTCTCTCTCAGCAAGAACTATTCAATTTGCTGTTAAGTATCAGTTTTAGCCTACTTTAGGAGTAAATAAATTATGTCAAATGAAGAAATGGAACGAGCAATAAATTTCTTGTTAGAGCTAAATGCAAAATTTGAAGTTAAACAGCAAATCTTGCAAGAAAACATGCAACTTATGCAAGAAAACATGAAAGTTATGCAAGAAAATATTCAAGGACTAACAAAAGATGTTCAGCAACTAACTAATGCTGTAGCTATTTTGGCTGTACAAGCAGACCAAGACCGAGCAGAAATGCGAGCATATCAAGCAGAGATGCGAACATATCAAGCAGAAATGCGAACAGTTGTGCAGCAAACAAATTCTGCAATAACAACTTTGTCTAATATAGTTGGTGGGATTCATCAAAGGGTGACTAAATTAGAGGAAAAAATTAATTAATCTTAAGGGATAAATTTTTATGAAAGTGCTAGAACGTTTACGTAGTCGTGCTACTGCTAGTCCTCAACATATTGTGCTTCCTGAAGGTGAAGATCCACGGACTATTGAAGCAGCAGCAGAAATTATTAAAAGTAAAATGGCGCAAGTTACTTTGCTTGGAGATGAGGATAAAATTGCAAAAGCAGCTAAAGAACAAAATATTTCTCTTAGCAATATCCCAATAATTAATCCTCGTCGCTCATCAGATTTTACTAAGTATGTACAGTATTTTTATGAGCTAAGAAAAGCTAAAGGAATCTCTTGGGAAGAGGCAGAAAAAGCCATACAAGATCCACTTTTTTTTGGGAATATGATGGTTAGAGAAAATAAAGCAGACGGCTCTGTTGCTGGTGCTACTAATACTACAGCACACACGGTTAGAGCAGCACTTCAAGTAATAGGACTAAAGAAAAATTTCCGTATTGTTTCTAGTTTTTTTATTATGGTAGTCCCTAATTGTCCTTATGGAGCAGATGGAAATTTTATTTATGCTGATTGTGGAGTAGTAATTAACCCTAATGCAGTAGAGCTAGCAGAAATAGCTATTGCTTCAGCAGAAAACACCCGCGCTTTGCTAGAAGTAGAACCTAAAGTTGCGCTTCTTAGTTTTTCAACTAAGGGTAGTGCAACACATCAATTAGTGGATAAAGTTGTAGAAGCTTTACAAACTATTCGCGCTCGCGCACCACAGTTAAAAGTTGATGGTGAACTGCAAGCTGACGCTGCCCTTGTTCCTAAAGTAGGAGCAAGTAAAGCACCTGGTAGCAGTGTTGCAGGCGAGGCTAACACATTAATTTTCCCAGATTTACAGTCAGGAAATATTGGTTATAAATTAACAGAACGCCTAGCAGGTGCAACGGCCATTGGGCCAATACTTCAAGGTCTTGATAAACCAGCTAATGACTTGTCTCGTGGTTGTAAGGCAGCAGATATTGTTGATGCTGTTGCAATTACAGCAGTTCAAGCCCAAGCAGGAAAATAAAAATTTGTTTGCTAATGCGGCAATTGATTCTAAAAGCCTAGTAATAAAGTAATTGCTAGGCTTTTTAATTCCTACATTTTTCTAAAATTCTTCTATAGTGATAGAGTAGTTTTCAAAATTAGCGTCTTCAACTCCGTAATCAAAAAGCAAAAAATCCATTCCAGCTTCTTCACTTTTTAATAGTTCGGTAATAAATTTTTTAGCAGTTTCAGCATTCATTTTATGAATAACTTTACGTTGGCGAAGATCTTTACTTTTTCTCCAAGTGCCTTGAATACTTATTGTTAGACTCCCTATTTGTTGAATCCGACGGCTTTTAGTTTTTGGATTTTTTTGCATAGCTGCTAGGATTTGTTCTTTAGATTTTGGAGAAGGTTTTCTAACACCTCTTTTGTAAAAATTTACTTTACGCATTGCAGCCTTATAAGCTTTGCTTTTTTTGTCGGTTGTTCCTGCCATAGCCATTGCTAAAGCAGGGGTGCTACCAAAATCATAAAGCACTTCAAAAAAACTATCTTCTTGATACTGGATTTTACTAGCTAAAATTTGTTCAGCTATTTGAGTTAAATTAGTACCACTATATGAAGACATAGAAATTTTATAACTCCTACAGTTTTAAGAAAATAAGCCTTAATATTAAAACATAGAAAAGCAAATTAATTATTTTGTTTTAGCTGATCCATTGCTCTAATAAAATCTCTAATTGGGAGGTCAAAAAGATGTGCTACTTTTTTTAATGGATATTTGGCTTCTAGTTTATATTTATCTCCAAGAGGAATTTCTTGATTGCTAGCAAAATAAAGCGCGTCAGTTCGTGCTGCTAGAGGGTGAAACCCTTCTTTTAAGAGTTTATCAATGTTGTAAAACATTCTTGCTCGTGCTGTAGCAATAATTGACCAACGCCAATCAGGTCTAAAACTCCATTTACGTTTGCTATAAATATTGGCATCAAATAAGCCTATGGTAGAGCGAAAAACACTTTTTACCCCTAAAATAGCTTTTTGACGAGCGATTTCATTCTTAAATTTATTTTCAGCATTATTTTTAAGCTCAGTTAATGCAGATGTAAGCAGTTTATAAAATGGTTCAAGTATCTTAGCTTTTTGCTTAAATACTTCTGCTTCATAAATAGTTACTTGATAACCTAAATCTAAAGCTAGTTGTACTAAAGCAGTATCAAACCAACCTTCAGAAAGATAAGGTTCACGGCTGTTTCCTAGTGGATGTGGAAGGCTTTGCCCATTCCAAAGGCTTTCTCCACTTAAAGAGATTTTCCAGAGTCCAACAATTGCTTTATCAAAACTTGGATTAATTAGCCGTTCAGGTTCACCAACACCAAAAAAAGATATTGCTAGCAGATAGATATTGTTGGTTTTTATCATAAACATAAATATATTTGCATTTTTGATCTTTTTTATTTAATGGACGTACCCAGGCTAAATCAAAAGGCTTATTTTCATGCCAAATAGCTAAATCGGTTTTTAAGTCTTTAATATATTTTTTTCTAACATCATTTGTAGAATTTAGTCGCTCAATTAAATTAATTCCTGTTGTATTAGGCTTATTTCTTAATTCTATATCTAATAGTGTTTCTAAATAACTTATTGCTCCATAAAGGTTTGATGCTTGCGTAATATCTGAAAAATACCAGTCTATTAAACGATTTGGTAAATTAATATAGGTGCAATTTCGGTCTGATTCCCAATAGTATTTTAGAGCAATTTGATAAATCATATCGCCTGGTTTGGTTACATGGTCTAGTTTCCATTCTTCGCCTAAGTTACTTATAAATGGATGTTTAGTAAAATCAGGTGTAAAAATTAGTGGTTTATCAGTTAATTTTTTAGAAAGAGAGCAAGTAGGAAGTAACCAAACGTGTTTTCTCTCATACTGCCTAGCCAATTCTGCTATATCACTTGCATTAAGCAATAGCTTTATATCAATAGGGATTTGATGCCATTTGCCCTTACTAGCAAAACAAAAAAAATCTTCTGTTAAAACAGAATGAAGGCCAATCATGTAATTTTACTTATATCACCATACTATAGCTGCTCCACTAGAAGAGCTAGCAACCATAGTGCGAAAGGCTTCTGCTGTTGAGCCTAGTTGATCATGGTTGTTTTCTAGTTCTGCTGAAAGCTTATCAATCATATCAGAAGCTTTATGTGAAGGAATGAGTTCAAAGGATAGCAAAGCACTTCCTAGTTGAATAATATCTTGATTTTTAAGTAAAACTCCTTGTCCATAAGGGGTTAAAGGTATTTGTGTACGAGTATTATTTTCTCGCCTGTTAATTTTAGTTCCATTAGTGCTACCAGTATCATAAAGGTAAAAATTACCATTAGTAAATTCTATTTTCGCATGTTTACGGGATATAGTTGTATTAGGTGATGTTGGGTGGTTAGGTTGTAAAAATGAAATATCATTACGTCGTAAAAGTTGGCTAGTTTGTAAATCAACAACGTTGCGAAAACGTCCTAGATAAGTAGTTGGTTTAATAACTAAATGGTAATTTGTGTAAGTAGTTCCATTAATTGGTTGAAGTAGTGCTAAAGTAGAAATTTGTACTGCTGGAAGATGTGTTTTTACTATTTTATGTGAATCTACTTGAATAATTTTTTCTAGTCCATTGCTAATATCGCTACCTGTCGGCCAGATTAGCTCTAAAGAGCAACCTTCATAACCGCTAGCTTGAGGATGGACAATTTCAAGCTCTAGTTTAATATCACTAAAAAAGCGATATCCTGCTTCACGGACATATTTATAAATGTTGCTAATAAAGGCTATAGAGTTAAAAATAGATTCCATTTCTTGGAATTTTTTTGTAGAAGTATGTGGTACATAAATTTTCATTAAATTAGGAGCAAGCCAAATCCCATCTTTGAAAACAGCTTTAGTTTCTAGTTCTTTTCCTAGTTGAGAAACTATTTTTTGTGGATTTAAGTCAGAACTAGATAAAAATTGACTTATTCTTAAGGCTTCTACTAATACTTTAGCCATTGATGCTAATTTTGGATTTTTTTCTGCAACTGCACTAGGTGGAAATTTACTTATATTAACACTTCTTTCAGCTACTGGGTCAAGCTTAGAGGCTTTTGGCATAGTGTTGTTAATTCTTCTACTTGAGGTGTTGGGCCTGTTATAGTTGGTAGGATTTCTGATAAAGATTCCATTTGGCCTGTTCTAGGTTTATCAATAATCATTTTTATTAAATTAATCATTGATAAAACCGAGGAAAATCGATCTTCAGGAGATTTAGCTAAAGCCCTTAATACTAGAGACTCAACAGCTTCTGGAATGTCTCTTCTAATGGATCTTAATGGTATAGGGCTTTGTTTTATATGTTGATTCATCAATTCTTGTGCAGAAGTAGCAAAAAAAGGTACTCTACCAGTTAGTAATTGATAAAAGATTACTCCTAAAGAGTAAATCTCACTAAGTTTAGTGATTTCTAAGCCATCACATTCTTCAGGAGAAAGATAAAAAGGTAGAGAAAATAGGTTTTGTGTTCTTGAACCGGGAAGGAAATTATATAGTTCTTGGTTTTTAATTTTGGCAAAACCAAAGTCTAAAACTTTAATACGTTCTTTCCCATTTTGATCATAAACAATAAAAATATTATTTGGTTTTAAGTCATGGTGTAATTTATTATTTTTGTGCATTACTGCTACTGCTGCACAGATTTGATACATTAAGTTATAAACCGTTTCTAAAGTTAAATTAGGTTCTTGTTCAATTAATGTACTTAATAAACACCCTTCTAAATATTCCATTACTATATAAAGTGTATTGTTGCTAAGACCATAATCTAGTATTTGGACAATATTGGTGTTTTGTGCTTTAGCCATAGCTTGAGCTTCGGCCAGAATTACATTAGCTATTTCTGGGTCGGCTTGTAAAAATTCTGGATGGAAAACTTTAATTGCTAGAGGGGTATTTTGACCAATCTTAGCTCCTTTATAAACAATTGCTAAGGAACCGGAGCCAATTCTTTGGTCTAATCGGTAAGAGTTGATAATTGGAAATATTGGAAGTGTAATTCTAAGAGGACTATAATCACGGTCACATTTTTCTACATGATCACCAAAAACTCGTTTGCAAACAACACATTCTTTCATAAGCAACTCCAAAGAGACCAACCATTACTTAGGGGCAGATTTGTTTTTTGTTATTTTTATGTTATGGCTAAAATACCCTGATCATAGCATGAGAGTTTTATATAGCCAAAAATTTTCATTTGATTTTAACAATTTAAAAATAAAAATTTTTATGACCAAAATTAATATAAAAAAAAAACTGCTAATCTGTAGTATTGACCTAGGAACTTCTTCAGTTAGAGTATTGGGTTATGATAACAAAGGCCAAGCTGTCAAAGGTTTAATAGTTCAACAAGCTTACCAAATGAATACTGCATTAGATGGCAAAGTAGAAGTAGCAGCAAAAACTTTATTTTCTCTAATTGCTAATTGTTTAGACTCTTTTTTAGAAAAAGTAAGCAAAGAAAATTATTTAATCAAAGCTGTTTCAATTTCTAGCTTTTGGCATAGTCTTATGGGAATTGACTCTAAGGCTAAAGCTATTATGCCATTAATTAGCTGGAATGATACCCGAAGCCATTTAGCTGCAAAGAATTTACAAGCTAGCTTAAATGAAATAGAAATACATCAAAAAACAGGTTGTAGACTACATTCTAGCTACTGGCCTGCAAAAATCTCTTGGCTATCAAAAAAAGAAAATTTTTCAGAAATAAAATATTGGCTATCTTTTGCAGATTATCTTTTTTTAGAGTTATTTGGCGAATTAACTACTAGTATTTCCTTAGCATCTGGAACAGGATTACTTGATCATAATAATTGTGTTTGGGATAAAGAATTAATCAAAAACCTACCATTAGAATTTTCACAACTACCTAGAATTAGTGAAGAACCGCTTAAAAACTTAAGACCAAAATTTGCAGGACGTTGGCCCGAACTTGCTAAAATACCCTGGTTTTTAGCTATTGGAGATGGGGCTTGTAGTAATATTGGTAGCAATTGTTTTGACAACACTAAATTTGCTTTAATGATTGGCACTTCTGGAGCAATGCGGGTAGTTTGTGAGAGAGATTTTTCAATTCCTAGCGGGCTTTGGTCTTATCGTATAGACTCACGACGTAGCATAATCGGCGGTGCAATTTCTAATGCAGGCAATCTTTTTGCTTGGTTAAAAAATACCTTAATCTTAAACTTAAGTGATAAAGCATTAGAAATAGCCTTAAACAAAATAAAAGCTGATAGTCATGGACTAACTCTACTTCCATTTTTTAGTGGAGAACGAAGTTTGGGTTGGAACGATAATGCTAAAGGGGCAATAATAGGTTTACAACTAGCTACTAAGCCTATAGAAATTCTTAGAGCAGCTTTAGAAGCCATTGCTTATCAATTTTTCTTGATTTATCAAGAGTTAATAAAAATTTTAGATAAACCTAAAGTAATTGTTGCTACAGGTGGAGGCTTATATAATTCAAGGGTTTGGGGAAAAATTATTGCTGATGTAATAGGGGAAAATTTAGGCGTTATATCGCAAGCAGAAGCTAGTAGCCGGGGGGCTGCTCTTTTAGCTTTAGAAGCGTTAAATATCTTAAAGTTTGATAAAAGTGATAATTTTAAGGAAATATATAAGACAAACTCTGACAACAAATTCGTTTACCAGCACGCAATTGGCCGATATAAAAATTTTTATCAAAAATTAGTTTTAGAAAATTAATCTTTTATTTTAAATCTGAAAATCTGGCTATAAAATAAATAAAAATATCTAGTAAGAAATTATAAAAAGACTTATCTTAAAACGAAAAATCTTTTTATAATTCATTAAAACAAAAAGAAATTTAATAATTAGATGGCATTTATTAGTTTTATCAAAAAAATAATTATGAGTAGCACATTTTTGCTACTTTGTATTACTTTTTGTATAAAAACTATTTATTCCCAAGACAATCAGGTTTACTTTGACCATATTACTCAAAAACAAGGTCTTTCTAACAATGGAATACTAGCAATACTACAAGATTATAAGGGTTTTATATGGATAGGGACAGAGTTTGGTCTAAATCGTTATGATGGACAAATTAAATCTTATCAATATCCTGACAATCTGCCTGTTAAAAGAATACTTTGTCTTTATGAAGATAAAGCTAATAACCTATGGATTGGCTCAACAGAAGGATTACTAAAATATAATAGACAAACAGACTCTTTTAGCAAAATCCCGCTTTGTGATGATACGCTTACTAATATTACTAGCTGGATAAGCAGTATTTATCAGGATAAAAATAATATTCTTTGGTTAGGTACTAATTGGGGATTAGTAAAATTAGATATAGCTAATAATCAATGTGAACGTTATTTGCTTAAGGAAAAAACTGTAGATACTAATTATTCTCCTGTTTATGGCATAGTAGAAGATCATTATGATAATTTATGGGTTAGTACTAATGATAAATTAAAAATTTTTGACCGTTTAACTAAAACTTCTACAGATATAATAAAATTAGATACAAAAAACGCTTTTTTTAACATAGCTTATAACAATATAGCACTACACCCTAATGGAAATTTATTTGTTGGCAGTACGGAAGGGCTTTATTTAGTAAATACCCAAACTAAACAAATAGTAAGTAAGTATGAACAAGTAAATAATGAACAAATAACTTCTTTACTTTTAGCAGATTCAAAAACTCTTTATGTAGGTACTTTTAAGTCAGGATTTTTTAAGATAGATTTAACTACAGGTAAAACTACTAATTATAGAAATAATCCAGAAGATCCCAATAGCTTACTTGGCAATACTATTTTTGCTTTATTTCAAGATCGAGGTGGAGTTTTATGGGCAGGGGATGGTTCTTATGGCTTAAATAAACTCTCTCCATATAGAAATTTGTTTCGTCTTTATCAAAATAATCCTTTTAATAAAAACTCATTAAGTAATAACTATATTAGAGGTATTTTTGAAGATTCTGAAGGTTTTATTTGGATAGCTACTCAATATGGCGGTCTTAATAAATTAGATCGTCAAACAGGAAAAGTTACTCATTACCAAGATAAAATAGAAGATATTTCCTTGGGTAGCAGTTTGGTTTGGAATATTTATAAGGATAGCCAAAATATTTTCTGGATAGGACTTTTTCCTGATATTTTAGCTAAAGAAGGCCAGCTTAATACAGATTTTACTATTGTTAATACTAAATTAGATAAAAATACTGCTACAAAGCTTGTATATTCTGGAAAAGTATTTCATGAAGATCGACAAGGTACTTTATGGATTGGTACGGCAAACAATTTATATTCAATAAGTAAAGATCGACAAGTTATTACAAATTATAAAAAACAGTATTTAGATAAATGGGTAATAGGGGAAGATATACAGGCAATTTTTGAAGATAGTCAAGGAAAAATTTGGATAGGGACTGAAAGAGGTTTTTTAGTTGTAAATACAAAAACTAACCAAAGCACTTTTTACACAGGTTATTTATCAGGAATTTATATCTCAGATAGTTATATATGTAGTTTTTGGGAAGATGAAAATAAAAATATTTGGATTGCAACAAAAGGTTCTGGAGTTTTAAGTTTTAACTCACAGAAAAATGAATTTACTGCAATAACAGAAAAAGATGGGCTGCCTCATAATAATACTTATGGTATTTTAGGAGACTCAAAAAATACTCTTTGGATAAGTAGTGATAATGGACTTGCTCATTATGATCCAGGCAAAAAAACATTTGAACTTTTTGGTGTTAATGATGGGCTACAAGGCAAAGAATTTAATCGGTATGCTTTTTTTAAGAGTTCAAGAGGAGAGCTATTTTTTGGTGGAACTAATGGGCTAAATAGTTTTTATCCAGAACAAATTATAAAAAACAATGTCGCCCCAAAAGTTATTATCACTGATTTTTTAGTTAATGGAGTTAGGTTAGATACAGATCAAAGTAGTTTAGAGCTAAATTACACACAAAAATCTTTATCAATTAAATTTGCTGCAATAGATTTTAATGACCCAGAAAATAATCTTTATAATTATCGGTTAGTAGGTTTTGATCCAGATTGGATACAATCACGCGGTCAAAAAGAAGTTATTTACAACAATTTAGACCCAGGCAACTATACTTTTGAAGTCCGAGGAACTAATAACCATCAAATTTGGAGCGACAAAATAACAGAGCTAAAGTTTACGGTTTTACCTCCTCCTTGGCGAAGTAATTGGGCTTATTTACTTTATAGTGTAATGCTTATAGGTAGTATTTCAGCTATTATTAGCTATCAAACTAATAGGCTAAAAATAGCAGCTAATATAAAAGAGGCAAAATTAAGGGCTGAATCTGCTGAAATGGCAGCAAAAGCAGCACTCCTAGAAGCAAAAGCAGCAGAACTTCAAACAAAAGCGGCTCAAGTTCAAACAGAAAGTTTGGAAAGAGAAAACCAACAACGTATAAAGAATGAATTAGAAATTAAACAAAAGAATCAAGACCTAGAGGAAGCAAACTTAAAGTTAAAAGAACTAGACGAAATCAAAGCTAAATTTACTGCCATGTTAGTTCATGACTTAAAATCTCCTTTAACTGTAATTAGTTCTACTTTAGATATTCTCTTAGAAGATAAAAAAGATATTGTAAAATCAAAGTTAATTAATACTTCTCGAAAAAGTGTAAAGAAAATAGTTGATTAGGTTAATGAAGTTTTAGAGTTTTACCGAGCTAATTCTGAGGAGATGAAACTAGAGTTTCAACCTACAAACCTTTTATACTTAATTACTTATTCTGTAGAAGGAGCAAAAATAGCTGCTAGGGATAAAAATATTTTAGTTAAATTTTATCCAGACGCACAAATACCTTTAGTTTCTGCTGATGCTAATAAATTAGAAAGGGTTTTTAGTAATTTATTTTCTAATGCTCTTAAATTTACTCCTAAAAATGGAAAAATAACGGTTGAAGTTTCAACACAAAAAGGTAGTGGTGTAGAAACTGGATTAACATTTGTTAATATTTCCATTACAGATACTGGAGAAGGAATTTTACCCGAAGAATTACCCTATATTTTTGAACCTTATCGACAAGCTAAATCTAGCCAAAGTAAAGCAGGTGTAGGACTAGGGCTTTCCATTGTTAAACGTATTATTGCTGCACATAGTGGTAATATTTCTGTACATAGTCAAATAGGGGTTGGTAGTTGTTTTACTATAATTTTACCTGCTTTAACTTGTTTAATCGCAGACTTATCTAAAAATCAAGAAAATTTGACTAATATTTCAAGTTCAAATCAAGAAATAAATAGTGAAATGGTTAAAGATAAAAGAATTTTGCTTGCAGATGATGAAAAAATTAATCAGAAAATAGTAGTAGCAAAATTAAAAACTATTGGTTATAAAGTAGATATTGCTAATAATGGAAAAGAAGCTGTAGAAATGTTTTTATCTAATAGATATGATCTTGTATTAATGGATCATTATATGCCAGAAAAAGATGGACTAATAGCTAGTAAAGAAATTAGAGAGTATGAAAATAAGCAAAAAGATAGCAAACATACACCAATTCTTATTATTACTGCTAATTCTATAAGCGAAATGAAAATAGATTATAAAGATGCTTATATAGACGATTTTATAGAAAAGCCATTTAATATAGATAAACTTGCACACACAATTCAAGAATGGTTATTTAATAAGGAAACAAAAGTCTTAAATTAGTTTTAGGAAAAATTCTGAAGAAATAGTTAGACAGCTAATAAAAAGCTATGTTAAGTTTCTAAATACTACTTAACTTAATAGGTACAAATACAAAATGCTAAATGTCCAAAAAGTTTTCTTAAAATTAATTAAACAAAGCTTGGCTTTAGCTATAATTTTTTGCCTAAGTGGAATGGCAAGCATAGTTTGCTGTTTTACCAAATGCCAAGTAGACCTAGAAACTACTTGTCATCAAACTTCTGCTAGTTTTACAGAAAGTAATTGTCAGGAAAGCGATTTTGAAGAATCAGAAACTTGTGCTGCTAGTGAAATTTCATTAGAAACTAGTTGTAGTGAAAACAACAGTCAAAACTGTTGCACTACAGATAACACTACAAATAATTTAACTTCCTGTGAGTTTCTTTTAAGCAATGATCTGGTAGAGGGGTTTAATAGTGATTCTAGTTGTAAAATGAAATGTTGTTTACCTTCTGAAGAAGTTCTTGATATTCCTAGAATTCCTAGGCTAGACGACCTAAAAATTATAATTACTACAGAACTTTCTTATCCTACTGTTGTTAAAGAGCAAATTATTTTTACTAGCTTTCCAATTAAAAAATTAGTCAATCAAGAAAAAACCTACCTACGTTGCTGTGTCTTCCTAATTTAAAAATAACTTTTAGCTAAGTCTTTTCTATTTATTAACTTAGGTTAGTTAATTAACTATCCTTTTAGCTAAAAACTTAAATTTACTTAAATTAGGAGATTCAGTTATGTCAAATTTGAAATCATTTTTAGTTAGTTTTGCTTTAATTCTTACCATGTTTGCTTTACCTGTTTTTGCTCAAGAAAAAAACACAGGTGAAAAGTCTAATCAAACAACAGAAGCTAAAACACATTGTGAAGAAAAGGCTGAAGGAAAATCTTGTTGTGCTTCTAAAACGAGTTGCTCAGAAAAGAAAGTGACCAAAAAAACTTCTAAGAGCAAAAGCAAAAAAGTTGCATATAATTCTAATTCCTGTTGTGTAGTAGATAAAAGCTGTTGTGTGGTAGACAAAAATTGCTGTGATGAAAAAGACAGTAAAAAAACTATTCAAAATGTTAGCTTAAAAACCAGCACTAGCAATGACATTAGCCAAAATGAAGATTGTTGTTCAACAGATGGTAAATGTTGTTTGATAGATAAAAATTGCTGTGATGGGAAAGCTAGCAGCTAAATAACTAACTTAATGAAAGTAAAAGGGTAGAGTCGTTCTACCCTTTTATTTTTGTACTAATTAAGTAGGAGTTTAAGATTTTATGGGTAAATCAGAAGAAAACTTAAATGATTTAGTAGAGAAACTTACAGATTTAGAAAATAAGCTTGGAACAAAAATGTCTCAAGAAGATGTAGAAACAGCTATTAAAGATTTTTCTATTGCCTTAACAACCTTAAAACAACTTCAAAAAGATATTTTGAGTGATTCAGCATTAAATTCAGCCAAAAAAATAGAAACATTAGACGAAGATAGCCCATTTGAAACTTAACTAAAAATTCTCCTGCGTAGAAGACTCTATATCTTCTATTAATGCTTGAACCTTTAGCTTATCTCTCATAAACTCTGCTAAATCAACATTATCTGGTAAATTATCACAAAGTTTTTGGATAATTTCTTGGGCTTTTTGAAGTTCCTCTAAAGCTTCTTCCGTTTGACCAAACATCCAAAAAGTGTTTGCTAAACCATAATGAGCTTGCCACTTGTAGGTTGGATGAATAATGCGCTGGCAAAGCTCTATAGCTGTTTGATAGTTTTGTTGGGCTACTTCTACTTGTCCTAGCTGCTCATTTGTATAGGCTAAAGCACAATAAGCTTCAGCCATTAGCCTATTTTGACCTAGTTTATTATGTTCTTCTAAGGCTTTTTTAAGCTTACGTAAAGCATCATGATAGATACCTAATTCTAAGCTAACTAACCCTAAATTATGGTTAGCTAGTGTTTTTGCTCCTATATTATCCATACTATTAGCAATATTAAGTAATTTCTCATAGCATTCACGAGCCGTATCTAACTCACTTAAATAGCGGTAAACATCTCCACGCCCGTTTTCAAAAATTGCTTCATCTATTTTAGCTTCTAAAATATAAGCTAGTTCTAGCCCACAATCAAAAGCTTCTAATGCTTTATCTAATTGCATTGTTTGAAGATAGAGTTGACCCATACGACGTAAGGCGGTTAATTCTCCAAAACGGTCTTTATTGTTATGAGCCATTTTTAAGGCTTGTTCTACTAGTATAAAACCTTGCTTAAATTTTCCTGTTAAGCCATAAGTGCTACCTAATAAAGATAAAATTTGGTTTTCTGTGCTAATAACTTTTTGCTGGCGTGCAATAGTTAGATTAGCTTCTAATATATCAAGAGTTTCTTCTGTCTTTCCCAATGCTGTAAGAATTTGGGCTAGCATTAGCAATAACTGGCTTTCTAATTTGGTATCTCCAAGAGAGCGAGCAGCCTTTAATCCTATTTCCGTTGCTTCTCGTGCTTGCTCAAAATTACTTAAATAATACTCTATTTGACTTTTAATTAAATTACTATGACAAATTATAGTTTGATTTTGCTCAAATTTAGTCAATTGTTGGGCTTTTGCAAGGTCTTGTTGAGCTTTTTCTATTTGTCCTAAATGTAAAGCAATACGAGATGAGCCTAAATAAAGCTGTGCTTGTTCCTCTAAATTAGGTAGGTTTCCTTCTTCCTGCATTTCTGAAGCAGCAGTTAATGCCCAATTATAATATTTTTCTGCTTGTGCAATGTCTTGTCGTGACAGTGCTGCTTCTGCTGCAAGACGACCATAATAAAAGGTTTTTTCTATTTCTCCTGATTCATAATAATGATGAAGTAATGCTGTACTATGACGAAGTAATTTTTGTTGGTTATTTTTTACTAAGTCCTCAATGGCTTTAGCTACTTGTAAATGTAGCTTGCGTCTACGTCGTTTTGGGGTTGCTTCATAAAGTACAAATTGAACTGTTGGGTCAGTAAATAAATATTCTTCTTCTTTGCTCTCTGTTTCTTGTAGTATTCTTGCTTTTATAGCCTTTTCTAAAGAATCAATTAATGTATCTTCTGAAAGATTAGTAAATTTTTCTAGTAGATCAAAAGTAAACTGTTGGCCTATTATTGCTGCTTGACGTAAAATATCTAATGTATCTTGACCTGCTTGTCCTAACTTTATTTCTGCTAACTGTTGTAAGCTTTCAGGTAACACAAAATCTTTAATATTTTCACAATGCCAAGCCTCTGCTGATAAAGTTATTTTTCTTTCATTAATTAAATAGCGAACTACTTCAACAACATAGTAAGGGTTTCCTCTAGAAACTTCCCAAATTCTTTCAATATCTCGTTCAATTATTTCTAAGCGGCCAAAAATACCATCTAACATATTTCTTAATTCAGCTTGACTTAATGGAGTTAGCTTTATGGTTTCATAGCCTCCAGAACGAGATAGAGAAACTAACCATTCTTGGCAAGGATGACCTTTTTGGGTTGCTTTTTCACTATTAACTAAAAAAACAAATAATGTTTGACTAGGGAAATTACGGATTAAATAAGAAAGAAACTCTAAATTAACATGAGCATATTCTAAGCTATCAAATATTAATGCTCCTATTTGAATAGTTGAGGAAATAGTATTTGCTAGACTTTCAAAAACTGACCATTTTTCACTTTCATCTAGGCTACGACCTTCAAAAATATACTCAGGTAAAATTATCCCTGTTTTTTCTGCAACTATAGGAATTAAATCTGATTCTTGAGATAAAGACTGACGACGGACATTAAATATTCTTCGCAGTAAATCCAACCAAGGTTGAAAAGGTAGTTGTGCGCGGCTAGTGGGTTCATAAAATTTAGTTAGCAAAACAGGAATATTCTGCTTTTTTAACCATTTAGTAAACTCTTCTCCTAATTGAGAGAGTCCAACGCCTTTTTCCCCTAAAACTACCACTGGCCTAGCTTTTCCAGCTAGTAAATTTTGATATTCTGCCGTTAGTCTTTCTAATTCCTTTTTTCTACCTACAAAATTACTAAAATCTGGATTAACTTTAACTAAACGACGGCTAATAGTATCTAAACGTAAGGGTGTAATAGGCTCATTACGCTTATTTGGATAAGGGGTTAAATCAGCACTAGAGGATTTATTTTTGTTATGCGCTCCTGTGTTAACAGTTCGTAAATGACCAATTCCTGAGTTAGTCAAGAGTTCTTGTCCAAATTCCTGGGCTGAATTTGGACGCTCATCAGCCGTTTTACTTAAAGCTCTTAAAATAACAGCTTCTAAATCCATAGGAATATTAGGCCGGAATTGTCTTAAAGATGGTGGTGCTTTTTCTACATGAGCTTGCAGAATTTCAATAATTGATGATTCATTAAATGGCAGATGACCAGTTAACATCTCATAGGCAATTATTGCTAGGGAATATAT
The DNA here is from genome assembly GCA_016713405.1 of Blastocatellia bacterium. Taxonomy (NCBI): domain Bacteria; kingdom Pseudomonadati; phylum Acidobacteriota; class Blastocatellia; species Blastocatellia bacterium. The sequence continues at coordinate 337,602 of JADJPF010000020.1, forward strand.
ATCGGAACGAGCATCTAATTCTCGACTATAGCATTGTTCTGGTGACATATAATGAGGTGTGCCAAGTATGTTATTGACTTGGGTTAACGCTTCACCTGCACGAACTTTAACAATACCAAAATCAACTACTTTGACTAATTCTGTACCATCTTTAAGCTTATGTAGTAATATGTTAGAAGGTTTAAGGTCGCGGTGAATAATTCCTTCTTGGTGTGCTGCTCCTATGGCACGACATACAGGCAGAAAAATATCAATAAATCGCTCTACAGCCAGACCATTATAATTACTTAATTCTTCACTAAGAGTTGGGCCCTGAAGCATTTCCATTACTAAATAAGTTAGCCCTGAAGTTGTTGTTCCAAAGTCATGAATAGTAACAATATTAGGGTGTTTAATTCGTGCTGCTGCCTGGGCTTCACGCTCAAAACGAATTTGGCTAACAGCATCAGCCGTTACTTCTGCATGTAAAATTTTAATGGCTACTTCATCATTTATACGTAGTCGGCGAGCTTTATAAACAACTGACATACCTCCTTCGCCAAGAGGCTCAATCAATTCATATTTATTATCAATAATTTGACCAGATAAATTTTGAGTTGTTGTGTTGTCTGCCATTGCAATAGTTTATAAATTAATTAACTTATCAAATTTATTTTAAGTAAATCTTTATCTTATTGATTTAGTAGATTTAAGCAAATTAGCATAACCTTTCAGGTTATTCAATCTTAGCTAGTATTAGAGAAAAACTTTTCTATCTAATAAATTGACAATAAATATATTTACTATTTATTTTGGAAGATAATATGGTAGTGACAACTATTACTACCTTGGGGGATAGTACGTTTTAGAGAAACATGCGCATCTAAAGCTTGTCTTTGCATATTAAGTTCTGCTGTACAAACTTCTGGAAAATCTGCTGCAACCTGGGAAATAGGGCAATGCTTAATGGTAAGAACATACTCATTCTTACCCATAGCATTAACTTCTACAACATAACCCATAGCACGTAAAAGTTCTGCAAGTTCACTAATTTTAGTAACTTCTAAGGGTTTACCCTTAAATTTTGATTGTAATTGCTGAAGAAACTCCTGGGCCCGACCAGCAAATATTGAGCTAATTGCTTGCATACCAAACATTTGCTTTACTTGCTTTAATACATCACTAGCCAATTGATTATAAGCACTAGGAAAAGAAGAATGCCCTTTTTCTGTAAGTTTATAAAGATATGATGGCCGTCCACGTTCATTAGATTTCTCACAACGCATAATAACTAAACCATCTCTCTCCATTCGGCTTAAATGACCACGAATGTTTACACCTGATACTTTAAGCTCTTCACTTAGTGAAGATACAGTCATCTCCCCATTAATTTTAAGTAGATGTAAAATTTTTTCGCGGGTTTTGTCAACTAGCTGATTATCCATAACCATAAAGTCTTAACGAAAATGACTGATAATTAACAACACTAAGAATAAATGTTTTATTGTTTTAACTAGCTAATTTTATCTATAAAGTAAATTAGAGACACTAGCAATATTACCAGTGATATTATACTCTATTATTCCAGAGAATACCTTACAACAAATTACTAGTTAGAACTTAAGTTACTTATTAATATAAAGCTAAGGTACAAAAAAAGTGTAACACTTAGATATAGGTTTTTCAAACCCGCTATCCTTATGTAATTGCGGAAATTCCAGCAGTTAGCCTTATTGGGCAAGTTTTTAAAGAGACAACAAAAAGAAAATAGATTAAGTTTAAGTTAACCTATTTTCTTTTAAGTTAAGCTACTGTAATTCGGGAAAAATTTCTTGATCATCTATGTTTGCAAAAGAAGGTTTTTCTTCTTTTTCTACAACCTGTCGTAAATACTTAGGCCAACGGCCTTGGCGAAAGACCATTAGTAAATAATTTACATTATCTAAATTAATTGCATAGAAAACGCGGTTGTCTACGTTAGGACGATCTGAAGGGTCTTTCTTTACCCAAATTTCTATGTTTTTTCCATTATTTATTACCCCTAAGTGAGGATCATTGTACTCATTTTCATTAGGGTGTAGTTCTGTATTACCTTGTAATTGGGCATAGGAAACTAATTTTTTAGCAAATTTAATTATTAATTGTACATCTTGTTGATTCATGCAAAAACTTCCTCAGAAAATAAAATTTTTGTTTTTGATGCCGATAAAGATTACCGTTGATTGACTCTAAAGGCTAGGAATTTAGCCGCAATATTGGCTAAATTTAATCTTTCTTAAACTTTAATAGAGATCTACACAAAAAAGATCTACTAAATGTATGACTTAAGAGTAAAGTTAAAAATTTTTATGCACAATCCTTTTTACCTTGCTATAATCGAAAAGTTAGTTTACTTGGCCGCGACTTAAATTAAATTAATAAAAATTTGTGGGGAGTAATTATGTTTGATTACTACCAAATACTTGGAGTTTGTCCAAAAGCGAGCCAAGACGAGATCCGTTCAGCCTATCGCAAATTAGCTAGACAACTTCATCCAGATCTAAGCAATGCACCGGAGGCTAATGAACAATTTGCTCGTTTAAGTGAAGCTTATAAAGTGCTTTCTAACCCTGAACTTAGGTCACTTTATGACCTAGGTGGAATAGAAAAACTAGATAGTAACCGCCGAAGCAATAACTTACGCACACAACGAGATGTTTATCGCTCTAATATTAATCGTGTTGTTGAAGAAATGTTAGAACAAGAACGCCTTGAAGTGCAGGCCCGCGCTCAGGCTGTGACTGTAGTAGCAACTCTTTTTACCTCTACTTTTATTGTTGCTCTACTAAAACCTATGATTTTGGATTCTATTGTAACAAAAGTTTTAGCTGTCTTTTTATTTGTTTTTGGAGTACGGTTTCTTTTTCAAAATATGCAAAATATATTAGAGAAATATACTTATTTACCAAACGTTCCTTCAGTAACTAAAATGACAGAACCTCCAAAACAACCCTTTAGCCGTTCTTTAGCCTTAGCTTTTTTAGGATTTGGATATTTGGTTTCTTTAGTGCTAGGTACATTAATAGGGTATTATTTCTTAGATAATGGTAAAAATGGCCCCTACATTGATAATTACTATTTAATGAACATATTTTTGCTACCTACAATTGCAGTTTTTCTTATAGGAATTTGGCGAGAATTTGTTTCAAAAATGGATGAAGTATTTGATTTATAAACAATTTAGTTTTACATGATAATTTAATATACATGGAATTTATTTTGTAACTTATTGATTCTAAAAAATTTTAGAATTTTAATGCCCTGTAATGGCATTTTGTAATAGCCCAGTCATGACAGGGCTGGGCA